>JAWUXY010000067.1:0-33879 GCA_034111105.1 Bermanella sp. | reverse complement strand
ATTAATCGTTATAAAATCGATACAGCCTGTATTTAGACGATTTTTAATCGCTAAGCCGTTAAGTCATGCTTAGCATTATGAGTAGTTAACCTGAGTAAATACCCATCTGGGTCCATAATCATAAATTGTCTCACATTTATGAATTCAGCACCTGCTCGATATGATCTTTGCTCTAAAGGTAGCTTAATAGGATAACCGTTTCTTAATAAACGCTCGTAAACAACCTCAAAGTCCGTAACGATTATCTGAAAATTAATCCCCCTACCAAACGGATATTCTAACGCTGCAGTCAGCCATGGCTCATCACTGGGCTCCTGTGTATCTACCTGCTCAAGCATGATGAACACACCATCACGCTCTATTGTTGCAAAACCTTCTTCTAGACGCGAAAAGCAAACTTTAAAGCCAAGTAGTCTCGTATAAAAGTCTAAAGATACCGCAATGTCACGAACATTTAATTCTGGTGTTAATGGCGGAAACGTATTGGCTATATCCATAATTTAATCTACGAAAGCCCAAAAAAATTAATCGACCATATCAAGCTATGCTATCAAAGCTCGCTTGTTCTGATAACGCATCTATGTTGCCTAAAATATTAATAAAGGGCTGAAATAATTTGATTGGTTGCATGATTCCCCATTCCCGGTCCTTTTGTATCAAGAAACCCATAGGTTTTATCGGCTAATTTCTTTGAAATCTCATATAGTTTTTTATATTTGTACATTATTTACTCGTGACGCCTTAACCCCTCAATAAAAAAGCACCGAATTAGTGGCTAAAACAAATATCAAAGGGGTAAGCCTACTGCACTACCCCTTTTGCAATACTTTTAACACTGTCGTGTTATCGCTGATTTAACGTAGCGACGGCTAAACCGGATGTTATGAACGTTAGGCCTGCACCAACATTCAGACCATTTGTTACTTTAGGTCGATTTTGAAGCCAGCCAGTAAGTTTTGATGCAAACATACCCATCAGTGAGAACCCAATACCCGTTAGCAGTGCAAACCAAACACCGTATACAATCATTTGCGTCGTCACTGAACCCAATTCAGGGCTTACAAACTGAGGAATAAACGCAAGTACAAACATGCCTGGCTTAGGATTTAAAACCGCCGATAATAAACCCGTTGAGAAGATCGTTTTAGTTGACTGCTTCTCTGCTGGCTTAAGATTAATTAAGTTCCCAGACCTTAATACTCTTATGCCCAGCCAAATTAAATAACAAGCACCGACGAGTTTTACAACCATAAACGCTATCTCTGATGTTTGTATCAGTAATGTAAGCCCAAAAGTGGCCGTCAAAACATGGAACAATATACCTATACCGGATGATAATCCCGATATACAGGCAGCGGCTTTACCTTGGCTAAGCCCCCTACCAATCGCCAGAATATTGTCTGGGCCAGGGGATATAATCAAGAGCATGCAGGCCAGCGTGAATGTAATCCAAACATCAATAGGGAACATATATCCTTCCTTGAGTATGCAAACGTCAGCTTGCGCTGACTAAAATTAAGAATGGTGTCTACGATACCGATTCTATTTTTTCTTATAAAAAGCCAATAAGTAATCACATAGCTCATACAAGACGCCTAATTTTAGCGACAATGTACGGTGCGAACGCCGTCACTAACAAAACAATAGGCCAAATATTACCGTCTTTGAAAGTATACGCATCTAAAATTTGCGACAACGGCTTATTTTGAATGAAATACCCAAGTGTAAACTCAAAAACCAGCGTAAGGAACAACCATCCAAAACCTATTGCACAATACTGCTTAGGTCTGGCAATACCAAGCCACGGCAACATGAGATATATGACCATAAGAATTAGAGCACATAACAAAATACCACTTAGAGTAAAGCTAAGGTCTTGGCCAAACCAAGGGACTAAAAGCACTTCTCGCAGAATGCCATTAGCGATGGCCATAACCAGTATAATCAACCAAATTACCAATGCCCTTTCAATCATTTTTGATCCCCACCTTTATTCTGCCATGCATGATCAATCAGTTATGAACACTGGTAATACTGACCTTTTACTTATGTCTTTTAATTATTTATAGCCCTAATTAAGACGACGCTATACCTACTCATATTTATTATCTTCACTGTTATTACAATTCATAACTAATAATAATTGTTTTTTCCATCTCAAATGGCCGTTAGCATATGCGCCAAGCATGTAATTACCCATAAAACTGAACGCTCATACTTTAGCTCACGTCCTTAATGTCACGCCAATTAATATTTTTCATTGAGCACAAAAAAGCCCCAGACCGTAAGTATTTACCACTTAAGGCTGAGGCTTTTTAAATTAATTTAATTAAGCGGTTTCTAATGCTTGAATAAAATCTACAATGTCTTGCACACGAGTCAATTTTTCTGCTGATGCTTCATCAATCTCGCAATCAAATTTTTCTTCTAGTGCCATTAATAGCTCCACTGTATCCAATGAATCTGCACCTAGATCTTCAATAAAATGAGACCCTGCCTTAACCTGTGCGGCCTCAACACCCAACTGCTCTGCAACGACTTCTACTACTTGTTGAAAAATATCAGACATTTTATTCTCCTAAGAATCTGATGATTAAATTACCCTGCTTTTTTCATGCCCATTAACTGAGAAAAATCATGAATAGCGGGAGGTGTTAGTGGGTCCGGCTTTTGACCATAATCAATAAAGTCATAAGCAAAACCAAATTGGTGTAAAAATTGTTGCCTTAAGCTGTCTACGTCAACCAAATCGTTTAAATTGTCCGCATCAACTTGGTTTAAAATAGCATTTACATTCGCCTGAATAACCGCATCTCGCTCTAAATTATCAGCTCGCAAGCGCACACTTGATTGCGCTACCGAGGCATTAAACAAACTATCGTTAAACAAACGCATCACCTGTTGCAGTGTGGTTTCATGCTTACCTGCACGCTTTTGTTCTTGATTAAGCGCAGCCATGTACAAAGGCAGGCTAGGAATAACCGAGCTAGACGGTGTAACCAGTGCTTGCAATAAACCGATGTGCGCGCGTGCGCCCATTTTTTTCAGATTTTCATCCAATGCAATGGCGGTTTCGTGCAAATGCGCTTTTGCTCGACCCAGTGTCCCATTACCATAAATGCCTTGAGTTTGGTCAGGGCCTAAATAACTGTAAGCAATGGTTTTAAAATTAGGGGCCAGTACGCCCGCTTTTTTAAGAACATTCACCCATTCTTGCCAATCTTCTCCCCCCATGACTTTAACCGTGGCGTCTATTTCATCATGGCTGGCAGATTGAATCTCAATATCACGAATCTCGCCTTTGAATACATCCAGTGTGCGCCCATGGAAAGGGGCATTAATGGGTTTAATCGCACTCACATATTCCGCAACGCCTTTAATGCTGCGCTTAGGTGACGCAAGTGAGTACACCAAAACATCAATTTGTTTCTCGCTCTGCTGTAACTTTTGAACAACCCAGTCTTTTGCATTGCGCTGATAGGCATCTTGATTACAGCTAAAAGCCAGTTTGTCTGCACGGCGCGCGTAATATTCAAATGCTTGGTTATTATACCAACCCGCACTGCCGTATTTGTGTGCCTGGGCAGCGCGATCATAATAAACACCCAATGTATCCATACCTGCGGCAAAGGTCAGTGCAATTCGCGAGGCCAAACCAATACCCGAACTTGCCCCAATAACTAATGCCGTTTTACCTTGAAGCTCTTTTAATGGATTATCAGAGGCGGCTTGCACTTGCTGAAAAACATTGTAATAACACCCAACCGGATGAGCATTTGTGCAAATATTATTTTTTATTCTTGGCTGATAACCCATAAACCACCCCTAAACTCTTATTTTTTATTTAATCTAGAACCTTATGCTGCCTTAAAAACAAGACATGCATTGGTTCCACCAAAGCCAAAGCTATTACTTAAAACTGTTTCTACTTTTTGTTCTATGCGCTGACGAACCAAAGGCAAGTGTTCAACTTCTTTTTCAAGATTATCGATATTAGCCGATGCACTAATGAATCCATCTTGCATCATGATCAAGCTAAAAATAGTTTCATGAACCCCTGCTGCCCCTAAACCATGGCCAGATAACGATTTCGTTGAGCTAATATAAGGCACATCATTTTTGAACACATTTTCAATGGCTTTTAATTCTGTTAAATCGCCTCTTGGTGTACTGGTGCCATGTGTATTGATGTAATCAACGTTTTGAATACCCGCATCTTTTAATGCAATCCTGATTGCTCGCTCAGCGCCTTCGCCACTAGGGGCAACCATGTTGTCACCATCACTGCTTGCGCCAAAGCCAATAATTTCACCAAGAATATTTGCGCCACGATTTTTTGCGTGCTCCCATTCTTCTAAAATGACAATGCCAGCACCGGCACTAATAACAAACCCATCTCGCTCACGGTCGTAAGGACGAGACGCTTTTTCAGGTTGGTCATTAAACTGTGTTGATAACGCACCCATGCCATCAAATTGCATGGCATGTGACCAATGTGCTTGATCAACGCCACCGGCTATTGCAGTTGTCATCAAGCCCATTTTAATTTGCTGATAACAGGTACCGATGCAATGTGCACTGGTGGCACACGCAGATGAAATCGAAAAGCTCGGCCCTTTGATTTTAAAATTGGTTGCCAATTGCGCCGAAGGTGCGCTGCCCATTTCTCGAGTCACTCGATACGGTCCAATTTTTTTAATACCTGATGTTTCTAATACCTTAATCGCATCCACTAAATCATCACTGGCAACACCGCCTGCGCCCACTATTAATGTGGTTTTATCGCTGCTTAATTGCTCTTGTGATATGCCTGATTGCTGAACGGCCCTCTCCATTGCTATATGGCACCACTCACCATTCGTCCCCATGAAACGACGCAGTTTACGATCAATATTTTCAACTTCCGGGCAATCAATGTAGCCACTTATTTGTGAACGCAGACCTTTCTCAATAAAACTTTCGTTAACGCGAATGCCGCTTTTACTAAAATACAAATGATCACGTACCGTTTTCCAATCATTCCCTAAGCTTGATACTAAGCCCACTCCAACAACGGCTACGCGATTCATTTTATTTCCTCTGTATTTTTTTCAGGCTTTTTCGCTTCAGGAAAAATACCCACTTTCAAATCTTTTGCTTCGTAAATAAGTTTGCCATCCACGAGGACTTCACCATCGGCTAAGGCAATCACCCAATCGCGTTCAACTACTTTACGAATATGTAATTGAAACTGTAAACGCTTGGCCGTTGGCAATACCTCACCAGAAAATTTCAAACTGCTCACGCCAAGTGCTCGACCTTTGCCTTTAAAACCTTTAAGCGCCAAATACAAACCTAAACTTTGCCACAAGCCTTCAATGCCTAAACAACCTGGCATAATTGGGTCATCGGGAAAATGACATTTAAAAAACCAAGACTCAGGGTCAATGATCATTTCAGTGACGACATGTCCTTTACCGTAACGACCTCCAGCATCCGACATTAACGGCACGTGATTTAAAAGTCGCAATTCACCAACTGGCAGTTGCGCACTATTACCACCCACACTGTCCATTAACGTTTGAACATCTTGATCAATTACTTCTGCTAATGCCGACATATGACTTACTCATTTAAGTTGACTGCACATGGCATACCTAAGTACACCAACTAACGGAAAACAAACCTGTTTTCACAGGTTTCATATTCAAGGCATTTGTTTGCATTTTTATGACAGTCATAAATAGCACCCACTGTCAGTGGTGGCTAATATAGGTGGGTTATCTATGGGAAACTTGACTCTAGGTATCAGGGGGTTGATTCAGCGTGACAAGCAAGGTGATAAATGAGAACGGATTAACAGGCCTATGATGCGTAGATCACAAGATCGAAATAATATAAAGAAGGTTTAAAAAGAGAGCCAGCCTTTGATAAGGCTGACTCATAAGAACTAATTAGAGGCTAATAAAGTCGACGAACATGACACGTGATCTCTTCACGGTCGTGGTACAAATGCTTAGCTGAAATTTCAACATTGATGTTGGCACTTTGGCATTTTTCTTCGATTAACTCCAAGCACTGACGTACTTCTAAATAGCGCTTTTTCATTGGCAATTTTAAATTAAACACGGTTTCATGACACCATTCATTTACAATCCAATGCGCCATTCTGTCTGCCACCTTGATAGGGCTTTCAGCCATATCACATACCATCCAATGGGCTTTTTTACTCGGGCTAAATTTAAAACCGTCTTCTTGATGATGGGTTACTTGGCCAGAGTCCATTAAAGCGCCTTTCATTGGACCATTATCAACCGCGTCAACCATCATGCTGCGCTTGACTAACTGCCACGTCCAACCGCCCGGTGCAGCACCTAAGTCAACTGCACGCATTCCGGCACTTAAGCGTTCGCCCCACTGGCGCTTAGGCACAAACCAATGCCAAGCTTCTTCAAGCTTTAGCGTTGAGCGACTAGGTGCGTCTTTAGGGAATTTCAAATGCAAAATACCGTCAGGCCATTTGCATGCATTATTAGTAAAGTGATATCCAACATGGGCATGCTGGCCATCAATTAAAAATATCATTAGGCGCGGGATTTTATGGCTGCGCTTAGCGCTTAGTTTATTTTTCTTTCTTAATGTGGCAGCTAGCGGCCCTGTTAAGCTTTTGCATAAACGGCTTAGTTCTTTTGCTTCATTGGTGTCGGCGTGAATCAACTCCACTTCGCCACAATGAGGCGTACCTTCTAAACTTTGCATAATAGAAGAGACTCGATCAGTGCCGTCTAACTCTATCGCCTCACCACAGATAAACCATTGGCGCACAAATATTAGCTGGCGAAAACTAACATGCTCAATGATTTGTTTAAGCTGATGGTCTTCAGCAAAAAAACTCACATATGCTTGATCAGCTTGCGTCTTACAATAGCCAAAACAGCCAGCTTGAGATGCAACATCTTGAATTTCAGCGGCGGTTTCAGCTTCAAAGCCCTGTCTACATAACAGGATTAGTTGTGTCATAGCCATTACAGCGGGGTACTCACAGTCATTAGGTTTAATAACCTAAGAATTAAAATTAATAGCAGCGCTTAATAAAATCAGCGCAAAACTGAATTGTTTTATCTATATGTTCTGCATGGGTAAAACCACTTTTTACCCTAGGCTTAAGATCGTGATCGCCATCTTCTAACCACAAGAAGGCCAAACTGGCTGGCAATGGTAGCTGCGTGACTAAGTCTTGATTCCCTAGCGCATCCCGTGTGCCTTGCACAACGGCCATGGGCACATTTACATTAGGCAAGTGATCAATGCGCAGTTTTTCTGGCTTCCCTTGAGGGTGAAAGGGATAGCCTAGCGCTAGGACACCTAATATATTTGCGGTTTCGGTTTGCTCACTGGCCAGAATACTCGCCATTCGCCCACCCATTGATTTACCCATCAAGACAATTGGGCCTTTTTGCCCCGCTAATACTTTATTAAAACTCTCAAGCAATTCAGGCTGACGATTAGGGGGACGCTTTTTACCACTTAATCGCCGCTCTTGCATATAAGGAAATTCAAAACGCACAACGCGAATACCCATTTTGGATAAGCCGCTAGAGACTGTATTCATGAAGTCGCTGTCCATCGGTGCCCCAGCACCATGCGCAAACACACATGTTATTGAGTGTGATTCGCCATCAACAATCAGCATGGATTTAACGTCCTAAATAAAGGCGCATAGTGTAATGCCAGTGGCTGAAAATGTCAGGTGTTGTATTTTTAACCATCCAACAAATTCGCTGCTAAGCTTATAAACACCAAACCCCTGAGTGATTACTGAGCATTTTTTAAACAAAATAGCTAACTATTTGTTATCACTCGATAAAAGGTTGATGTGTATCATGGCTTTTAATGGCTTTTCATTGCATTTACACCCGCCTTTACTGATAATTGCGCCGATTTTTTAACTTGCTGCGAATGGAACTTAATCATGAGCACTGCTGTAGAGCATCCAACCTATAACTATAAGGTGGTAAAATATTTTGCCATCATGACTGTGGTCTGGGGTATCGTGGGCATGTCCCTTGGTGTCTTGATCGCCTCTCAACTTGTTTGGCCTGAGCTGAACTTTGAGATTCCGTATCTGACGTTCTCCCGTTTACGTCCTTTACATACTAATGCGGTTATTTTCGCATTCGGCGGCTGCGCCCTTTTTGCTACTTCTTACTATGTTGTACAGCGCACTTGTCAAACTCGTATTTTCTCTGATTCTTTAGCCATGTTTACCTTCTGGGGTTGGCAAGCTGTTATTGTTGCAGCCGCAATCACCTTACCTTTAGGTTTAACGTCTACTAAGGAATATGCAGAGCTTGAATGGCCAATCGATATCCTGATTACCATTGTTTGGGTGTGTTACGCCATTGTGTTCTTTGGCACCATCGCCAAGCGCTCACAGCCTCATATTTATGTGGCTAACTGGTTCTTTGGTGCGTTCATCATCACGATCGCTGTTCTTCATATTTTCAACAGCCTTGCTGTTCCGGTTAGTGCCTTTAAATCGTATTCGATTTACGCCGGCGCAATCGATGCGATGGTTCAGTGGTGGTATGGCCACAATGCGGTAGGTTTCTTCTTAACCGCTGGCTTCCTAGGCATCATGTACTACTTCGTACCTAAGCAAGCAGAACGTCCGGTTTACTCTTACCGTTTGTCTATTGTTCACTTCTGGGCGTTGATCTCTATCTACGTTTGGGCCGGTGCTCACCACTTGCACTATTCTGCTCTTCCAGACTGGGCGCAATCGGCTGGTATGATTATGTCTTTGATCCTTCTTGCTCCATCTTGGGGTGGCATGATCAACGGTATGATGACCCTTTCAGGTGCTTGGCATAAGCTGCGTACTGACCCTATCTTACGTTTCTTGGTTGTATCGTTGTCTTTCTACGGTATGTCTACGTTCGAAGGCCCAATGATGGCAATCAAAACAGTTAACGCTCTGTCTCACAACACAGACTGGACCATCGGCCACGTACACTCTGGTGCGCTAGGTTGGGTTGCAATGGTATCGATTGGTGCTATCTACAACATGCTTCCGGTTGTGCTTGGTAAGAAACAAGGTGAAATGTACTCAATCAAGTTGATCAACATTCACTTCTGGCTAGCGACTATCGGTACGGTTCTGTACATCGTTGCGATGTGGGTTAACGGTATTATGCAGGGTCTGATGTGGCGCGCAGTTAACGCTGACGGCACGCTAACTTACAGCTTTGTAGAGTCTCTAGAAGCCTCTTATCCTGGTTACTTTGTTCGTGCCTTAGGTGGCGCTATATTCCTAAGCGGCATGTTTCTTATGGCTTATAACACCTATAAAACGGTACGCAGTGCCAATGCCGAACAACAAGCTAAGCTAGCACAAGTATAAGGGCGAGAAATTAGTATGAAACATGATATCGTCGAAAAGAACCTGCCATTAATGATTGTGCTGATTGTCATTGCAATCAGCTGGGGAGCACTGGCAGAAATTGTTCCTCTATTCTTCTTGAAAGAGACAACTGAGCCAATTGAAGGCCTTGAGCCATTAAGCGCAGTTGAACTAGAAGGCCGTGACATCTACATCCGTGAAGGCTGCCATGTATGTCACACCCAAATGATTCGTCCATTCCGTGCTGAAACAGAGCGCTATGGTCACTACTCTCTTGCTGGTGAGCACGTTTATGAGCACCCATTCCTATGGGGTTCTAAACGTACGGGTCCTGATTTGGCTCGAGTTGGTCAACGTTACTCTGATGACTGGCACCGTGCGCATTTATATAACCCTCGTGACGTTGTTCCTTCTTCTAACATGCCTGCTTTCCCATGGTTGTTTGAAGATAAAGTTGACGGTCGAGATACGCCTAAAAAAATGAAAGCTCTGCGCTTCGTTGGTGTGCCTTACACTGATGAGCAAATTGCGGGTGCTAAAGATGCAGCTGACGGCGTACGTGAAATCGACGCGCTTGTTATGTATCTACAGCAGCTTGGCACAGTTCTAACCCAAAAACGGTAGAGTTATGGATATTAACGACGTTCGCGGTTTAGGTACCGTATTCGCTTTAATCGCTTTTCTAGGAATCATTGCGTGGGCTTACAGCTCATCTCGCAAGAATCGCTTTGACGATGACGCCGATATGATTTTTAAAGACGAACAAATCGCGCAACGTACAGCAGACGCAGAGAGAGAGAAAGATGACTGAATTAACAACCTTTTGGCACATATGGGTAAGTGTCATTGTTATAGGCTCCATGATTGCTAGTGGCGCCCTGATCATTGTGACCAAACGCGGTCAGAACTTTGATGAAGAAACAGACCAAACCACGGGCCACTCGTTTGATGGCATCCACGAATTAGACAACCCACTACCAAAGTGGTGGATGTACTTTTTCTGGTCAACCATCGTATTTGGTTTTGTTTACATTCTAATCTACGGCATTGGTGACTGGACTGGCTTCTCTAAGTGGAGCTCAATTGGTCAGTGGGAAGATGAAGTAGCCAGAGCTGAAGAGAAATATCAGCCTTACTACGACAAACTAACGGCAATGAGCGTTGAAGAGCTTGCACAAAATGAAGAAGCACTGGCAACAGGCCAACGCATTTATGCTTCTAACTGCTCTGTTTGTCATGGCCCAACGGCATCAGGTTCAGAAGGTTTTCCTAACCTAACGGATCACGATTGGTTGTATGGCGGCTCTCCTGCTGCTATTAAAGCAACCCTGACAAATGGCCGTAATGGTGCCATGCCTGCAAACGGTCTGAAACCAAACATGACCGCTGAAGAACGTACTGACATTGTTGCTCACGTACTGGCACTATCCGGCCGTGAAGGCTCTGGTGATGCGTCAAAAGGTAAGGCACTGTTTGCTCAAGCCTGTGCGGCCTGTCATGGTGGCGACGGTAAAGGCATGCAAGCAGTTGGCGCACCCAACCTAACGGATAACATTTGGTTGTACGGCGGCAGCGAAGCTAAAATTGATTTCACCATTAAACATGGTCGTGCCGGTGTTATGCCAGCTTGGAAAGAGATTTTAGGTGAAGATAAGATCCATGTTGTTTCAGCTTACGTTTATTCTTTATCACAAACTAAAGATTAATTGAGCTGACTCAATAAACCATGAAAAAGCGGCTATATGCCGCTTTTTTTATATTCATTAGCGCAAGCTAATGTATTAGACTCATTACAAATTAAATCTACAGAAGTATGTCTTAGGCGCATAACAAAGAAATGACATGATTCATTACCGTCATTCAACAACAGCCTCTAAACTATAAAAAAGACAATATCGTTTGGCATGACACTTCTTGCTATTAAGGTGGTCAGTATGAGTGAAGAAATCCCTGTCAAAGATGTCACCCCTTTTAACGCCAGTGAACAATATGAAGGCGTTTCGGCCAAAGTAAACGGCAAGCTTTATGTCCGTGCCATTAATGGCTTTTTCAACAAACTAAGAACATTTTCACTCTGGGGCTTAATGCTCGCCTATTTCATTACACCGTGGATTAACATCAACGGTACGCAAGCGGTGTGGTTTGATTTACCAAGCCGTGAGTTTCACATTTGGGGCCTGACATTCTGGCCACAAGATTTCATATTATTATCTTGGCTGCTGATTATTTGTGCCTTTGGCCTATTCACCATCACTACCCTAGCTGGACGCATTTGGTGTGGCTATACCTGCCCTCAAACCGTATGGACGTTTATCTTCATGTGGGTAGAAGAAAAAATTGAAGGCAACCGCAATCAACGCATGAAGTTAGACAAAGCACCGCTCACGGCGTCTAAGTTTTTCAAAAAATTATCTAAGCACAGTATTTGGATTGTTATTTCGTTTGCCACAGGGGTCGCGTTTGTCGGCTACTTTTACCCTATTCGAGAGTTAGTGCCTGACATCATCACGTTTGCTATTGAAGATCATTGGGCAAGTTTTTGGTTATTGTTTTTCACACTTGCCACTTACGGCAATGCTGGCTGGCTAAGAGAAATGGTGTGTACACACATGTGCCCATACGCTCGCTTCCAAGCCGTTATGTTTGACCAAGATACATTGATTGTCTCTTACGACGAGCGTCGCGGTGAACGGGGTGATGGCCGCGGTGCCCGTAAAAAAGGCGTCGATCCTATTGAGCAAAATATTGGTGACTGCGTTGACTGCAACATGTGTGTTCAGGTTTGTCCGGTGGGCATTGATATTCGTGAAGGCTTACAATACCAATGCATCAGTTGTGCGCTTTGTATCGACGCATGCGATGAAATCATGGATAAAATGCACTACCCAAGAGGCCTGATTCGATATACCAATGAGCACGCTTTAAAAGGCAACAAGGTCCATATTTTACGACCTAAACTCGTTGGCTACGCGAGCGCATTGGTTATTATGATCGGCATTTTCATGTACTCCATTTTCGACCGTTCACCCATCGAACTTGACGTGATTCGAGATCGAGGCGCCTTGTACACCAATACCAGTGATGGTCGCCTACAAAACAGTTATTTTGCCAAAGTTATGAACATGTCGTCAGAAGAGCACGTATTTACAATCAGTGCAAAAGGCCTTGATGGCAGTGAACTAAGCGGTAAAACCAAAATTCATCTTATGCCGGGCGATGTGGGCTCAATGCCATTGAATCTCATTGTGGTTCCGTGGGAATTAAAAAAATCTCGAACGGACGTGCTCTTTACAGTGACACGTGATGATGGCTTAAGCGCAGTAGAAGAAAGCCGTTTTATCGGTCCGGCAGGCGGATAACAAGCAGGGAGTTTGTAAGAAAAACCCGCTACCAACCCGCCTTAAAACTTGTTCAGCGCCAGTGCAATGATTACACTGGCGCTCTTATTTGATATAGCAGTAATCACCATGACTGAATTACAACGCCCTTGGTACAAAGAACCCTATGTTTGGATGCTTATCGGGTTCCCGCTAACCTCAATCATTGTTGGTTTGAGCTTACTCACCATATCGATTTTAAATAAAGACACCCTAGTACGTGATGATTACTACAAAGACGGCTTAGCCTACAACCAAGAGTTACAGTGGGATAAGAAAGCAAAATCATTGGATATCCGTATTGAAATTCAAGCTGACGGCAATGAACTGAGTTTGAATCTCATCAACTCACGTCAAAATCCTCCAAGCACTCTAAAAGTTACATTAGGTCACCCTACTATTCCTGAAAAAGACCGTGAGTCACACTTACAGCTAACGAAAGATAAGCGCTATGTTGGGTTTATCGAACCAACCGAAAATGGTCGTTATTATTTACTGGTTGAATCTACCGAACAGCAATGGCGTGTTCGTAAAGATGTTTGGGTCAAAAACGGCGTGCCGATCGCCATCTAGTTATGAGTAATTGTTATCACTGCGGGCAAGCGGTTGCCGAAAATCTTCACTTAACCGCTCGTGTATTTGGTGAAGCCCGCGATATGTGTTGCGTGGGCTGCCAAGCGGTTACTAATGCCATTGTAGAAAGCGGCAGCGAGTCGTTTTATCAATATCGCAGTGATACAAACACAACGCCTGACTTCACCATAGACACCCTACCCCAATCGATTCGCCAAGAGCTGACACTATTTGATAACACAGATGTGTTAGCCGACATCGCCACCCAAACAGACAGCCATTTTGAAACTGTACTCATTATTGAAGGCATTACGTGCGCGGCCTGTGGGTGGTTGATTGAGAAACAACTGCAACGTTTTGCTGGTGTGCAAGCCGTCCAGCTCAACTTAAGCCAGCACAAGCTGTACATTACTTGGCAGCAAGACATCACACCCCTTAGTGATATTATTTCTCGCATTTATACTCTGGGTTTCAAGGCACAACCTTACACCCCAGACGCCGCACAGCAGCAGCTACAAGCAGAACAAAAACAAGCAATACAACGATTAGTACTAGCCGCCCTTGGCACCATGCAAGCCATGATGTTCGCTGTTCCATTGTATGCCGATGACTGGGCTGGCGTTTTCATAAAGTTTGAAACATATTTTCGGTTTGCTGGGTTATTCATTACAACGCCCGTCATTCTTTATAGCGCTCGACCTTTTTTTAGCGCCTTTATTCGCGACATTAAAACCCGTCATCTCACCATGGATGTACCAGTATCGATTGCCATCGGCGGCGCTTACATTGCCAGTGTGTACTCGACGTTCACCCATGGTGAAGAGGTCTACTTTGACAGCGTGTGTATGTTCACGTTTTTCTTATTGGTCGGTCGCTTTTTAGAAACCCGCGCCCGCTTGCGTAATGGCGAGGCTGGCAATGAGTTGCACAATTTAATGCCAAGAGCCTGCGTTAAAATTCTTGAAAATGGCGACGAAGCATTACTCCCCATTAACCAAGTAGTCATTGGTGACTGTATTCGTATTTTACCGGGCAGCACCATTGCAACCGACGGCATCATAGTGAATGGCAACAGCAGTGTTGATGAATCCATTATTACCGGTGAGTTCATCCCCTTACACAAAAATATCAATGACGCCGTTATCGCTGGCAGTTTAAACGTCGAAAATCCAATTGATGTGCGTGTGACCGCCATTGGTAAAGACACTCAAATTTCGACCATCATGTCTCTGCTTGATCGAGCCTCGCAGGATAAACCCAAAATTGCTCAACTGGCCGACACTCTGGCTCAGTACTTTGTAGCAGGCGTACTGCTTATGTCCGTTATCGTCTTCACTACCTGGTATTTTATTGATAGTGACCGTGCATTTTGGATTACCTTATCGGTACTGGTTGCCACATGCCCGTGTGCACTGTCCCTTGCCACACCAACCGCCCTTACAGCCGCCACAACGGCATTAAGGCGTAATGGCGTGCTCATCACCCGTGGCCATGTACTAGAAACCCTGCGTAAGAGCAGTCGCATCATTTTTGATAAAACGGGCACACTCACCCTTGGCCAATTAGCCATCGAACAAACCCAAATTGTGAATGCAAAACAGGTTAACCCGCTGCAAATTGCAGCCAGCTTAGAGCATTTTAGTCAGCACCCAATTGCCCATGCTTTCCAGCACGCACAATTGCTGCCCGCAACCCATATCCATAATCACGCAGGCGAAGGCATCAGCGGTGTGATTGATAACATTGAGTATAAAATTGGTACGGCCTCTTTTATTAGCAGCCACCTAATCTCAGTGACGCCACCTGATCCGCGACACTGGGTTGCACTGGCCGATCGCGATACCGTGTTAGCCTGGTTCTTACTTAGTGATGAAATACGCCCCAATGCCAAAACAACAATCGAAGCGCTAAAAAAATTATCATTTCACTGCGAACTATTAAGCGGTGATCAAAGCACCCATGTTAGCCACGTGGCAAACACCTTAGGCATTGAACAATTTAATGGCGGTGTCAGCCCTCAAGGCAAATTGGATTACCTTGCAAAGCAAGATCCTAATGACGCCAGCATTATGGTAGGTGACGGCATCAATGACGTGCCGGTTTTAGCACAAGCCCCCGTCTCTATTGCCATTGGCAGTGCCAGTGATTTAGCGAAAACCCATGCCGATGTCATTCTCGTCAATAATCAACTGACACGCTTACCACAGCTTGTTAAGCAAGCGCATAAAACCGCGCGTATTATTAAACAAAACCTAGCTTGGGCATTGCTGTACAATAGTAGCGTTCTTCCCCTAGCCGCCTTGGGATTACTTCCCCCTTATTTAGCCGCCATTGGCATGTCGGCCAGTTCGCTCGTTGTGGTTTTTAATGCATTGCGCTTAAACAAATTGCCTAAATAATTGAGGTTGTATGGAAATTATCTTTATAACGATTCCGGTTACCCTGCTGTTCATTGCAGCAGGTGTGGCGATTTTCTTTTGGGCAAACAAAGGCGGGCAATTTGATGATTTAGATAGCCCAGCCCATCGCATTTTATTTGACGATGACGCCGCGCCTGATAAAAAAGAATCACAACCTGATGCAACACAAGCCGATAAAGAGACTAAAGATTCTAGCCAATGATTGAACCGCTCTCTTACCTAACAGCGTTTTTATTAGGGCTTTTTGGCAGCATTCACTGCATGGGCATGTGTGGCGGCATCGTTGGCGCGCTGTCCCTCAATACGCAACACTCAAGACCTATGATGCTGCAACTCAGCTACCACCTTGGGCGAATTACAACTTACGGTGTGATTGGTTTAATTGCTGGGTTTATCGGCCTATGGCTCGCATCAAGCCATGAACTCGCTGGCGCCATACTGCGCTCGCTGTCCGGTATTATTTTAATTCTGATGGGTTTTTATGTTTTGGGCTCGACTAAAAGCTTAATCTGGCTTGAAAAAGGTGGCTCCAAACTCTGGAAGTACATTCAGCCGCTAAGTAAGCATGTACTACCCGTGCGCTCGGTAAAACATGCATTAGGGCTTGGGTTAATTTGGGGTTTACTCCCCTGTGGCCTGGTTTACAGCACATTAAGCTGGGCATTGGTTTCGGCTAATCCATTACACAGCGCCACACTCATGATGGCATTTGGATTGGGAAATATTCCAGCGTTACTTAGTTTTGCCGTATTCACCGCACAGCTAAACCAATTTAAGCGTCATTGGTTCGTTAAACTAATACTTGGCGGCAGCATTGTGATCTTTGGCGTTTGGACCATAATAGCCCCTTGGTTAGTAAATTAAGACTGACAATAGTCCTTATAAATAATAGTATTAACCTTATAACTTTTAGTTTTACCGCAAGCTTCAGGAGTCATCATGTCAAAGGATACGCAGTCTGTTCACTTTTTGGCTTCAAGCAAAAGTGGTCAAACCCATTGCAGTACCTGTAGCCTGAATTCTCTGTGTCTTCCTATCGCGTTAGAACGCGCCGACCTAGATGCATTGGATAAAGTCATTAAACGTGGCCGCCCAATCCAAAAAGGTGAGCTACTGTTCAAGCAAGGCGACCCATTCAAAGCCATTTATGCCATTCGTACTGGGGCGATTAAAACCTACGCAGTTGCACAAAGCGGCGAAGAACAAATCACAGGGTTTCATCTAGCCAGTGAATTAGTGGGTTTATCTGGTTACTCTGAAGATACTTACCCGCTATCAGCAAAAGCACTTGAAACCACGACCGTGTGTGAGCTTCCACTGGAACAACTCGAAACCCTTTGCGACGAAATTTCAGGCTTACGTAAACAAATCATGCGTAACATGAGTGGTGAGATTCGCCAAGACCAGCAAATGATGCTTCAGCTTTCAAAGAAAAGTGCCGATGAACGCATGGCGTATTTTTTATTAGATTTGAGCAATCGTTTTGAACGTCGAGGCTTTTCAGCTAAGTCCTTCCGATTATCGATGTCCCGTGTCGACATAAGCAACTACTTGGGCTTAGCCGTAGAAACCGTCAGTCGTATTTTTACTCGCTTTCAGAAAAGTGAGTTAATTAAAACGGAAGGCAAAGAAATAACACTGCTCAACACCCCCGAATTAAATGCCTTATCTGGCAACCCTGAACCGCAAACTAACTGCGACCAACAACATCCCTAGTCCAGTAACGTATTGAGATTAAAGCAAAAAATAAATTGCAAGTATTTTTTGCTTTTTTCATATTAGCATCTAGTGTTTAACTAACTTCACACATGAAGCGTTTACACACTGAATGCAAGGACAAGAACCATGGGATTGTGCCCTGATGAACTTAGGCACTTGGTTATTAAACCCACGTTAGAGTATCTAAACCAATATTCTTTAGCCGCTGAAACATTATTAATGGGAACCGCTGCCGTTGAATCTTCTTTAGGTTATGAACTCAAAGCGCAACAAGGCCGTGGCTTAGGTGTTTATCACATCACACCAAGAAGCCACCAATTACTGTGGGATCATTACCTAGCAAAAAATCCAGACCTAGCCAGTAAAGTACGGGGGTTGGCGAGTCAGCATGAGTTTTTGTTAAACCCTCACTCAGAGCTCACAACCAATTTACGCTACGCCACGGCCATCGCGTGGCTTTTATATGAACGCAAAGGCAAAGCATTACCTCATGCCGATGATCTAGAAGCGATGGCAAAATTTTGGCATCGCCATTTTCATAGTCGCCCACACGCTACGATTAACGCTTACATTGAGCGCTTTAAGCTACTTAAAAAACAATCAAACTTGGCCGCATAAGATAAAAGCGCCACGATTAATAAAAACACTCGCGTCGCTGTTATCTATCGCCTATCTTTTTACTCAAACAAATACAAAAAATAGTTAATTAGTTCTGTGACGCTTTATCGTTTTTAAATTTCCAAGACTGCCCATCTTCTAGTTTTGACACAGGAAAACTCACAGTGCCACCCACAATGTCGCAGCTACTGGCTGTCGAATGAAACGTATAAGACGATGTTGCTGAACCATTTACCTGCACATTTTTACTACTGCCATTGCACTTTATTTTAACAACATGGGTTTTAGAATCGTTATTATGAATTCTTACCGTACCAGCATTAGCTTGAACACCGAAAGCCAGCATGAGTGCAATACTGATGATTTTAAATTTCATTGTGATCTCTCCAAGTATGTTTGCATAATTAACACTTATGATTCAATTGCATAATATCGACACACAAGAAACACACAATAGTCCAATTTGGGGTTTTGGCTTAAAATTAAATGACCACTGTAAGAACTATAAATCTGACTTTTAGAGAAAGCTGACGGGTTAAAAACTAGAGACCTCAGCTGTATCGCCAGCGGACGAACAAAACGGCCCACGCATGAAGCATTTGAATGCCTAAAAACAAGCGATTCCATCTGCTTGACGTAAAAACACACCCCTCTTATAACCCTATTTCATAGGCAAACAGGTACTATTTGCGCTAGAATCCGCGCCTTAAGCAGGTTTAGCTAGGTTGTAGAATGGTTCAGTTCATTGATGCCAGTGTGTCTAAGACACCTGATGCAGACAAAAAGCAAAAAACAGAATTTAATAAACTTCAAAAACGTATTCGTCGAGACGTGGGCAGAGCCATTGCCGACTTTAATATGATTGAAGAAGGCGACCGTATTATGGTTTGCCTATCAGGCGGAAAAGACAGCTACACCATGCTGGATATGCTCATCAGCCTACAAAAAAGTGCCCCTGTTAACTTTGAGTTAGTGGCTGTTAACCTAGACCAAAAACAACCTGGTTTTCCTGAGCACATTTTACCCAGCTACCTAGACACACTGGATATTGAATATTACATCGTCAACCGCGACACCTATTCGGTAGTCAAAGAAAAAGTACCTGAGGGCCGAACAACCTGCGGCCTGTGCTCTCGCCTACGCCGTGGAACACTTTACGCCTTCGCTGAAGACATCAACTGTAACAAAGTCGCGCTGGGCCATCACCGCGATGATATCGTTGAAACGTTATTTTTAAACTTATTCTATGGTGCCCGCTTTGCAGCTATGCCACCCAAGTTACTAAGCGATGATAAACGCAACATTGTGATTCGCCCTTTGGCGTACTGCAAAGAAAGCGAAATAAGTGAATTTTCAAACATCAAACGCTACCCAATTATTCCTTGTAACTTATGCGGCAGCCAAGAAAACCTGCAACGCCAAAACATAAAGGCCATGCTGACTCAGTGGGAAATAGATACCCCTGGCCGCGTGCAACAAGTTTTTAGTGCCATGCAAAACATAGCACCTTCGCAGCTAGCCGATACTCAACTGTTTGATTTTGAAACCCTCACAATTGATCGCAGTACAGAAAGAGAAGCCTATGAACATGCTGAGGGACAACTAGTAGAAGGTATTGGTCAATTTGCACAAATGCCACCTCGACTCAAACCAGACAATTTAATCAGTGCCATTGACCTTTTAAGCGAAACACAAGACACCTGAACGTTACAAAGCCCTATACGGTAACCGAAAAAGTGCAGGCTTTGGCCATCATAACTCAATGGTATTAGATGCGAAAACAGAAAGGTTTTCTTTTAAAGATGCAGAAACACAAATACAAAAAGTAGCTGCCGATTTACAAACAAAAAAAGCAAACATACAAAAATGCATTGCTCACCATGATTGGATAGGCTTCATAGATGGGGTTATTCGAATTTGAAGGTATATACCCCCAAGTCTTGCACTTGAATAATCACTCGCGTCGATGATTTATCATGCAGGTTTTCTAACCCTAAAATGATGTGGCGAGAGTGACCCACCGTTTCTCTGCGAATAAAATCAACTTTGAAACGTCCTTGCGCCTGAATCTCTTTGACCTCTACTGTGCTTCTTACGATTTCTGGCCCTTTGTCATTCCACTGTACCCATTGCAAAAACACTTCATCTTGCTTTGCTAGGCGTGTAAGAATCAAACGGATTTGGCCGCTTCGGCTGCCTTTTTGCCAGTTGCCCATTCCTTTAACATCATAAATAACGGGGCTAAGTTTATAAACTTCATCAATTGTACCGGCGCTTTTTTCAGCCGATACCGCATTAAGTGACCATAACAGCAAACTGATTATAACAAGGCGCATAGGGCTTCTCCGAGAAGACTACTTTAAGTCTAGATCAAACTAGAAAAGGCGCTAATTCACCCAATAACCCTTAATTATCAGGTTGATAGCGGATCTCAGCGATCTCCCACTCTTGAATGCCACTGGGAGTATTCACCCGCACATCATCGCCCTCTTCTTTCCCAAGTAATGCCCGAGCCATGGGGCAATCAATTGAAATATTAGCACTACCAGCAAAAATCTCTTCTGGCCCAACAATACGAAAATGCTTCTCATCACCTTGTTGGTTTTCAACACTGACATACGCACCAAAAAATACTTTACCCTCTTGCTGAGGCGAGTAAGGCACGATTTTTAGTGTCTCAATGCATTTACTTAGATAACGAACGCGGCTATCAATTTGACGCAAAATACGCTTATTTTCTTTGTAATCGGCATTTTCGGAGCGGTCCCCAAGGCTTGCAGCCCAAGTCACTTTCTGTGTAATTTCTGGGCGATACACTCGCCACAAGTGGTCAAGCTCTTGTTTAAGTGCCGCAAAGCCTTGTTCGGTTACTAACTTAGTTTTCAAAAAGCACCATTAATACTTAACCTAATTTACAGTGACAAAAATAACCCAATACACGCACTGACACTTAATAATAAATGTAATTTTGCCGCATCAAATCGAATACCGTTCAACGATACCTGATCACATGAATCCGCTTTAAACAACAATACAATATGCCTAACAAGCACAGGCAAAGTAACAATAGGCAGTAATAACCAAACACCCAAACTTACCGCCAAAATACTTAAACAAACAAACGCCGCAACATAATATAAAACCTGTAGCCACCTCGCGTTAGCAAACCCTA
This sequence comes from Bermanella sp., assembly GCA_034111105.1. Lineage (GTDB taxonomy): Bacteria > Pseudomonadota > Gammaproteobacteria > Pseudomonadales > Oceanobacteraceae > Bermanella. Next base: position 12,618 of record JAWUXY010000067.1, on the reverse strand, counting down.
AAACACTGGCCAATGTTTTTGCGCCACTGGCGGCATCTACTTTAATATCGTTTAAATTATTGGCGTTCAAAATACCACATGCAATAAAACCAAAATACGCGCCTAGTAATAACAGTAACGGTGCCATGGTGCCACTGGCTGACAAGCCTACTCCTAAGGTTAAAATTGGGCCACACAATAAAAATACAAACACATCACCTAATGCCCGATATTTGAAGCGAAACGGTTTACCCGAATACCCAACCACACCAACACCGGCAAACATACCGATGACTAAAATATACAAGGGATATTGAAAAACAGCAGGCAAAGCAAATATGAATGCTAAAAACAAAGCGCACCAAGCCACCATGTTCATTTGTTTTGCGCTAAACCAACCGGATTGAATCACGCCGCTGCCACCTAAAGACCCAGGCAAATCAATTAATTTCAAGTAATCCTCTACATCATTAAAAGCATTCACCGAAACTTGCAATAACAACACGCCAATAACAGCTGTTACCAATGTGAATGCATCAATAGATAGTCCCATGCTGTAGCAAAGTAAGACCGCTGCAATAGAGGGTAATAACGTTGCGGTTAAGCTAATGGCCCGCGTGGCCTTAAATAAACGGTAAAATACACTGGGTTTAACACCCTGCACATGTTGAAATATAACGTCATTTTCTTCTTTTTTTTGAGCAACCCAACCATCAACCCCATCAATGCAGCCAGTATTCAGAGCATTTTTTAGTATCCCTGAATTTATAGGTATGCGTATATTGTCCATTATATTCCTTAATAAACCGCTATTATCGACTAAACTAAATACACACTATGATGACAAAAAAGCCATGTTTAATTTTGATCTAAGCCAAGATATTGAACAATTTATTCTTTCAAACTCCCCATGTAAAGAATATGAAATCATTCAGTATTTGCAAAAAAAGGGGCGTTTAAAAAAAGATTGCATGGCCGATACACTTTCATTGTTCCGCTGTCATTATTTGATTTTTAATGCACTTTATCGATTGCAGATTTTGGCTATGTGCCATGGGCGCTATCAACTTTCCATATCCAGTTTAGAAATTTCTGCCACGCTAAAAAATACGCCACATTTTATATTAGGGCGTAATGAGATAGCAGAGCACGACCCACTTTGCTTGTTTTATTTAGATACATCCAATTTATCCAATACAAGCGAAACCGATATTGAAAACCTACTTAATGATTTTTGGACCTCATATTTTAACGATAACCAAAAACAAAGTGCGCTCGATAAATTAGGCCTAACAGAGCCCGTTGACTTTAAAACCATAAAACAGCAATATCGGCGCCTAGCGATGCAGCATCACCCTGATAGAGGCGGTAATGCTGACACTCTAATTGAAATTCATCAGGCTATGCAATGTCTTCAACACTGTTATCACTGAGTATTATCTTCAGTTTATTCTTCTTTTGTGCCCACGTTTACAGCAACATCAACCCTGCTCAAAGTGACTTACTACGTCAACATCAAGCTGTTATTTTGCAGTATCACCATGTAAGTTCTGATACACCTGCAAGTACCAGTATTTCACCTGAAAAATTCGCGGAACACTTAGACCTTATTGAAACCCTCGGATTTCAAGTTAAGTCCCTGCAACATGTAATAGAGAGTATTCAAAATAATATTCCCTTTAAGAAAAAAACCGTCGTGATTACATTTGATGATGGTTACGACTCAATTTACCTTGCGGCATACCCTCAATTAAAATCAAGAAATTGGCCATTCACCGTTTTTATAAGCCCCAAAGCGATCAATAAAAGCCACGGCAGCACAATGACATGGCAACAACTTAAAGAAATGGATGAAAACGGCGCAAACATCACTAACCACAGCTGGGAACACTTGCACCTATTAGCGCGCCTAGAAAACGAAACACACGAGCAATGGCAACAACGCATAAAGCAAGATATAACAATGACCCAGCAGCACTTAGAAACAAAACTAGGACCAAGACTCAACTATTTTGCATACCCTTATGGGGAGTTTGATGAGTCATTAAAACAGTTATTAAAGCGTGAAGGGTATATTGGGTTTGCTCAGCAGTCTGGTGCGATCAACCGATTTAGCGATTTTCAAGCACTGCCACGATTCCCAGCCTCTGGGGTTTATACCAATATCAAAACGCTGACGACTAAATTAAACAGTTTGGCGTTTCCGATCATCAAATACAGCCCAGAGCAACAACTGCGTCACGCAAATGAAACGACACCACAGCTAACGCTCGTTACAAACGCCGATGACATTCGGCACAAACAAGCTCAATGTTATTTTGCTGGTGAACCTGTATCCACCAGCGCAACGATTACAAACAATGAGCTAACCATTGAGGCCCAATTTCAAGGGCCCTTACCGCTGGGCCGCAGCCGTTATAATTGCACTGCACCGTCAAAAGCATCAAATGATTACTACTGGTTTTCAATGCCATTTATTAGTATAAACAAGCCCGAAAATTAAACTATTATTCAGCGTCGCTTGAAGATGAATGCTTTAACTCATCTAAACTAAGTTGTTTTTTGACATATTGCTCGGTGCACAATTTAATGTATTTAGCTAGTAACTCAGTGGCAGGACCGGCAATGGATTTATTCGCAAAAACTAAATATAGATTGCCCGTTTTTTGATAATCTTCTTCTAAATCTAACGGCAAAAGCTGACCTTTTTGAATGTACTCGCACGCTTCATGTAACGGAATCCAAGAAAAGCCAAGGCCTTCAACAACCAACTGCCTTGCACTTTCTAGGTTTGTCACCGTCCAGCGTAAGTCCGACCCTAACCAGCCCGAATCGCGGTTTTGTTTAACAGCCGAGTCCTTTATCACTACATGCAGGTGCTGGCTTAAATCGCTACTAGCAACCTTGCGCCCCAATTGATGCAAAGCATGATCAGGGTGAGCCACTGCTATAAAATCGATACTCATGAGTTTTTCACCCATGAAGCCAGGCGGCACCCAAGGTGTAATTGACAGGTCAACTTTTTTCTCAAGCAATACCTCTGCCGCACCTGATAGCACTTCTTCACGCAATAACATTTTACAGCCACGGCTTTCAGGGAAGAACTGTTTAAATGCACGAATTAAAATGGCTTTTGGAAAAATAGCATCTGCGGCTAAAGCCACTTGCGCCTCCCAGCCTTGCTCTAAACTGGCCGCGACTTGTTCTATTTCAATGGCATGATCAATTAAATGGCGAGAGCGCTGGAGCAAAGCTTCCCCTGCGCTTGTGAGTACGGCCTTGCGGCCTTCGATGTGTAACAGCTCCATGCCTATTTGTTCTTGCAGTTTGGCAACGGTGTAGCTGATCGACGACTGACTTTTATGAAGCGCTTCTGCTGCTTGCGCATATCCGCCATGATCCACTACGGCCTGTAATGTCCGCCATTGCTCTAAAGTTACTCTGGGTCCACGCATGGGCTATCAATCTGCTAAAGTCTGGTATACTGCAGCATAAATCAGTCTATCTGTTAATTACAAGCGAACAAGCCACATGACGACGACCGCCGCCTTGAATGAAGATCAATTAGAAACCCTAGCATTATTTTTAGAAGACCAAGCTGAAGACGCTGAAGGGCTCGATTTCTTTGCATTACACGGTTTACTGACAGCGAATGCGGTCAGCCCTAAGACACTGTCAATTGATGCGCTCATACCCATGATTTTCAATGGCGTGCCACAGTGGCCAAAAGACAGCGTAAAAGCTGAGATCATCAGCCTAATTAACCTTTTGCAAAAAGAAGTGATTGAATTAGTTGAGTCAGGCCAAAGCTTTCCGGTTCCGTGTGACCTGAATGTTGAGGGAGATGAAGACGGCGAGGCTGCACCACTAGAGAATTGGGCGATTGGCTTTATTCTATTAAGCATCGAACAACACAAAGACTGGTATGGCAAACACGAAGAAAATGCAGCGGAATTACTTTTCCCTATTGTCTACGCTTCAGGCCTGAATGCAGAAGATGATGCTTTCGCTGATATTGATGACGATGAACAATTAAGCCTACAAGTATGCGCCAGTATTCCTGACAATCTGATCGATTTGTTTTTGCTTTACAACGGCGATGAAAGTTAATCGTCTAAGTTTAATTTTTGATTGACAGGAAAGTCGGCTTCAACTGCACACCCATTTTTCATGTATTCAGTGCGCTTACACACTCGGTGTATAAGCGACACACCTCGGCCAAAGGAGTCTTCACCGGCTCCTTCCATGATGGCACTTACATCAAAGCCACTGCCGGAATCTTCCATTTTTATTCTCAGCACTAACTCTTTTTCTTCGTCATAAATCAATTTACAGCTAATTTTAATGTAGGCATCTTTTAACAGACTAAGACGCGTCCTTCGTTGATTGTAATATTCTATGAACCCTTCTTCTGTGCGTTTCATATCAGATGACAACTGTAAAATCCCATGCTCAAGAGCATTACTATACAATTCAGATAGCAGTAATCCAATTACGTCTCTATTAGGGCGCAGCAATGTTTGTGCACCCAGTACAGACATGATTTCTTCAACAGGATTAGCTCGCTGTAAGTCCTTAACATCTAAATTAAAGCGAATATTCCAACGAACGCCTTCGTATTGAATACTTTCCTCAATGACGTCTCCTCGAATAGACACTTTTCCTCCGCTGACTTCCACCAAGGTAATATCATCGTGTTGTTCCGCACCCTGAGTGAATGCATCCAGTTTGTTTAATACGGAGCCAAGTGGGTCACTAACACCGCTGACAAAAACATTTTTTAAACCTTCTTCAGTGAAAAACTCACCTTGAGGATTTTCGGCTTCAACAATGCCATCGGTAAACAGTATAATTTTCTCCCCTTCTTCTAGCTTTTTAACTTCAAACCCTTGGCTAAAGTTTTCGTTTGACTCAATTCCTAGTGGGATATTTCTAGATACAATGGCTTCTTTGATAACGCCGTCGGCAGCAATAATATAGCCGTCAGGTAAACCTCCCGACCAAAGTTGTACACTGTTACCATGTGAATTCAATTCAAGTAACGTTGCACAACAAAACATATAATCGGGCAGCATTGATAACAACATTCGATTAAATTCACTCGCAATCTCACCCACACTTAAATGACGATTCACCAATTGATCAAAACTATTGGCTATTGGTAATGTACCAATCGATGCACCAAGACCATGGCCGGTAAAATCCCCCAAAAAGACATACAAACCACCACTAGGGCTTGGGGCCGATAATAAAATGTCGCCATTAAACGTGGAGGCAGGTGCGATGTGACTGCGTAAATTACGGCAGTCGCTTAAGTTATGTTCTAACGCACGGTTAAATATATGGGAGACAATACTTTTTTCACGCTCCCAACGGCTATTGTGCAATGTCAGTTCTGTGTTTTTTTCTTTAATTTGTTGGGTTAATTCACGAATTCGCAGGTGAGCTGAAATTTTGGCTTTTAGTACCGCTTCATTGTAAGGCTTAGATAAGAAGTCATCGCCACCTGAGTCTAGGCATTCGCTGAGTGCTTTATCATCTTCTAAGGCCGTTAGAAATATAATGGGGACATGTAAGCCCCCATCATTACAAAGGTCTTTAATTTTCTTAGCGGCTTCGAGCCCGTCCATAACCGGCATCATTACATCCATTAATACAATATCAATAGAGGATTCTTGAAACAGATTAACAGCTTCTAAACCGTCTTTTGCTTCAATAATTTCATGACCTTCATCTTCAAGTAGCCATACCAAAATCGCTCTATTGGTGGCTTGATCGTCAACAACTAAGATGCGCATAGTTATATAAACTTAAATTTTTTGTCAAAGTGTGCAATTGAGAAGATTTTCATTAAATTTGGCTGGCAGTTTTTGATTTCTATCTGTCTATCTTCCGCACCAAGGTGGTTTTTCATATTCAATAGCATCCCTAATGCCGAGCTATCAATATATTCTGTCTGAGCTAAATCAACCACAAACTTACCGCCTGCCCCCTGTTTTTCCGAATAAGCATCCCGAAACTCTTCCAGGATATTGAAATCAAATCGCCCTTTTATGGCAATCTGTAAAACACCACCACTATTATCAACGCTAACAATGCTCATCATGTTTCCTCTATTAAGCCTTTGTAAGATAAAGAATAGATGCTGCAATGGTGTTTTGCTCAAACAAGTGATAAATTTTTGCGTTACCGTCACTTAATTATCAAAAGAAACCCGTATTTAATGCCCAGTCCAACTAAAAGCCGTCATAACATCATAATATGGGGATTACTCACTATCGGCTGGGTAAGTGTTTGCTTGGGGGTACTAGGCATATTTTTACCCCTGCTGCCCACAACTCCGTTCTTGCTGTTAGCGGCCGCGTGCTTTGTACGCTCAAGCCCACGCTTTTATCAATGGTTAGTTGGGCACCCAAAGCTGGGGAAATATGTGCTGCACTACTTAAATGGAGAGGGTTTACCAAAAAAGGCGAAGGTTTATACCATCGCCACTATTTGGCTCACAATGAGCATTTCTGCCTGGCTTGTGGTGCCCATTATTTGGGGGAAGTTACTTTTAGTATTAATTGGCGGGTGTGTCAGCATTTATATTTGGCGCTTACCCACGACAGATGCCGCGAGTGCTAGCGCAACCAAACTTCAACGCGACGATTCTTAACCTTAGACGCCCCTTCAAATGAGGCCACTGGATTAAAATCACCATATCCTGTGGTTTTGTCTGAGTATATGCCGAGCTTTGATAACTCGCGCTTCACCGCCATTGCACGCAACTTAGACAATAATTTAGAGCGGTGCTCGTTTTTACGTTTATCACCAAAGCCAATTAGCAATAATTTAGAACCAGGCGACTGTTCGCGCATAAAATACACTAATCGCTGTATGTCCTTTAATGCTTTGTTGTCTAGCTGGGCGCTGCCTTCTTGAAAACGAAAGTTAACGCTTAAGCGCTTGGCGCCACGCACCATTTCGACATAATCATCCGGCATGTTCTCCGCTTGTGCCGCCGCCATTGATTCAACATTTTGTGAAATAAAACCCTCACTTCGAACAATGGATTGCCCCTTGATGCCCTGAGCAAAGCGCATAAACTCTTGCACATAGGCATTCGCTGGCTGGCGATGCGTATAAAAGAAAAGACGGCGAGACAATGCGTAATCTTCTGTGGCAACCGTTAACTGCGACGGTTTAAACGCTTGCGTTGGACCATCACTAATAGCCAAAAGCTTACTTTCACCGACAAAAGCCATACCGATAAAACCAATACCGCCTTCGTTTTGCAGAACGTTTCTCACTAGGTTTTCACTGGATTCGAAACGGCGAGCATCAGCACTCAGCTTAAAACGCTTGCCAAGCACCATATTTTTAAAGCTATCCCACGTGCCTGAGTTTTCATCCCGTGCAAACAAAGCGATTTTTACATTCGGGCCGCCTAATTCAGACCAGTTAGTAACCTCGCCTGAATAAATTAAACCTAGTTGCTCTTTATTGAGCTGATTAATGCTATTTTTTGGATTTACAACAATGGCCAAGCCATCAATGCCAAGAATGTGTTCTGATTCTGGGTTCAACAGATTTGAAAAATCCTGCGCTGCCAGCACCTCTTTCTCTTTAACCGGACGCGAAGACGCCCAAATGTCAGCATCACCCTGGATTAAACTTTTATAACCTGTGCTAGAACCATGCGCAGCAATGGCTACTTGAACCGTTTTTCCTAGATCTGGAAAATCACCTTTAATCACTTTCTCGTTTGCTTCAGCTAACGACGACACACGCACATTTTTAGCTCCTTTTGCTTCTAGGTAAGCCATCACCATATTGGGGCCTAAGCTTTCACCCACTGTATTAGAGCCATGAATCGTGAAGAGCGTGTGCACAGCAGAGCCGCGTGGTAGTGTATCTAGTGGCTTTGGCGTTCCTTTAATGGCCATCTTTGCCTGAGACCAGCGTAATTGTTGTTCAGCCGAAATAGAGCCATGTGCTAGACCAATAATCAAAAAGCCAGCTAAAAAGGCCAATAAGCGTGATTTTTGTGTCATTCTAAAACCTGAATATTTTTAATTGGATGCAGGCTAACTTTTAATTGTTACAGTAATGTTACAGCCATCTTAAGCTTATGGTTACTAGGCTTTTAAGCTTATTAACCCTATTTTTGACATAAAAAAACCGCCCGAAGGCGGTTATTCGAACTCGGCTTATTTTAAGCTTCGTCAGGCACTGCGGCATCAATCAATTTTTTCAATTCACCGCTTTCCGCCATCTCAGTAACGATATCGCAGCCGCCTACCAACTCACCTTTCACCCACAACTGCGGGAACGTTGGCCAGTTAGCATATGCAGGCAAGTTCGCACGTACATCTGGGTTAGATAGAACATCAACATACGCAAAACGCTTACCGCATTCCATCAACGCTGACACAGTACGGGCCGAAAAGCCGCACTGTGGCTGGTTTGGATTGCCCTTCATATAAATCAGGACATCGTTCGATTCAATTTGCTCTTTAAGTTGCTCAATAATCTCAGACATAAATAGGCTCTCATCTGGTGTGCTAAATTTGCGCCATTTTAAACAATAACCTAGTCCATTACTAGGATAAGTAAGCAGCTGCTTGCTTGACCTCAATCAAAGCCCAAACAACAAAGGCAGGCATAATGCGCCGCTTTATCATAAATGGGCGCACATCATGAAAACCGAGTTACTAAGTCCCGCAGGCACCCTCAAGAATATGCGTTACGCCTTCGCTTATGGCGCTGACGCAGTTTATGCCGGCCAGCCTCGTTATAGCTTAAGAGTCCGCAATAACGACTTTGATTTAGCCAACCTAAACACCGGCATTCAAGAAGCACACCTGCAAGGCAAGAAATTTTATGTGGCCAGCAACATTGCCCCACACAACAAAAAAGTGCACAGCTACTTAAAAGACATTGAGCCTGTGATTGATATGAAGCCAGACGCGCTTATTATGTCGGACCCAGGCCTAATTATGTTGGTCAAAGAAAAATGGCCAGACACCCCTATCCACCTCAGCGTACAAGCAAACACAGTCAACTTTGCCGCCGTCAAGTTTTGGCACAGCCAAGGCATTGAGCGAGTCATTTTATCAAGAGAACTCTCACTGGATGAAATTGAAGAGATACGCATGCTTGTCCCCGAAATAGAGCTAGAGGTTTTTGTCCATGGGGCATTGTGCATCGCCTATTCCGGTCGTTGTTTATTAAGCGGATACATTAACAAGCGAGACCCTAATCAAGGCACCTGCACCAATGCCTGTCGCTGGAAATACGACACCCATGATGCCAAACAAAATGAACAAGGGGACATCATTCTCAAAGACACCGCGAAGATATGGCAGCCAGAAACCACTCTGGGAATTGGCAAGCCAAGCGATGAACTGTACTTACTGGAGGAGCCCGGGCGAGCGGGTGAATTAATGCCAGCGTTCGAAGACGAGCATGGCACTTACATTATGAATTCAAAAGATTTGCGCGCCATTCAGCACATACAGCGTTTAGTTGATATGGGTGTTCACTCACTGAAAATCGAAGGCCGAACTAAAAGTCATTATTATGCTGCCAGAACCGCTCAAACTTATCGTCAAGCCATTGATGACGCGCTTGGCGGTCAACCCTTTGATAAATCATTAATGGATACACTAGAAGCACTTTCAAACCGAGGTTACACCGAAGGCTTTTACAGACGCCATGTGCATGATGAATATCAGAATTACGAAAGAGGGACATCAAATAGCACCAAGCAACAGTTTGTCGGTGAGGTTATCCAAGAAATACACCCTAATTTTTTAACCATTGATGTTAAAAATCACTTTGAAGAAAACGACCAATTAGAGCTCATGACACCTGCTGGCAATATACGGTTTACACTAACGGGCATGCTCGACACCAAACAGCAACCGAGGACAGTTGCGCAAGGCTCCGGCATAAAAGTGTTAATCCCAAAACCTAATGGATACGTAGACAATCAACATGCGTTACTGATGCGAGACCTTGAAGAATAAGGCACAACCCTTTAACCCAGGCTGGTTTAAATCCATTAATGTCTCTGGTGCGTATAGTATGTAGGTCTTGATCTGGGTATACCATGAAACTATATGCACTTTTATTACTAATCAGCCTCCCACAGCTTGCATTGGCCCAATGCCCTGACTGGCTGGATATTTCTATCGATAAACTGCACAGCCGTGATGTGATTCAACTGTGTAAGGTCATTGAAAATAAGCCATTACTCATCGTTAATACCGCCAGCCATTGTGGTTACACCAAGCAATTTGGTGGCTTAGAATCATTGCACCAAAAATATAAAGACCAAGGCTTAGTGATTTTAGGGTTTCCATCCAACAGCTTTAATCAAGAAGCAAGTAACGAAGCTGATACCGCAGATGTTTGTTACCAAAACTTTGGTGTCAGCTTTATCATGAGCAAACCCGTCATAATCAAAGGCGATAACACACACCCTATTTTCAAACACCTAAACGCACAACAGGGTGAAGCCAAATGGAATTTCAATAAATATTTAATTGATGCTAACGGCCATGTTTTAAAGCGTTACGATAGCTGGATAAAACCAAACTCAAAACAGTTTATACAAGACATTGAGGCGACACTTTAATATGCCTAACAATGACGAAAAAATAACCGTATTTTATGACGGCCACTGCCCATTGTGTGATTGGGAGATTAACCATTTAAAGAAAAAAGACAGTGAAAATAATATTGAATTTGAAGACATTAAAAGTGAGTCGTTTTCAACGAAGTACCCAAACCTCAACAAACAGCAACTCGATGCATTGTTGCATGTACAGCAATCAGACGGTCAGTGGCAAACAGGATTAGATGCTACCTACTTACTTTGGAATACAGTGGGCGCAGGCAAGTGGTTCTCACCATTAAAATGGCGCTGGTTAAGGCCAATACTAAAACCCTGTTATTTAGTATTTGCTAAATATCGCCACAACATCACCTCTGTACTGTTTCCCAAAAGAGCCGCACACCTTGTCAATAAAACAAAGCAAGAGACACATCATGAATAGTATTGTCATTGGTGCCAGCAGCTCGATTGCCCAAGCAATTATCAAGCAAATTAACATACAAAATGAATCCGTCATTGCGATTTCGAGTCGCCCTAATGAAACACCAGACAATTCAGTTATAAACCTGTTATGCGACTATTCTACGGATAGCATTTCTAATACCATAAACCATATTAAGCAGTTGGACTTGTCGTCCATTGATCGAATTTATATTTGTAACGGCGTGCTGCACAATGACACGATTGAAGTCGAAAAGCGTTTAGAGAGTATAGAGAGTGATTCTTTTATGGCCCTCATGCATAGCAATGCACTCATTCCTATTCTTTGGTTACAGGCCCTGCTGCCGCTAATTAAACATCAACAATGCAAAGTAACAGTATTTAGTGCACGCGTTGGCAGCATATCAGACAATAATCTAGGAGGGTGGTACAGCTATCGAGCAAGTAAGGCTGCGCTTAACATGTTATTAAAAAGTGCCAGTATCGAATACGCAAAAAGAGCAAAAGGCATAAAAATACTCGCCTTTCATCCCGGCACAACCGACACACAACTCAGTAAACCGTTTCAAAAAAACGTAGCAAAAAAACAATTATTCACACCTGAATTTGTTGCCCAACAACTTGAGGGCATTCTGAGCAACCTTGAAACAGACGGTAAGCTCAGTTTTCTTGACTGGCAAGGCAAAGCAATTAGCTGGTAATGTCACTAGAGTGAGTATTCGCCAGCCACTCTAAAGCATCCACCACATCATCAAAATATTTCACATCACCGGACACAAACCACTCACCTATTTTTGCAGCCACTTGCAACCAGCGTTTATTGCCGCATATGGCAATTTTTTCAAATTCGCTACCATGCTTTAGGCCTAGTTTAAGGTCATCCCACGCCGCTCTTAATTCCCAGCCTTCTAATTCGGTGGCATCAAATAAAATATTCGCTTTTGGATGTTCGACTTTTGCCAGCGCCCCATCAACCATAGGGGTTATGGTTTTATAATCTTCATGGGTCAGAGTGCCAACCGCCTTAATAGAGATATAAACCTCGTGATCGACGCGCTCGATTCCAATGGTCAAGCCATGACGTTTAAGCACCATAAGTTACTCCAAAAAATCACTAATTTTCGGCAACCATACCCGTTACATGGTTATTGTTCATGATGTACATCAGGGTTCATTCAATAGACACAAAAAAGCCCTCTTGCGAGGGCTTTGCATCCATTGGCTCAATTGCCAATTTAGTATTTCAATACTGAGCAATGTCAGCAAACGTCATGTATGTGATTACCACTTCATTTCGCCCGTGGCTGCGTTTGCGCCAATAGCTAAGTCATCATCTTCTTGCACTCTGGGTAAGCGGCTTTAATGGCGTTAATTAACGCCCCTGAGTGCCTAGCTGAGGCCGCCCCTGCCAAGTTTTAACTATGAGTGTCTGAATGATTCATTCCCCATGCACCCATAAATTACTCCTTTAGTTTATTGAATAGCTAACGCCATTGGTGCTACTTGTTAGTGTATTATTCAACGGTAACCCCTTTAAAATCCGGCTCTGCACTGAGCACTGATTTAAAAAATAAAAGGCACTCATCATTTTTATT
>JAWUXY010000066.1:0-26268 GCA_034111105.1 Bermanella sp. | reverse complement strand
CCAGTATTCACTCTCAATTTTTAAAAGATATTGCCCTGTATAATGATCATTTATTTGTGGGTAGCATTAGTGCTTTAGTAAAATCAGATGCTTACAATAACACTGTAGAACTGGACATCAGCATCCTTAACATCAACATTGGAAATCGCACTCACACGCAAAAATTTTATAATATTGAAAATGAAGACTGGTTGAACGGTATGACACTCCATGGCGACAGCCTCTATTTATTTGGTCATACTGGTGGTAATCAAGTAGATTCAAATAGCTGGACTAGCAATACTAAGGCGTTTTATGCACGTTTCAATATTGCTCAAAATACACTAGAAGCCGCCACAACTATTAAACATGAGCGTTCTAGTGAAATAAAAGATCTTGTGATTTCTGATAATAAAATTATCGCGGTGGGGGTAACAAGCGCACCCTTAACTCACTCAACCGACGTAAGTCGTCAAGGTCTTTTTGTTTCACAATAGTCGTACCTGAGCAATAAAATGCGCTTAGATGAATTCAATATATTGTTTCATCTAAGTGATATTTTTAAGCGTCATAATTAATTCACGAAAAATAAAAAATATGGATGAACTTCAGAACCCAACCCATCTAAGCAAATTTAATCACTAACCAGTATAATTAACTCGCCGTTAAAGCATCCACATCCAGACTGCCAAACCCGCTACAGGCCAACAAAACACAGGGCTAAACAGGGTCTTAGCTACTATATTATAAGGCTGAAAGCCTATTCCATGCACAAAGCAACCACACATAGCCAGCATGACCAGACTTAATATACCGTGATCTAACTCGGTTAGATCACGGGCAATATGCTGCGGAAACAACAGAATAAATACCGACAAGCCAATAGCAAATATAAACGACAATAAGCGGGCCAGCGGATGATTCAGCCAAGCCAATACTTTGGTTAATGCATTATCGTTTTTCATAGCCTGCTGATTCATATTTATCTCTTCTTTCTTTAGTTAAAGCTAGCATTACTCTTTTACGTCTGGCTCACGATCAAAATTCTCGTTCACTTCAAGCCAAAGCGCATTTAAAATACCAAAACTGCACGCCAGTAATACGCCTAACATCCATGCAAAGTACCACATATTATTTACCTCAATTTTTTATATCTTGTTGCGTATCTTATAAAGGCAATGCACTAATTCTATTAGCGCATTGCCTAAATATCTTAATACGTACCATATTTGTTCTTTTCAATATGATCAGTACTGATTCTTCCCCACATTTTGTAATAACCCCAAGAAGTATACATTAGGATAATTGGGACAAAGATCATGGCGACTATAAACATGACATTCAATGTTTTCTCACTGGACACCACATCCCATACCGTCAGACTAACCTGTGGATTAATACTCGATGGCATAATGAATGGGAACAAACTAAAGCCCGCCGTACAAATAATACTGCTCACTGCAGTGGCGCTTGCAACAAAGGTTAAGGCACTTTTATTCATTAATGTGAATAACATTGTCAGTAACAAGCCGGCAAACGCTAAAACAGGGGCGATAATCGTAATAGGGTAAAGTGTATAATTATTTAACCAAGCACCCTTCATGGTGACGACTGTTTTCGCCATTGGTGTCATGGCTTCGCCGGTGGCTTTTGCCATATCGGTAATAACGTAGCCGTCGACCCATAACATTAAGCACACACCAGCAAACATAAACGCGAACAACGTAACCAGTGCCATGAATACTGTTACCTTACGGCTACGCTCATGCAGCTCATCTTGTGTACGCATTTGTAAATACGCTCCACCATGCATGATAAGCATTGCTAAGCTCACCACTCCCACTAACAATGGAAAAGGTGTTAGTAATCCAAAAAAGCCGCCCTCATAAAAACTGCGCATGGTGTCATCTAAGGTAAATGGCAACCCTAAAAATAAATTGCCAAATGCCACGCCAAACACAAGTGATGGCACTGCACCCCCGATGGTTAATAACCAATCCCAGTTTTTGCGCCATTTTATTTTTTCTATTTTTGAGCGATATTCAAATCCCACTGGGCGAAAGAACATCGCAAATAAAACCAACAGCAAAGCAAAGTACAACCCACTAAACGCAGTAGCGTACACCACAGGCCAAGCAGCAAAGATAGCGCCGCCTGCTGTAATAAACCACACTTGGTTTCCATCCCAATGAGGGCCAACGGTATTGAGCATCACGCGGCGCTCGTTATCGGTTTTACCGATTACTTTTAATAAACTTAATACGCCCATATCAAAGCCATCAGTAACAGCCCAGCCAATCAGCAGTACACCAATGAGTACCCACCAAATTAGTTTTAACGTTTCGTAATCCATGATGGCTCCTTACACTAAATCTTGACGTGATTGTTGTGCCACAGCGGTTTCAATACCCCCGGACGCTTCTTGTTCCCAGAAATAACGTCCGGTATGCAAAGCACTTGGGCCTAAACGTGCAAACTTGAACATCAAGTACATTTCAACAATTAATAAACCGGTATAAAACACAATGAAACCACCTAAGCTTAACCACAGATCAGACGCACTACGTGATGAAACTGAAAGTGCCGTTGGTAAAATCTCACCAATTGACCATGGCTGGCGACCAAATTCAGCCACGAACCAACCCATTTCACAGGCAATCCAAGGGGCTGGTAAGCAAATTAATAACGCTTTTAATAACCAGCGCTGATGCTCAACAGTATGCTTGGCGGAGTAATAAAATGAGGCCGTAATTAAAAACAACATGATAAAGCCTAAGCCCACCATAATACGAAAAGTAAAGAACATGGGTACAACACGAGGAATCGTATCCTGGGCGGCCATTTTAATTTGCTCTTCAGAAGCATCGACGACGTTATCTGTATAACGCTTAAGTAATAAGCCGTACCCTAAATCTTTTTTCACGTCGTTAAAGGCCGCAATATTTTCATCTGTATCATGACCGGCTTTAAGATCCTGCAATATGCCATAAGCTCCCATGCCTGACCGTATACGCACTTCATGTTCGCTAATGAGGTCTTTGATACCCGTTACTTCTTTATCTAATGAACGCGTAGCAATTAAGCCTAATGCATAAGGAATCTTAATGGCGTAATCAGTATGTTGTGTTTCTTCGTTTGGCCAACCAATCAAGGTAAATGCGGCTGGGGCCTCATGGGTGTCCCACTCGGCTTCAATGGCCGCTAATTTAGTGCGCTGCACATCCCCTAACTCATAACCGGATTCATCACCCAATACGATTACTGACAAAATAGACGCCAAACCAAAACTTGCCGCAATCGCAAACGAGCGACGCGCAAACGGTAAATCACGTTTTTTTAGCATGAAATACGCACTGATCGCCAATACAAACATCGCACCGGTCACGTAACCGGCTGATACCGTATGAACAAATTTAACTTGAGCCACAGGGTTAAAAATTAATTCTGAAAAGCTGGTCATTTCCATGCGCATGGTTTCAAAATTAAACTCGGCACCCACTGGATTCTGCATCCAAGCATTGGCTATTAAAATCCATAACGCCGATAAATTCGAGCCAATGGCCACCAGCCACGTCACCATAAGATGTTGGTATTTGGTTAAGCGGTCCCAACCAAAAAAGAATAATCCAATAAAAGTCGATTCTAAGAAAAACGCCATTAACCCTTCAATGGCCAAAGGTGCGCCGAACACATCCCCCACATAATGGGAATAGTAAGCCCAGTTAGTACCAAACTGAAATTCCATGGTTAAACCTGTGGTCACGCCTAGCGCAAAGTTAATACCAAATAACTTGCCCCAGTATTTCACCATGTCTTTGTAAACTTGTTTGCCTGTCATCACGTAAACACTTTCCATGATGGCCAAAATAAACGCCAATCCGATTGTCAGGGGAACAAATAAAAAGTGATAAAACGCCGTGATGGCAAACTGCAACCTCGATAGATCAACAACTGTATCATCCATCGTTTTTCTCCGTGTATTTAATAGTAGGAAGGGTGTGTGTATTTGAAACCGGCAAACCCATTTGGGCCTCAACGCTGTTGCTAGCCTGCGTTAAATCAACTGGGTCCGAAAAGAATTGCCACTTTATAGCAAAAATAACCGCTAGCTTTATCAACAACACCACGGTGATTTCGCGTACTAACGGTATTTTAAATATGGATTTGGGTTGTTCGTTTTGCACAATGCACCCCAGCGTTTAATCTTGGTTTTTTTTGCCCATGATTTTGTCTTTCATGTCTAACAGTTTGCTAATGCCGGAGCCTAATTTCATAAGGCTCTCTAATTTCTCTGGGCTTAGGGTATTTAAGTGATCACCCCATTGCGTCAGCAGCTCTAATAAATCATGGATTTCTTCGATGCGCTGTTGCGCGTATTCTTCATCTTCGTTTTGTGCATCTTCTAATAAATTGGCGCGCAGTAATGACAATGTTGGATCTATCTCACGCTTGCGACGCTCTTCAAATACCGTTTTGGCCATATCCCAAATCGTGCCTGCGGTAATAAAGTAATCCTTACGATCACCGGCCACATGTTGCAACTGGATCAAACGCCACGACTGTAATTCTTTTAAGCCCATACTCACATTGCCGCGACTGATACTCAGCGTTTGGGCAATTTGATCTGCATTTAAGGCCTTGGGGTGAATCACCAATAAGGCTAATATTTGCCCAACCGTACGATTAAAGCCCCAGCGACTGCCCATCTCTCCAAAGTGAAAGACGAATACTTTTGCTTTTTCAGGTAATTCCATAACTTTCTAAACTTTCAGTAATTTCTGAAAATTATGAACCCAAGCTGATTTATGTCAAGAAAAAGGTGCCTTTCTAACCAGATACCCATTAATTACCTCCAGTGAGGCAGCATAATTAGACAAATCTACCCCATAAGGAGAGCAAACCCATTGAGCTATATCAGTAAATACTAATATATTAATTACACATCGAACTTAGCCCTCACCACAAAGGTTCCCTAGTTACCGGCTTACAGGTAGAATTTGGGCCTTTAGAAATGAACGAGAGCACAAAATGGGTCGCGCCTATCAAAACCGTAAAGAGTCCATGGCAAAAACATCCGATGCAAAAGCAAGGGTGTACAGTAAATACGGCCGTGAAATTTATGTTGTAGCTAAAAAAGGCGGCTTTGATCCTGACGGAAACCTCGCCCTGCGCAGCCTGATTGACCGCGCAAAGAAAGACCAAGTGCCGGGTCATGTTATCGATAAAGCCATTGATAAAGCCAAAGGCGGCGGCGGTGAAGATTTTGATACCGCACGTTACGAAGGTTTTGGCCCTGGTGGCATCATGGTGATTGTGGATTGTTTAACCGACAACCCAAATCGCACCTTTGGTGATGTACGCCAAGCATTTACAAAAACAAAATGTAAAATTGGTGCGCAAGGCAGCGCCGCTCACATGTTTGATCACAGTGCTATTTTTGTGTTCAAAGGTGAAGACGAAGAAGCCGTACTAGAAGCTCTAATGATGGATGATGTGGATGTCACTGACATCGAGTGTGAAGACGGCATGATCACTGTTTTTGCACCCCACACTGAATTCTTTAAAGCAAAAACAGCATTACAAGCTGCGTTCGATGGCATCGACTTTGATGTAGAGGAAATTCAATTTATTCCTCAAACGACACAAGCCATCAACGAAGATGACATGCCCATGTTTGAAAAATTCATGGACATGCTGGGCGACCTAGATGACGTACAAAACATTTATCACAATGGCGAAACGCCAGAGTAAAGGTCCGTATCACAAGCATAAAAAAGGTGCTGTTAGCGCCTTTTTTATGGGCCTATATTAATCATCTTTCAATCGTTCAATGCCCAACGCTTTTAATGTGTACTTTTCATAAATGGGTTCACTGGTTCCTGTTTTCATTTTACGCATGAAGTATTTTTCGAACGCCACTTTTGCATAATGTACCCATTTTCCTTTTTTAAACCACGTGACATTACGCGGTGGGATCTGTGGTATCGCAACGAATGCCGCACCTGTATCGCCCATATCGGCTAAACAAATCGCATTCCATGTGCCTTGCTTTGACGGCGGTTCGCCTTTCAGAACATGCACTAAGTTTGCAGTGATCGCCGTCATCATTGATTCAATCATATACCCTGTTTTTGGTGTGCCGGTTGGCACGGGTGTTTCTTCAACTGGTGGTATGGCAATACACACGCCCGCCGCAAAAATATTATGATATTTAGGGCTACGCTGAAACTCATCCACGATCACAAAGCCTTTGGGATTACACAGTGATTTCACATTGGCCACAGCCGGCACGCCTCTGAATGCAGGAATTAACATGCTGTGTTGAAAAGGCAGCACATGCTGCTTAATCACCTGTTTTTGCTCATTGTATTCATCCACATACATCGTGCCTTGCTCTACTTTGGTGACACTGGCATTACAAATCCATTTAATACTGTGCGCGCGTAAATCACTTTCCAGCATGCCGTTTGAATCACCCACACCGCCTAAGCCAAGGTGTCCAATATAAGGCTCGCTGGTCACAAATGTCATGGGGACTTTATCGCGCACTTTTGCATCACGAAGGGCCTTTTCTAAAATAAAAGCATATTCATAAGCGGGCCCAAAACAGCTTGCGCCTTGAAAAGCCCCCACTATCACAGGTCCTGGTGAGCCCATTAGTGTTTCTACATCATCACGACACGTTTTTGCATGATGCAAATTACAAACAGACTGAGTAAATTCTTCAGGACCCGCCCCTTCGATCTGATCAAAAGCGAGATCAGGGCCCGTGGCAATAATTAAGTAATCGTATGGCACACTTGCACCCGTAGATAAAATCAGCTGATTATCATCCGGTTTAATTTCATCCACACGGGCGGCAATAAAATCGATGCCTTTTTTAGTCACATACTTTTTAATGGGAATCGTCACCTCTGCACTGTCTCGCCAACCCACCGCGACCCAGGGGTTAGAAGGGACAAACTGAAATTCCTCGCGCTCATTAATCAATGTCACCTGATGCTCTTTTTTGCTCAGCGCTTCTCGTATTTCATAAGCACCCGCCATGCCGCCTGTGCCCGCCCCCAAGACTACGATATGTGCCATATCCAACCCCTAAGATTTATTAGTCGAATATTAGTAATACCTTATATAATATTTTTATACAAACAGACTTTAGTCGAATACCGTTACAAATTGATCCTTATCCGTAATATCGGTACCCTTCAGAGACTCACAATGGGCCTCACCATGAATACATTAGAACTGCTATTACCACCGCTGCCGTTAACCGCTTTTGTTGCTGTTTTAATGGGACTGCTAAATATGGCTTTTCCTATTGGGGTGCATTTTATTGGCCAAAATATCATGGCCACAGTGCTTTTAGTATTAGGCCTATCTTTCGTTTTGCCTGCGGCGATTAGCTTTTTCAAAGCAAAAACAACCGTCGATCCAAGAACACCTGAAAAAAGTAAAAAACTGGTCATAAGTGGCCTATATAAAATCAGCCGTAACCCAATGTACTTAGGTATGACCTTTTGCTTATTTGCCATCAGTTCGGCACAAGGCAATGTTATCAGTCTATTACTGAGTATCGGGTTTGCTGTGTACTTGAACCGCTTTCAGATACATCCTGAAGAGCGTTTTTTATCTATAAAGTTTGGCGAGTCATACACTCAATACTGCAAAAATGTTCGTCGTTGGTTATAAGTGAATAAATATGAATATTAAGTTAAATCCTCAACAAATTAGTGCCATCACCGACAAGTTAAAAAAATATTTTGATGACGAATTACACCAAGATATTGGTCAATTTGAAGCGGAGTTTTTATTGGATTTTTTCGCTAAAGAAGTCGGCGTTTATTATTATAATAAAGGTATTCAAGATGCCAGCACATTAATGAATGAAAAACTCGAAGACCTGCAACATGGCATGTTTGAAATCGAACAACCAGAACCTTACTAACCACATGACAACCATCTAAGCTCCACTTTTTAAGCGACGTTTTATGATCCAATTAAGCCATTTAAAAGCATCACTTGGTGACTTTTTACAATTAGACATTGATGAATTAAGTATTTCACCCCATCACAGTTGGGCGTTTATAGGCAGTAATGGCAGCGGTAAAAGTGCTCTTGCTCAACTATTAACTGGCTCACTTGAAATAACCCAAGGAACACTAACAGGGATTGACTTTGATCAAGTAAGTGCGGTCAGTTTTGAAACACAACAGCAACTCATTACGCGAGAGCAAGAACGTGATGACAGCGATATTACAAATGTAGTGTGGCAAGGCACGCCTGTACGCGAGCTTTTATCTGAGGTTAGCAACGATCAAAACTGTATTAATCAATGGGTAAAAACCTTTAATATCGAGCATGTATTAGATGAAGGTTTTCGTAAGCTTAGCACGGGTGAAAGCCGTAAAATCATTTTAATTAGAGCACTGCTAAATACAAACACACTGTTGGTATTAGACGAACCCTTCGATGGCCTCGATGCAAACAGCCAAATAGTACTAAACGATATTTTAACTCAACAGCAAGCGGCTGGCCGATCTATTATTTTTATTTTAAACCGTTTAGATGAAGTCCCATCTTGGGTCACGCACCTTGGTTTTTTACATAATTTAACGTTACTTGCTCACGGGACTAAACACACGGTACTGGCCCATGAAGCGGTCAACGCATTTTTAACATTCAATAATCAAACACTCACCTTACCTGAGCGTGACACATGTTGCCCACCGCTAAATGAAGATATCAATCCGCTGGTAAACTTAGTAAACGGGAAAGTGGCCTACAGTGATCGTTTAATTTTTGAGAACCTTAGTTGGAAAATTGGTCGCGGTGAACATTGGGCCGTACTGGGACCAAATGGTTGCGGCAAAAGCACACTATTGAACTTAATTAGCGGTGATCACCCACAATGTTATGCCAATGACCTCACTGTATTTGGTATCAAACGTGGCAGTGGCGAAAGTATTTGGGATATAAAACAACACATTGGGTTAATGAGTGCCGCACTTCAGTGGAACTACAAAGCCAGTACCAATGTAGTAAGTGCCGTCATAAGTGGACTATTTGATAGCATCGGTTTATATAACCAAGTAGAAGACCATCAAAAGCAACTGGCTATTGACTGGTTAACACAAATCAAGCTTGAACATAAAGCCAACGACCCCCTGCATCATCTTAGCTATGGCGAACAACGTTTGGTCCTTATATGCCGCGCCATGATCAAACAACCTGCTCTACTTATCCTAGATGAACCTTGCCAAGGACTAGACGATGCTAATCGTCAGTTGGTGCTTGGTTTTATAGCGTTACTGGCACAACAAAATGACACAACATTACTCTACGTTACCCACCACCAAGGAGACATATTGCCCTGCTTTGATAAACGCTTGGTGTGTATCGATGTAAATGAGGTAACTGGCAGTCATTGGCAAACTCAGGAGTAACCGCCTGTTTACCTATTTTAGTCTAGTCTTAAGTGAAGAAATTCATCAGTAGGCATTCCTATGGGCTTTGCTATAAGACTGTGTATGGTTTGCATGCTATTGAGCCACAGTGCTTTTAGCATGGAGATCTTGCTGGATGAACGTGAGCGCATCCAGCTACGCCAGCCTTTACCAACTATAATTAACCAGAAAAACGCCGACCATCCAGCTCAATATTGGCTTAAGCAAGCCTATTCTTTAGAGTCTTTTCTTCCATCGACTCAACCTAGCCCTTTAACAAGCTGGCACAAATTTACGGTGAAGGGCCACTTTAATGGCCAAAACAGTCAACAGCGTATTATTAATATTGAAACCCATATTTTACGTCATTTACGTGTGTATTTATTTGATGGCGATCAGCTCATCAAACAAAACGATTTAGGATTACTTGATCGCACATTTGACTCTAAACAAACATTTACAGGTAACCAGTTCAAATTTTTTATTCATAACAATCAAACACTCACCTTACTCATTGAAAAACAAAATGACGGCCCTGCCATTTTACCTATGAGCATTTATAACGAAGCAGGTTTTAACCAATTAGTCCGTTTTCAAGATACGTTTTGGGCCAGTATTATTTCCGTTTTGATTGCTATGGCCATATATAATGTTCTGGTCTATGCCATGCACCCTAACTCGTCTTATCTTTGGTATTTAGCATTTCATACAACCGCCTTTTGTTATTTTTCAGCGCTAAATGGTTTTGGCAACCTATTTTGGCCTCAAACTATTCATATATGGCTTGCACAAAACATAATGTTTTTAAATTTTATATTGATATTTTTTGTGATCAATTTTGCTAATACTTTTCTCGAAGCTAAAGACAACGCCCCTTGGCATTATAAATACATCCAGCATTTTAGATTCATTACAGCACTGGGTGCCATTTTTAGTTTATATGCGACCGAATACACCATGATTCCGCTTTTTATTGTCTTCCAATTTTTAGCTACATTGTATGGTATTAGTATGGGCGTTATAGCACTTAAAAATGGCTATACACCTGCTAAATATTTTTTAATTTCTTGGATATTCACACTGAGTGGCGGTGCAATCGGCATGGCGACGGTTATAAACGTTATGACCATTAATTTTTTCACATTGCATGGTTTTTTATTCGGCACACTATTAGAGCTTTTTTTATTATCAGTGGCTTTAGCCAGTCGTATGAAACACATGGAGAAAAGCTTACTCAATCAATTGTATTACTACCCTGATACACGTATTGCGAACCTCAATTATTTAAAATATAAACTGCCTGAAAACATAACCAATATTAAATTACAATTTACTAACCCTGTATTTATTATTGCCGATATACAAGGGTTTCGTGAAGTGGTTAGCCTGTATGGGCCCAATGTATTAACCGATGCATACCAAAAACACACTGACCACATGACCCGATACTTAGCGAGCCAGTCTTGGGCGATTCCTTTGCCCATGCCGTTTGGTGAAGCCGTTTATGTCATGGCCTTACCAGCCGAGCAAATTTTATTGTTAGTTGACTTACCCGTTGTGAATACCGAGTCATCACTTGAAAGTATTATTGAAGATATCGTTCGAGAATCAGAACAAGCATCCAATAATAAACAGCACACAAGTCGAATTCAGTTCACATTAGGCTGTGCTATTTTGGCCAATAGTGACGTCCAAGAAACGTTTCGCCAAGCGCAAGTTGCACTGCTTAGTAGCCTTAAAGCCAATAATAAATGGATGCTCTACGACACCGAGCAAGATCAAGCCATTAGCCAACGTATTACGATGGTGAATGACTTACAAATGGCGATTAACCAAAATGATTTGGACGTCTATATTCAGCCACAAGTAGCGCTCTGTGACGAGGCAATCTGCGGAGGTGAAATGTTATTGCGCTGGAATCACCCTAAAAAAGGCCCGATCTCACCTTCGCGTTTTATTCCGCTTGCAGAGCAAAGTGGACTGGTTTTTCAAATTACACAATTGGTATTTATTAGAAGTTGCCGCTGGCTTTCACAATTAAAAGACAATGATTTACTGCCCAATAATTTTACAATTTCGATCAACTTATCCGTACTGGATATGGCCGAACCAAAACTCATTTCATTTCTTAAAAAAACACTTGATCAGTTTCAGCTTGATTCAAAGCATTTCATTTTAGAGGTAACGGAATCCGCCGCCATGGAAAACATCGACTTATTCATCAACACCATTAATGAAATGAAAGCCATGGGGTTCAAAATATCAATTGATGATTTTGGCACGGGCTATAGCTCTATGATGTATTTACAAAACATTGATCCCAATGAAATAAAAATCGATATGGTCTTTATTCGCGATATTCATTTACACCCTAAAAAGCAGCATATCGTCAAAGCCATCGTACAACTAGCCCACAGTAATCACGCCATGATCGTAGCGGAAGGCGTTGAAAATGAGCATGAATTTACTTGTATCACTAGCCTGCAATGCGATTACGCACAAGGTTATCACTGGTGCCCCGCCGTACCTTTACTCGATTTTGAGCTGCAATATCTCAGAAAGCCCGCTTCTCGGGACCCTAGGTGAGACCTTCAGCAATAGGCTCAATTACGGCTAGGCCATATACCAAGATGCCACAGAAGCAGCCAAATTAAAGACTTAACGGTCTGATTGTTTGACAATCCTATCAAGAAGACGCTAATCTCAAGTTGTACCAACAAAGAACAACAATAGGTCGCAGAGCCTAAACCGAGGAGAGCCCCATGCTACTGGACAAACTTAAACCCGAAACGGCGCTAACCATGAAGAAATATGGTTACTTTATTTATCTAATGCCCCTTTTTTTGCCCGCCCTTAGTTTTTATTGGGCCCATAAAACCGGCCTGCACACGCTTTTTGCCTTCTTCCCGCTATTGGTCGTGTATGTCATTGTGCCGATTGTCGATGTCATTTTGGGCAAAGACCCAGTAAACCCAGAAGAAAACCAAGTGCCAGGGATGAACCAAGAAGCGTTTTATCGCTGGTTGACACTCTCATGCTTACCTCTGTATTTCATCTGCATCTTCAGTAGCGGCTATTTATTATTAAACTGGCCAGAACTGTCGCTGCTGGGGCAAATTGGTTATGTTTTATCATTAGGGGTTGTAGGCGGGATTATCGCGATTAACGTAGGCCATGAGCTGATCCATAAAAACACCAAACTGGAACAAATTAGCGGTGGCTTGCTGTTATCATTGGTCAGCTACGCAGGCTTCAAAATTGAACATCTCTATGGGCATCATGTGCATGTATCTACACCAGAAGACGCAAGCTCTTCTCGCTTCAATCAAACACTTTATCAATTTTTACCGAATGCCTACGTTCATAATTTTTTGAACGCGTGGTCATTACAAAAAACTCGCTTAGCTAAAAAAGGCAAAACCCTTTTAAGTAAAGACAACGAATTAGTTTGGTATTACCTACATTCTGTTTTAGTCAGTGCATTACTGGGTGGTTTTTTTGAGTTATTAGGCAGCCATTTTTGGTTAGGCGTCGGCGTATTTTTCTTACAAAGCTTTGTCGCGTTCACATTATTAGAGATCATTAACTATATTGAACACTACGGCTTACACCGTCGTAAAATGGGCAATGGCAAATATGAGCGCGTCACACCAGAGCACAGTTGGAACAGTAATTTCTTTTTGACCAATATGTTTTTGTTTCAACTACAACGCCATAGTGATCATCATGCTTATGCCGCTAGACGCTATCAAGTACTGCGTCATTATGATCAAAGCCCACAATTACCCTTTGGTTACGCCACCATGTTTGTAATCGCACTCTTCCCGCCACTTTGGAAAGCCATTATGAACCCAAGAGTCGAAGCGTATTACCAAGATGAAGGCCAGCATCTCGCCAGCCAATAGCGCCAATCCTGTGTTCTCCACTTTGCCGGTCTTGTACCGGTTTTTTTGTGCATAGTACAAACAAAATTGATTATGAACTTGCGACTGATTTAACCTTCTAATAGCCTAAAACTATCAAATAAAGAGTAAGAATTAATTATCATAATAGGGTCCACCACCCTATATTCGTTGCTGTCTTCACCGTAACTCATAAACCGAAGGCGTATTAGTATAAGTGAGTTATCAGCCCAAGAGGTCACAGCATGAATATCATTAAACGCTTTATCAAACGTCACATCCCATATGCCTCGCAACAATGTAATTATGCGAACAATTATTATGGTGATCAAATCTGTACTGCTATAAAAAAGCAAAAAAACGAGGCTAAGTCATGAGCATTCAAGAGCTATTTATATTTTTCAGTGAGCCTTGTGCCACCTATTACAACGAATAATACTTAGACATAGCGATGAATTTTTTAGGTCGCTATGTCTAAGTGATAAGTATTTTCTGGGCCTTACTCTTTATACTCAAAATCATAGACACGCTCCAATACACAAAAGAATAATCTAAAAAAGCACCTGAAGCGTACTATGCTTTATACAGTATAGTGATTAGGTCTTTTATGAATATTCTTATCAGCGGTGCATCTGGTCTTATTGGCTCAGCGTTACGGCCTTATCTTGAACACAAAGGTCATCAGGTTTATATTCTTCACCGTGGGCGCGATAGCGGCAGCTTTTTTTGGCAACCTGAAAACAACCTCATTCACCTTGATAAGGACATTCATCTTGATGCCGTCATTAACCTCAGTGGCGTCAACATTGGCGATAAACCTTGGAGCGAACAACGTAAACAAGACATCATCAACAGCCGAGTCACTTGCACACATTTATTATGCGAAGCCATCGCAGATCGCGTTACACCACCGAGTGTATTTATTAATGCCAGTGCCATTGGTTTTTATGGTGATACGGGCACAACCGAGGTTAATGAGTCATCACCTGCTGGCCATAATTTTTTAACCGATATTGTCCAGCAATGGGAATCAGCAGCACAGCCAGTATTAGATGCAGATATTCGCACGGCCTTTATTCGTAGCGGTGTCGTGTTGACTCAAAAAGGCGGTGCGATTAAAAAAATGTTACTGCCTTTTAAATTCGGCTTAGGCGGAAAAATTGGCAACGGCCAACAATTCATGAGCTGGATAAGCCTCACAGATGAATTAAGAGCCATCGACTTTATCTTAAACCAAGAGAGTATTCGTGGCCCTGTAAATTTAACCGCCCCCATGCCAGCCACCAATTATGAATTCACAAAAGCCTTAGGCAGCGCACTCAAGCGACCAACGTTATTACCCATGCCAGCCTTTATGGTAAAAGCACTATTTGGTGAAATGGGCGACTTATTATTACTAGGCAGTAACAGGGTTGTACCGAACGTCTTACTTAACGAAGGGTTTAAGTTTATGCACCCTGATATTAAAAGTGCCTTAGACTTTGAACTGAAACCTGATTAACAAAAAAAGTCATCATACCCTCTAGACGAGGGTAAAAAAAAGATTACTATACAGGCTCTATTACCCACCAAAGAGGAACATGTTGATGATTGTATGTAAAACCCTTATGGAGAAACTTGGCGCTTAAGCCATTGTTTTTTCCGGTTTACCGGGGATTTAGCCCCTTACTAAAATGTTTAACGAGTAACTATAGGTTACTTGGGGTTTATACATGTCTACATGTTTTACGTTGCCACAACTTGGCTGGCGCGGATTTTTTCAAACACAATTAAGTTTTGAAGAACTTGAATCGTTTTATCCTGTTCGCATTAGCGAACACCACAGAAACCAATATCATTACCTTTCACAAAGCGGCGAAGGCATTCTTGTCATTCACCCTGCCATGCCTCCCATGACGGTGGGGGATTGGGTATTGCTGAATGAACAAGGGCAATTTGAACGCCTACTGGAGCGCCAAAGTCACTTCTCGCGCAAAGCCAGTGGCAGCAAGGTGCATGAGCAAAGCATTGCCAGTAACGTTGATACTGTGTTTATCGTGGCGTCATTGAATAATGACTTCAATCTAAACCGCATTGAGCGTTACCTTGCCATAACACATGAGGCGCAAAGTGATCCGGTTGTGGTACTCACAAAAGCCGATTTATGCAGCGACATTGATGCCTACCTTGAACCACTACGAAAACTCGATCGTCATTTGATGATTGAAGTGGTTAACGCACTCGATAGTGATAGCTTAAAAGGCTTACAGGCTTGGTGTAAAAGCGGAAAGACCATCGCGCTCTTGGGTTCGTCCGGTGTGGGAAAATCCACCTTGGTGAACACATTAAAAGGGCTAAGTGCCGATGATACAACCGCAAGCGTCACCCAGGGCATTCGTGAAGACGATAGCAAGGGAAGGCACACAACCACGTCTCGTCAATTGCATTTCTTGCCTCAAGGCGGCTTGTTTTTAGATACGCCTGGCATGCGAGAATTACAAATTGCCGATTGTGAAGACGGTATTCAGCATACCTTCGCTGATATCGCAGAGCTAGCAAAAGGCTGTCGCTTTACAAATTGCCAACATCAGGGGGAACCCGATTGCGCGGTGAACGCCGCCATTGATGACGGGGATTTGGAATTACGCCGCTTGCAAAGTTATCAAAAACTTATGCGAGAACAGGCGTTAAATACGGCAACCCTTGCGCAAAAACGTGCATCCGATAGAAACCAAACCAAGTTTTATCGTAATGTACAAAGTGATATGAGAGCGCTAAAGAATCGCTAGATTCAATAACCGCGGTTTTTAATCTCAAACCAATAAAAAACCCCGCTTGTATATACAAGCGGGGTTTTTAGATTTTGATCAAAAATAAACAGGCAAGAAACGCAGAGCGCACTCTTTAAATAAAAACATAACGCTGTACCACTGCCTAACTTGCTTTTAGTTTTTTATACGTCTCACGTAACAGCATGACATCATTCGCCGCACGGTGCATTTCTAAACCCAGCTGTTTAACCATGGCGTCTTTGGTGTCGCTCCAAACAGACATATCGTCTTCTGATAATAAACGAGTGAGGGTATCCAATTTGAAACGCTGAATAATTTCAGCTTCATCGAATAAACGACCTAACCAAGAGCTATCAAAACTCCAAGCGTCACTGTACAAAGTCAGTCCGCCACATAAGTCATTTAAGAACATGGCCACCTCACGTGGGGGTTTACCATGTTCATTTAAATAATCGCGACTAAGACCGTGTATTGCTTCGGCTTTTTCGTCCCAATGGTCCCAACCTTCGGCGGGCTTAATAAGCAGTGCATGGACAGAGCCATCTGCTAAGGCAATACCCACTTCGATTGGGTAACTGCCGCGTCCAAATCCGGACGCTTCTAAGTCAATAATGGCCGGCATTTCCATTATGTTTTACCTTTTTTTATGGCATCAAGCGCGCTTGATGCGGAATCCGGGCGTAATAGCAGCGACGTGCGAACAGTCCTTTGGTTAACCCATTTCATTTGGGGTGACTCGCAGTACTTCTTCTATTGTGGTGAGTCCTGCTGCTACTTTTTGCGCGCCACTTAAACGTAAGTTGCGCATGCCGTCTTTCATGGCTTGGCGTCTTAATTGCGCCATGTCTGTTTGTACTTGGATAAGTCCTGCCAATGTATCACTCATGGACATAACTTCATAGAGCCCTGCTCGCCCCATGTAACCTGTGTTTCGGCACTCAAGACAGCCCACGGGCTCGTAGATGAATTCAGGCGCTTTGGCGCTCCACGGCTGAACCAGCTCATTCCACTGTTTAATATCCGTGGCTTGCTTTTGCTTGCAGTGCGGACAAAGTGTACGCACCAAACGTTGTGCCATCACGCCAGACACAGCACTTTTAATCAAATAATGAGGGACGCCAATATGTTGTAAACGGGCAATCGCACTAGGAGCATCGTTTGTGTGCAATGTTGATAACACCAAGTGACCGGTTAATGCCGCTTGTATGGCCATTTCGGCGGTTTCACTGTCACGAATCTCACCCACCATGATGATGTCTGGGTCTTGTCGCATTAATGTACGAATACCCGATGCGAAGTTTAAATCAATGGTGGGATTCACCTGCATTTGGTTAAACGTGGACTCGACCATCTCAATGGGGTCTTCTACCGTACACACGTTCACTTCTTCAGTGGCTAACTGTTTTAAGGTGCTATACAAGGTGGTGGTTTTACCAGAACCAGTCGGCCCAGTTACCAGCACAATACCGGAGGTTTGATGCACCATAGAATCCCACAATGCGTAATCTTCTTTGCTAAAACCCAGCTCACTGAAGTTACGCAGTAATACGTCTGGATCAAATATTCGCATCACCAGTTTTTCGCCAAAGGCGGTGGGCATGGTGCTTAAACGCAGCTCCACTTCATGGCCATTAGGCGTACGAGTTTTCAAGCGGCTGTCTTGTGGTTTACGCTTTTCAGCGATGTTCATCCGCCCTAAACTTTTTATACGTGATGTCACCGCATTCGAGACAGTAGATGGGAATTCATAAACCGGATGCAATACACCGTCAATACGGAAACGCACTTTTGAGATATCGCGACGCGGCTCAATGTGTATATCACTGGCACGCTGTTCAAAGGCATATTGGAATAACCAATCCACAATATTAACGATATGTTCGTCATTGGCATCAGGGTTACCTTTACTGCCAAGCTCCACTAACGACTCTAAGTTACTGCCCTGTGTTTGATGCAACGCACTGGCACCGCTTACCGATGCCGCCAATGAAAAGAATTCTACTTGGTAACGTTGAATATCCGATGGCTTCGCCAGCACGATATGCACCTGACGACGATTGATGTGTTCTATATCCGCAATCCAGCGGCGATCAAATGGTTCGGCGGTGGCAACCGTGACTACGTCCGTGGTTAACCCCACTGGCAATAACCCATGACGTTTGGCAAAGGCAAACGACATGGTCGGTGTCACTTTACTGGCTTTAACTTTTAGCGGGTCAATGGTGAAATATTCAAGCTTGGATTCTTTTGCCAATAAACCCATGATGAATTCTTCATCCAGCTTAATATCTTGCATAACCGCACTTTTGAACTGATAGCTTTGAATCGCGGTTACTGGGTGCGCTTTGCCGTTCATGCCTTTTTGCTTCAGGTCGGCTAAATGCTCAGGGCTCAAGTGACCATCTTGCTTAAGCAAATTAGTAATGGCCACAAAGGATAGTTTTAGATCTTGTACCTGACTCATATCGGTTTCCACCACTCGCAAAACAAGCGAGTGTCTTTGGCAAAATAGTATGTATTAGCTTGAGCAGAGCGCCGTTAACGCTTGCTTAGCATCTAATAAGTTTCGTTTTTCAACGGTCATTCGACGCTGCCAACTGGCCAACTTAGCTCGGCTGGTTTCATCTGTCATTGCGCTTTGAATATCTTGCGCAGCAATCATGGCGTCTACCACCAACTGACAGCGAATCACTTCATTCACGCCTTGATAACGATCATCACCACAGCGCAATAGGATATAGGCTAACGCTTGTAATGAGGTTTCATTCACTTCGTGCCCATGCGCAACACGGGTTAATAAATCCACAACCCAAGATGCGCCATTTATCTCAGCTTGCTCACTTTGCGCGTATAAGTATTCACCTAACTCTAACATCGCCATGCCTAAACCATTATTGGCGATCCAGCTTTCAAGGCCTGCGCTTAATTGTGGCGCACAAACCGTTAATAAACGTTGACTCAATCCACGACTATGACTGCTGCTGTCCACATACAAGCCAATAACGACGGCCGCAGGCTGCAATATTTTTTGTAAATCCAACTGCAATACTAACCAGCGACCACGAATATGATCAGGGCAATGGGGGAGTTCATTAAGCAATAAACACATGGCACTCACTTGTCGACTCATGACCAGTAACGACCACCAGTTTTCTTGCTGCGAAAATGTATCCCAATGACGATTTAAACGCGTTAACGTTTCTTGCAGCAATGCAAACACAGGTAATTCTTGCTTTGACCATGTGCCTGTAAAATTTTGGCGCGTAAAAAAACTAAGCTTAGGAAAAAGCAAACCGTAACCACGTTCCGCCTTATTGATATCACAAGGCACTAACGGGTGTTGCTGCGCTAATTGCTTTGCAAACTCAAATAAGTCTTCAACGCGCCCGGACTTTAGCTCTAATTCTATTTCGCATAAGTTGATACTTTTACTGGTTTCAAGATTCTCATTACGTTCGCAATGGTTATGTATCAAACCTTCGTCTAGTACCAGTTCTATTTCGCTTTCACCAAATTGTTTTATCCACACATGGCGGCTAAAGTCAGTTTTAAAAATAGGCTGGATACGCTCGCGTAGGCTTTCATCTAACTGAATATCATTTGCAAATAAGGTCCAATCAAGATTGGGCGAAGCAATATCGTACTCCCACTCACCACGCTCGTGTAAACCAGCAATGGATTGGCCTTTATTTTTCAGGGTTTGTTTATAACCGTACTGTGATTTACGAACGCGTAAAGCCGCATGCGCTTTATTTAACGCTAAATCAGAGGTATCGAAATACTGGTTATCCAGCTCTAGCGGAGCACCTTGGGAGAGTCCTAGATTCATATCTTGCATGAAACTGGCCACTGTTTGGCTAGGTAATGAGAGCTTGAGTTCGACTTCTTTGGCCATGGCCTTCCACTTCTTATTTTTTATACGCCCAGCTTAGCAGAAAGGGGCAAAAGACTCAGTAGCTATCATAGAAACCCCAAGACATTTTTAACTGCTTTGATACACTGATGATACTCCTTATTACAGGTTTAGGGCATGAAGCACTTACCGAATATAAAACAACAGCTCACCACACTATTGTCGTTACCCAGTATTTCTAGCTCGTTGCCAGAATACGACATGAGCAACAAAGGCGTTATTGATCAGCTGGCCAGCTGGTGCGAAACCCTTGGCTTTAAAGTCGATATACAATGTATCGATGAAACGCGCAAAAAATACAACTTGCTTGCGACTCTGGGCAGTGGGCCTGGCGGATTAATTCTATCCGGGCACACCGATACCGTGCCCTGTAATATTGAAAAGTGGAAAAGCGATCCGTTTACCTTAACCGATAAAGACAATCGTTTTTACGGCTTAGGTTCGTGCGATATGAAAGGCTTTTTTGCCTTGGCCCTCGCCGCAGTTGAAAAAGTCGACGCCAAACAATTAAAAGCGCCTATTTTCATACTTGCCACCGCCGATGAAGAAACCAGCATGAGCGGCGCACGAGCCTTAGCCACGCTGGGTTTACCCAAAGCGCGGGCTGCCATTATTGGCGAACCAACCGGTTTAAAGCCCATTAACATGCACAAAGGCATATTAATGGAGGGCATCAAAATTACTGGGCAAGCGGGTCATAGCTCGGACCCAAGTCTGGGTAACAACGCAATGGATGCCATGCACACCGTCATTGGTGAACTCAAAACCTTCCGCGATGAACTCAAACAAGAATATAAACACACCGCCTTTAGCGTCCCCAGCCCAACGTTAAATTTAGGCTGTATTCATGGCGGCGATAACCCAAACCGTATTTGTGGGCAGTGCGAACTGCATTTTGACTTGCGCATGATTCCGGGTATGAAAACCGATCAGCTGCGCCAAAAAATTCAAGCGCGCCTCGACCTTGTTGCAAAGCAAACCCAGACTCAAATTGACTTTTATCGATTATTTGATGGCGTTGACGCGTTTGCAAGTGACAAAAACAGCGAGCTGGTTGCGCTGGCTGAAAAACTATCAGGTCACGGTGCAGAGGCCGTTGCCTTTGCAACTGAAGCGCCTTTTTTTGCAGCCGCGAATATCGATACTGTCGTCATGGGCGCGGGTTCAATTGATCAAGCCCATCAGCCCGATGAATACATGGCCCATGATCAAATTGAGCCGATGGTAAAATACATCGAGCAATTTATTAAACATTATTGTTTGTAATAGGCAAAAGCCATTACACTCAACCGGATTAACACACAAAAGATAAAACACAGTGACTGATTCAATCGACCAACACGTCAACTGGTTTAGACAAAGCTCTCCCTATATTAATGCACACAGGGGTAAAACCTTTGTCATTATGCTAGGGGGTGACACACTTGCCCACGACCAGTTTCAACATATTATTCATGACATTGCCTTGCTTAATAGCTTAGGTGTGCGATTGGTATTGGTTCATGGTGCCCGACCACAAATCGATGAGCTGTGTGAACTAAAAAAACAAGCCGCCACATTTTCAGATAACAAGCGCATCACAGACAAAGCCATGCTGGTTACCGTTCAGCAAGCTGTGGGGCAACTGCGCTCTCAAATTGAAGCCATACTCACCACCGGCACGAGCAATAGCCCAATGCACGGGGCGGATATTCGTGTTGTCGGTGGTAACTTTGTGATCGCTAAGCCCATTGGCGTAATTGACGGTGTCGATTTTGCCCATACAGGGGAAGTGAGAAAAATTGATATACGGGCGATTAATAAAGCCCTCGATAACAACGCCATCGCCCTACTCAATTGCTTAGGCTATAGCCGCACTGGCGAAACCTTTAATCTATCCGTCGAAGATGTCGCCACTGAAGCCGCCATCGCATTACAAGCGGACAAACTGATTTTATTTGGTGAGAATAATTGCATTAAACACAAAGGCCAGCTCGTAAAAGAAGTGGTCACCAGTGCCATTCCTCAACTCTTAACGCGAGGCTTAAACACAGAACAAACCGTGCAACTCAATGCAGCAAGCCTTGCCGTTAACAGCGGTGTAAAGCGTTGTCAGTTAATTCAACACAGTCAAGATGGCGCGCTGTTAACTGAATTATTCACGCTAGATGGTTGCGGCACATTAGTTAGCCAGCATCACCAAGAACAACTGCGTACCGCACGCATGGAAGATGTCATGGGCATTCTCGATTTACTCAGCCCGCTGGAAGAAAAAGGTATTTTAGTACGCCGCTCACGCAAAGTACTGGAGACCGAAATTGATCGTTTTCGTGTATTAGTAAAAGACGGAATGGTATTAGGCTGCGCCGCACTTTATCCGTACGACAAAGATATGGCAGAGCTAGCCTGTGTGGCGATTCACGATGAGTATCGTCGTGGCCAACGCGGCGACCGCTTATTAAATACATTAGTGAGCGAAGCAAAAAATAAAGGTATTAAAAATTTGTTTGTGCTCACCACACGTACTGCACAATGGTTTGAAGAGCGTGGTTTTAAAGCGGCAGATATTGATGACTTACCCCCGCAGAAAAAAGAACTGTATAACTACCAGCGTAATAGTAAAGTATTTATCAAGGCCTTGTAGGGTGTGCCCTTTAGATATTATTTACTGAGCATCTTGAGCTGCGTCATTCGACAGGCTCAAGATGAGCAGATTAGTCACTTAATATAGTCAGAACGTGGGCAGAATAAATTTATGAGCTTTGGCTCTCAACATTAAAAAAAATCAAAAGAACCCAAATAAAGAAGTGTGCAAGGCTAGAATTAACGTCCCATAAATTCATTAATCAGACTGGTAAAGGTTTCAACTAAATACCCTTCAAGCTCATCAAGGTTTTTCCCAAATACCGCTAAATATTTTTCAGCTTGGGCATGGTTCAGTCGCTTATCTGAAATATTATATTGCATTTCAGGCGCTGCCTTATTTTTTCTGGGTATAATTTGCCAAATAATACAATCGGAACCTAATGATTCAAATCGCGGTTGTGCAAATGTACAAAATGCATCCACAAGATTAGCCCCTTCTGGGCCAAGACAACCGGGTTCTACTCGATAAATAACCGTGAGTTTTTGGTTTTCTGGCAAAGCGGTTTTCATGTAGATCATCCCAAGATTACAATATTTGACACTAAATGAGTAAATTATTACGCCGCTTTAAGCGGCATTAACCAGTGACCGAATGCAGCCAAACCAGTAATGCCCTGCATGTTCTTATGATTAAAACACTTTGATACTTGATATTACTATCACATGCATCGAATTAATCATCAAAATATATTTCATTATTAACCGATGTTTTTAAGGTATCAAATGTCGTTTTTAAATCTGATTGTATTAACGTTTCACTCAACTCGCCATGGGCCACTAATAAATCAGATTCATACAATATAGCACAATGCTCGCCATACACCTGCCAATAGAACCATTTAACCCAGTATTCATCACCTTCTTGAGTTTGATGGATCTCAGCGATTGGCCTGATGCTGATGGTCACTTGAGCGACGGTATCGCCTAACTCTAATACCTTACTTTTAATAATGTGCATTAAACCTGATTGGCTGTTATACATACTACCTCTGTTGATATACGCGAGCATTGGTTATTGCCGCTTTCATTATTTCAAATTCAATTATATCCCCATGCTTTTGACCAGAGTAAGCAATGTAAACAATATCATCGTTTGTGAGCGCAACCTTTACATTTGGCTTGGTTTTTGACCCTCGCCCAGTAAAAACCATAACTCGATCAACGACTTTACCTTTTATAAACTGGCTGGTGGGAACAAGGGAATTTAAATTAGAAAATGCAAATAATGCTAGCAATATAAAACTAACAAAAATAAAACCAATCGCAGCATGATTTTTTACTTTTTTTACGATACTGCTATTCTTAAATTTTAAGGTTTTTACTAACGCCAGTTTCTTTGCCGTTTTATTCTTTTTATTCCATTTTTTAGATCGTTTATTAGAGTGCAAAATGACTCCTTTATAATTATATTAACATAATCGATATCCCTCATGACCTTAAGATATACCTACTAGTCAAACAACTTAAGTGCTTTAGTTAATTAAACGAAAAAAGCCGCTAGTGAGTACAACAAGCGGCCTTAAGTATTTTAACCAATGTATTGGTTCATATTTATCAATTATGCATTTTTTAATACGGTAAAGCTCTGAATATCAGGCTCGACCGCCAACATGCTACCTAGAGTATCGAAGTCGCCAATGTCTTTACGCCAATTTAAATAGTGATCAAAGTCTTCTTTGCTTTTCCAATATTCAATAAGTACCACTTTTGTTTCATCTTCTGCACAATACGCTATTTTTTCGCCTTCGTTACCAGAAAAGTCTCGTGTCCCTTGTAAAATACGCTCAAAAAACTGTTTAAATTCTGCGACTTTATTGCTTTGCACACTCAGTTCAAACTTAACCATAATACTCATAATATATTCTCGCTTATTTTTATAAATTCATTAGTTATTAACTAAAACTGCTCTTCTACCGTAAAGTCATCGTAAGATAACCACCAAAGATTATTTTCTTTAACCCAGAGCTCTTCCGATATAATTCCTTGGCCCACATTCATCGACCAACTAGCGGATAACTTCGCGGTGTTCTCATCAATAAACTCAATATTTACATTGGTATACGTTAAATCTGTTGCCTTTGTTGAGTTAACAAAACCGCTCCAAAATTCGTAAATAGCTTCACGCCCGTCATATCGCCCCATGGGCCTTGCATCCATCACAGCACGACTTGTGTATGTCTGTGCACATGCTGTTATATCTCCCTGATTAAAGGCCTTAATCCACTGTTTACTTGCTTCACTCACCTGAAGCTCAACTAACTCTTTATGTTTCATGGGTTTCTCTCTTATTTATTGCCTATGCCGAGCATATTACTGTTAATATAAAAAGCATAAACCCACAAATTGATAAATCACTGTTTATGAAAACTGAACAAAAAAATGTGTTTTTATGGTTAATGGTCTTTTATGAGGTTGTTGAACAAGGAAGCTTTACAGCAGCGGCAGATAAACTAGACCTAACGAAGTCAGGTGTCAGCCAGCATATTAGCCGGCTTGAGCAGCACCTTGGCGTACAGCTTTTAACACGTTCCACTCGCAGTTTGAATTTAACCAATATCGGTGAGCAGCTCTTTAAACGCAGTGGTGAACTAAAAACCCTATTAAATTTGACCATAGATGAAGTCAGTAACAGCACTCAGCAAGTTGCTGGTCTTTTGAGCATCACGGCACCCCAAGCTTTAGTACAGTCCGCAGTGCTGCCCGCTATTGAGCAACTCGTTAAGCAATTCCCTAATATCAAACCTCGCTTAATAGCAGATGACACGAACCAAAACATCATCAAAAAAGGGATTGATATCGCCATTCGTGTCGGAGAACAAGCAGATAGTGAACTTAAAGGAGCCAAGATAGGCGCTCATCGTGAAATTATTGTCGCCTCAAGCGCTTACCTTTCCGCTACTAAGCATTCAATTTCGCTGCAAAATATTCATACGCATCCATTTATCGCAACTAGCTGGCAAACAACAAATCTCACCCATCAATTTTTGGATGATAAAAATAAAGTACACGAACTATTGCTACAACCACAGTTCGAAATGAATAGTGCAAATTCGGTAATGGAGTCCGTATTGATGGGCTTAGGTATCGCGCTGTTACCTGATGTTTATGCAAACAAATACATCAGAGAAGGCAAAATACAACACGTACTACCTAACCTGAAGACTAAAGAAAACAATATTTATTATGTACATGCCTATAAAGGCAATATGCCTTTAATTATGAAGTGGTTTATTGAATTCTTAAAAAAACAACTGAAAAATTGATTAGCTATAAATTCTAGCGCCAATAAATAATGACATGAATAACGTCATATTTTATTGATTGAATATTTTATGATTGATATGAGAAATAACTCATTGCACCATGAATTGGCTTTGTTTTAGTGACGCTCTTATTTATCAATTATCATTTTTGATACAGAAATATCACCGATAAAGAGAACCGTAGTTATATTTTTTTGATAAATATTCGAAATATTAAAAAGGTAGATGCAGTATTTATAAGCACTGCATCTGATCTTAGGCATTATTAATTTACAACCAAATAGGATTGTTCTTTGTCGAAGCACCAAGGCGCGGTTAGGTTAAACTCCACCTCTGCTCGATTCACCTGATAGGCTTTATTTAATAGCCCAC
>JAWUXY010000065.1:0-26582 GCA_034111105.1 Bermanella sp. | reverse complement strand
TCTTGATCCATTTCATGCAATTGTTTTTGCGTGTAATCATCTGTGGTGGTGTCTTCGAGCATCTGCACACCAAAGCGCATGCGCGCAACGGGGGTGCGCAGTTCATGGCTCACCGCGCGAATCATTTCTTTTTGCACCGCCATCAATCTCTGAATGTGACTGGCCATACGGTTAAACGACTCACCCAGTCGACCAAATGCATCTTGCGACTCCACTTTCACCCGTGAGTTCAAGTGTCCTGTCGCAATACGAGTAGCTGCACGCTCTAATCGCTGCAAGTTCACTTCAAAACGATACACCAACCAATAAACGGCAATGCCGGTTAAAATAATGGCCAAGGCAATCACCACAAAAACAGACTGCAATGACAAGCCTTGGCGAAAAACAATCGGGCCCATTTCAATGGTCTGCTGGGTTTCCGGTAGATAAGTATAAAATCGACCACTGCTGCCATCTAAGTCATAAAAGGCTGAGTAATTTGGCGCGATCATATTGGCCCGTTCATTTTCATATTGAGCCGCCTCACTTTGATCCAACACTCGTACCGGTAAATTATTTACATTTGAGTACAGTGCAATCAATTCAGACAATCCTTGCTCTTCACGCTGAACAAGCTGACGAATTAAAGAGGCGGCACCACGAATATGGGTCGTGCGGAAATCTTGGAACCTACCTTCTAAAAGATATCGGGTTTGGTTTAACGCGACACCTGCTTGCACCTTTAGGCCGCCATCGCCTGTGTTCGTTAAAAGATATTGGCCGTCTTCGAGTCTGGCTTTATCGATTGAGCCTAAATTAGATTGTTTGATAGGCGTTAGGGTAAGCGGCACGCCTAACAATTTAGAAACAGACGCAACGTCGCCTTTAGAGGCTTTAATTTCGCCCGTGGCCAGTAACAAAATACCGCCCATGATGCTTTGCTGATGTTGCTTATGATTTATATGATCAACCAGCCACAACGAACCTAACGTCGAAATGGAGACCAACAATAAAATCGTTAACACCCCGATATACACACGAGAAAAAATGGTGTCTCTCCTGCCTGCAAAAAAACGATTGTGCCTATATTTCTTTTACAAACAAGTAACCTTTACTGCGAACCGTTTTAATTCTTTTGGGCTGCAACGGGTCATCGCCTATTTTAGGCCGTATACGACTAATACGAACATCAATAGAACGATCTTGGCCGTCATACTCAATGCCCCGTAACGCCGTGAAGATTTCTTCACGACTGAGTACTCGCCCAGCATTGGAGCTTAGCAGCCAAAGCAGATCAAATTCGGCACTGGTTAAATCGATCGACTCTTCATCTAACCACGCTTCTCGCATGCTGTTATCAACCACAAGATTGGCAAAGGTGACTCGGTTTTGTTCACCGCTCGCTCCTGCTTTAGTCGCGTTATGATCAGGGGTTTCTTTCACTCGACGCAGTAATGCTCGAATACGTGCAAGCAGCACGCGCGGACGCGCCGGCTTTGCTAGATAATCATCAGCCCCCATTTCTAAACCAAGCACCTGATCAAGGTCATCATCTCGAGCCGTCAGCATGATAATCGGGCCGTTATAATATGGACGTACCAAACGGCAAATGGACAAGCCATCTTCACCTGGCAACATAAGATCTAAAATGACCAAGTCAGGTTGCTCACTTTTTATACGACCAACCGCAACCGAGCCATCACCCTCCACAGACACCTGCATGCCATTGGATTCGAGATACTCTTGGGTTAAAGCCGCCAAACGCTCGTCATCCTCAACAATTAAAATCTGCCACGCTTCATCAGATTGCTGTGTCTGTTCCATAGATCATCCTAGAATAGGTAAGTAACTCTAATATACATTAATTTAGACCCTTGTCGGCATCCTGCACAATCTTGTAAATATTTTCAGCTTTTGCTTGAAAGATAATGTGCATACATTTTAAGATTAGTTGATATTACTGATAACGACACTCTGGCGTTAGCCACTACTAACAGCATCTGTTTACACAACTTTTACCCACCGATTACCCACATTTTATCCACAAGCCCGTTTCTGCCTAAACACTACATATGGTGTTGATTCCAAGTCACAGCCGCAATATGATCATTTTATAGACATTAAAGGTCACTCTAAAAACTTGGACATATCAAATATAAAGCACTGAAAAATTGAGGCTTCGCAAAATGAAATAAAAAAGCCCCAATTACAGTCGGAGAATGGTACCGAGATAATTGAGGCTTTTAAATGTTCTAACTAATGACAGAGCCACTAGGTAAAAACTTGCAAATTTTGTGTACTCAAGAGATGAACTTCTGCAACTAATTTTTAAGCAGAAGCACTCAAAACAAAGTATACGCATCAAATGGCTTCCTGTTATGTCTTTCAATTAAGATAAGGAAAACAGAATGGGATCAAAAAAGACCCAAAAGACACGCCGTAAGTTATTGTATGGCTCATTAATGAGTATACTTCTACTTCTCCCCTACCCTTTCATAAGAGCAGGACACTGCTAATCAATACATACTGAAAATTCCTATTCAAGTAAATGTTTACAATAACTCAGTATGACTCTAAATATAAAAAATTATTATTAACGAAAATTTCGACCTATGGGTCAAGCCACACGCCCATAAGTCGACGCTTAAATCACAATTATGCTTGGAACTTGTGACCCGTAACCACCTATAATGTTATTTCCGTACCACTTGCTTAATATACACTTAGCCCTTAAAGGTGAATCAAAGCAGTCCAAGCCCAGATTCCATCAGCAATAGACATTTACACCCCTTTCTTACCCACCGATTACCCACAATTTATCCACAAGCCCATTTCTGCCTAAACACTACATATGGGGTTGATTCCAAGTCACAACCGCAATATGCTGTGCTTATTCCGGGTTTGAGCAGTATTGATTGCTCGCATTTTGAACACAATTACTTAAAATAAGAACAAAGTGATCAATTGGCAGCCAAATCTTCATTCGGAACTTCAACAAACCAATTTTTTTATCCTCTCTATTATTAGAGTCGATGTTTTTGTATGGGTAAGGGGCAGAAATGAACAGCACACTTCATGTAACAAAGCGCGACGGAAATCGTGCTCCTTTAGATTTAGATAAAATTCATAAGGTGCTTACATGGGCTGCAGAGGGTCTTGATAATGTCTCTGTATCTGAAGTTGAATTACGCGCACAAATCCAACTAAATGAAGGTATTACCACTTCTGACATTCATGAAACGCTTATTAAGTCGGCGGCTGATTTAATCTCAGAGAATACGCCTGACTATCAATACATGGCTGCGCGTTTAAACATCTTCCATTTGCGTAAAAAAGCCTACGGTCAATTCGAGCCACCTACTCTATATAATCAAGTCGCTCGCTTAGTCGATAGCGAACGTTATGATCGCCACTTACTAGAAGATTACACCGAAGCTGATTTCCAAGAGATGGACAACTTCATTGATCATAACCGCGACCTTAACTTTGCCTATGCAGCGGTTAAACAACTTGAAGGCAAATACCTCGTACAAAACCGTGTGACAGGTGAAGTATTTGAAAGCCCTCAGTTTTTGTATGTCCTAATTGGTGCGTGTTTATTCGCCAGCTATGATAAGTCAATTCGTATGGATTACATTCGTCGTTTTTACGATGCGGTGTCTATGTTCAAGCTGTCACTACCAACGCCAATCATGGCGGGTGTACGTACTCCGACTCGCCAGTTCAGTTCATGTGTATTAATTGAAACCGACGACAGCCTAGACTCAATCAACGCAGCCGCGGGTGCAATTGTTAAATACGTATCACAACGTGCTGGTATTGGTATCAACGCTGGCCGTATCCGTGCATTGGGTAGCCCTATTCGCGGCGGTGAAGCGTTCCACACAGGTTGTATCCCGTTTTATAAACACTTCCAAACAGCGGTTAAAAGCTGCTCTCAAGGCGGTGTACGTGGCGGCGCGGCAACCTTGTTCTACCCTATTTGGCACATGGAAGTTGAATCACTATTGGTTCTTAAGAACAACCGTGGTGTTGAAGAAAACCGTGTGCGTCACCTAGATTACGGCGTACAGCTTAACAAGGTTATGTATGAGCGTTTAATCAAAGGTGGCAACATTACATTGTTCAGTCCATCTGACGCACCTGGCTTATACGATGCGTTCTTCGAAGACC
Organism: Bermanella sp.; assembly: GCA_034111105.1. GTDB lineage: Bacteria > Pseudomonadota > Gammaproteobacteria > Pseudomonadales > Oceanobacteraceae > Bermanella. The sequence continues at coordinate 22,430 of JAWUXY010000065.1, read as the reverse complement.
AAGTGAAGTTTGAAGAGCTGTACGTTAAATACGAAAACGATCCGAATATTCGTAAGCAAACCATTAAAGCGGCTGAGCTGTTTTCTATTTTGATGCAAGAACGTGCCAGTACTGGCCGTATTTACATTCAGAACGTCGATCATTGCAATACTCACAGCCCGTTTGATTCAACCGTTGCGCCGATTCGCCAATCAAACTTATGCTTAGAAATTGCTCTGCCAACTAAGCCGTTAAAAGAAATCAACGACCCTGAAGGTGAAATCGCCCTTTGTACGCTAGCGGCGTTCAACTTAGGTGCCATTGAAAACCTAGACGAATTAGAAGAACTGGCTGACATTATTGTGCGTGCCCTTGATAACTTATTAAGCTATCAGGATTACCCAATGCCTGCGGCTGAAATTTCAAGCATGTCACGTCGCACATTAGGTGTAGGTGTCATTAACTACGCATACTACCTTGCTAAGAATGGCGTTAAATACAGCGACGGCAGCGCACTGGGCTTAACTCACCAAACCTTTGAAGCGATTCAGTATTACCTGTTAAAAGCATCAAACAAGCTGGCTAAAGAAGTTGGCCCATGTGAGAAATTTAACGAGACAACATACTCACAAGGTATTTTGCCAATTGATACGTACAAAAAAGAACTCGATGCCGTATGCAAAGAAGAGCTTCGTTACGATTGGGAAGCCCTGCGCAATGACATTACAACCCACGGCCTACGTAACTCAACACTAACCGCATTGATGCCATCTGAAACATCGTCTCAGATCAGTAATGCCACCAACGGCATTGAGCCACCACGTGGCTACATCAGTGTTAAAGCATCCAAAGACGGCATCTTAAAACAAGTTGTGCCTGACTTTGAAAATATCAAAGGTAATTATGAGTTGTTATGGCAGTGGCCAAACAACGAAGGCTACTTACAGCTAGTGGGTGTGATGCAGAAGTTTGTTGACCAAGCCATTTCGGCCAACACAAACTACGATCCATCTAAATTTGATGGCGGTAAAGTGCCGATGAAAGTCTTATTAAAAGACTTATTAACCAGCTACAAACTGGGTCTTAAGACGTTGTATTACCACAATACCCGTGACGGTGCTGATGATTCTCAACAAGACTTAGAAGACGATTGTGCAGGCGGTGCTTGTAAAATCTAGTACACCTAAAGCCCTAGCGGGCTTTTCGGTTTTCAAATCATTAAGGGCTGTATGTTTACATACTGCCCTTATTCAATAAGTGAAAACTTATTGTCATTTTCAGAAGTGTAAAACATGGCTTATCAAACATTTAATCGCAATACATTCGACACCTTTAGCCAGCCTATGTTTTTTGGCGAACACGTCAATGTATCGCGCTACGACACACAGAAATATAAGATTTTCGAACAGCTAATTGAAAAGCAATTGTCTTTTTTTTGGCGCCCTGAAGAAGTGGATCTTTCGACTGACCGCAAAGACTTTGCAAATTTACCAGAGCACGAAAAACATATTTTCCTAAGCAACCTTAAATACCAAACATTACTCGATAGTATTCAAGGGCGCTCTCCTAACGTAGCGTTACTGCCTATTGTTTCTTTGCCTGAACTAGAAACATGGATAGAAACATGGTCATTCAGTGAGACCATTCATAGCCGCTCTTACACGCATATTATTCGTAATGTCATCAGTGATCCTGCCGCCGTATTTGACGACATTGTTTCTAACGAATACATCACCAAGCGTGCAGAAAGCGTCACCAAATATTACGACGACCTTATTGAAAGCGTAACCTATTACCAAAATCTGGGTGAAGGTAAGCATGAAATAAACGGTAAAATCGTCGAAATAAGCCTGCGTGATTTAAAACGCAAACTGTATCTAACCGTTGCCTCTGTAAACGTATTAGAAGCCATTCGTTTTTATGTGAGCTTTGCGTGCAGCTTTGCATTTGCAGAGCGTGCAAAAATGGAAGGCAACGCCAAAATCATTAAATTGATTGCTCGTGATGAAGCGCTTCACTTAACGGGCACTCAGCACATGCTGCAAATTTGGGCCATGGGTAAAGATGACCCAGAAATGGGTGAAATCACCAAAGAATGTCGCGACGATGTGATCGAGATTTTCCGTGAAGCCGCCGAGCAAGAAAAAGAATGGGCTGAGTATTTATTCAAAGACGGCAGCATGATTGGCCTGAATAAAGATATTCTTTGCCAATACGTTGAATACATTACAAACCAGCGCTTAGCTGCGGTTGGCCTTGATAGCATTTTCACAACAAAGCAAAACCCACTGCCGTGGATCAACGCTTGGTTAGTGAGCGACAATGTGCAAGTAGCCCCACAAGAAGCTGAAATTAGCTCTTACCTAGTGGGTGCCATTGATAGCGCATTATCACTAGAAGACTTCAGCGATATCGAACTTTAAGCTCGACGTAACTATGTTGGCAATGCGAGATAAATCAAAAGAGTCAAACTCAGAGTTTCATCTTGAAGATGATGCCATCGACCATCAGGACTTTCAGCTTGAAAGTCCTGAGGCGCCCTCATCTTCTGACGAGGCTCGCCCACAATCTGAACTGTACCTGCCGGTTGGCAACCCAGAAGCCCCTCAAGATGACCAACAACTTGAAATCCAAGGCTTCGAGAAACCCGTATACAATCTGCAAATAGACGGCATCGCTGAGCCTTTAGCGTTTCACTATGCCAATAATTTACTTGAAAGCTTAGAGGCACAAGGTGTTCAACTGCCCTACCAATGCCGAGAAGGCTATTGTGGTGGTTGTCGCACGGACTTAGTCGAAGGCAAAGTGGCTTACCTGCAAGAGCCTATGGCTTGGATCAATGAAGGTGAGATATTACCCTGCTGCTGCGTCCCCAAGACTGCGTTAAAACTCAAGCTTAAAGGTTAACTTAAACACCGAAAGGACACCCTATGATTCGCCCTACCATTGGTAAAGTAGCTCCTGCCTTCACCACACTAGACGAAAACGGCAGCAAAGTAGCCTTGAAGGATTTTCGTGGGCAAACCGTCGTGTTGTATTTCTACCCTAAAGCCATGACGCCTGGCTGCACCACACAAGCGTGCAGTCTACGAGACAGCAAAAAAGAACTCGATAAGCTGAATGTCGTAACACTTGGAATTAGTCCTGATGCGCCAGCTCGCCTTCTAAAGTTTAAAGAACGTGACGAGCTTAACTTCACCCTTTTATCGGATGAGGACCACACGATTGCCGAAAAATACGGCGTGTGGGGCCTTAAGAAGTTCATGGGACGTGAATATGATGGCATTCACCGCATTACCTTTATTATTGATGAGAAAGGCAAGCTGATTCATATTATGGACAAGTTCAAAACCAAGACTCACCACGAGGATGTATTGAACTACTTAAAAGGTGAATAAATTAAATTATTCATCTAAATAAGCCTGTTACGCTACTCTGTCTATACTTAAGTTTGAATCACAGACAGAGTAGATCTTATTATAAAAAACGTCTGATTATTACGTTTAAGAATAAGACTCCCATTCATTCGGAGGAAACATGGCCAACCTAAATGCACATTACGACTTTGACCGCTTTGCGGAATATCTTTGTGTCACACTGGCTGACAACGCTGCGCGCTGCGAGCACGGCCTCAATAAAATTCAAAAAATCCGCGTCTACACATCAAAAGACAAGCTATGGCCGACTCGCTTCAAGGTCATCTTAGACAACGAACTAATTGCATCCATGCAAACCCATGTCAACGACGACGCCAGCCATAACATCCAATACCGTTATCGTTGCCCAAGCAGCATTCCATTTGAAGCAAGTGCAGGTAGCCGCATTACCAACTTATTTATTGAACAAGCAAAATCATTAGACGCTGATTTCTACCGTGACGCATGGTCTTTTAATATACCCGGCTGCCTGCCTTTTTTATTAAAAGAACTGGCCTACCGTAACGTCACTCAAAACCTAGCAAAACAATTACAGCACCAAGGCATTCATACCACTGACGACTTCAGTGTGCAGTTTCATGATGGTGAAAACTTTTTAAGCTTTAATTACGGCAATATCGCTCAGCAAATTACACAACAAATTCATTTTTACCTCACCGACCCAAAGGTCAAACAGCTCGCTACGGACATCAGCTTTAAGCATGCTCAAAACAAGCAATGGTTTATGGGCCTAAATTAATCCATTTTCGACGAGCAAAAAAAAAGCCCCTAAGTAAGCTGCTTACTTAGGGGCTTTTTTAGTGAAATCGAATTATTTATTCGATTTCACTACGTTTTTAACTTTCTGAATTAAATTATCCATAAGCTCTTTGGCTTCTTGCCAAGCTTCTTCGCTTAATTCTAACAAGCTTTCACGACGCAAAGTTTCTTGACCGATCATATTTTCGAGATCTTCAATCACTTTATGTTGCGCTTTTAAAATCTTTTTGTTGGCCTTTTTTTCTAAATCAGCCAGCGTCGATTTTGCATCCTTGACCTGTTTTTGCAGTTCCTTAATTCGTTTCTTACCCATAGCTATCTCCTTAGCTCATGCTAGACATAATAAATACACACAAGCCCGGCAGCAGGAAGAATACACTCAGTACGTACAGTGCCGCTAAAGAGTGACGCTTTGTTGCTACTTCGGCTAAACGCTCGGCTGCTTTTAAAGGTATCTCTCTGAGGAAAGGAATACCGTATATCACTATGACACCCAGCAAATTATACATTAAGTGTACAAGTGCAATTTGCAGAGCAACCACTGCACCAACGCCTGATACAGCCGTTGCCGCTAATAACGCCGTGATGGTAGTACCAATATTAGCACCTAATGTGAACGGATAAATATCGCGAGGCTTAAATACGCCAGAACCAACAAGCGGAATCATTAAACTGGTGGTCGTTGAAGACGATTGAACCAACACAGTCACAACCGCACCACTGGCAATACCAGAGATTGGGCCACGACCAATGGCACCGTGTAGAATTTTCTTAGCGCGACCAACCATAAGGCCTTTAAGCACACGACCAATAATCGTAATGGATACGAAAATTAATAGAATACCCAAAACAATAAGCGTAATTGCCGCTACTTTATCAGGGAACACACCTAACAGTGATTTAATTTCACTGATGACAGGCTTGGTAATGGGCTTGATGAAGTTAAAGCCCTTCATGCTCATAGAATCTGCGCCAATCATATGCGTTGAAAGCCAAGCACTGGCTTTCTCTAAGAAGCCAAAGATAATTTCAAGCGGAAGGAAAATCGCCACACACATAAGGTTAAAGAAGTCATGAACCGTAGCGGCTGCGAAAGCACGACGGAATTCCGATTTTTTGCGCACATGGCCTAAACTCACCAACGTATTGGTAATAGTCGTACCAATGTTGGCACCCATGACCATAGGAATCGCAATTTCGATAGGCAAGCCGCCAGCAACCAAACCAACAATAACAGAAGTAACGGTGCTAGAGCTTTGTACGAGGGATGTTGCAAGAATACCGATTAGAAGTGCGAGGAATGGATTTGTAGCAAAGGCGAAAAGCTCTCTTGCGCCTTCAGAGCCACCCGATACCCACTTAAAGCCTGAGCCGACCAAGCCCACCGAGAGTAAGATCGCATATATACCCGCTAATAAAATTAGCCAGCTTAAAATACGCTTTTGAGTGGTGTTAGTCAGTTGTTGTTCAGCAGATTCAGTCATGCCAGAACCCTATCTAAAAATTTGGCGCAAGTTTAACACTGCGTCTCCATTAGTACAGTTCTAAACCCACCTCTATTTAGATAAAAGGCAAAAAAAAAGCGCCTAAAAGGCGCCAAATAAAATAAGGAGTCACACAATGATCAGCTTTTAAACAAAACTGATGTGGCTAATATAGCCTAGCACTTAAGTCAATACCGTTTCTTTTATAAGGTATTTTGTAAACTTATGTAACAGAAGTGAATATTTTAAGGGCTTGGTCGATATATATTCTATGATGCGACCCTTTCATTACATGCTTGCGCTCTCCGTTATTCTGCACTGCCATACTTCATGGGCTGAGTTTTTCGGCGTTTATAGTGGTATTAACCAAATTCAACACCAATACCTTATCGATACCGCTGACGACAAAGAGCAAACCTATGGTGCCTCACTTGATATGCAAGCCTACCGAAAACAGCCAACAGGCTGGATGGCACGAGGCCCAAAAGCGCGAGCACAGCAAAGCACTAACCACATTGATCTAGATGTTCATGCTTCGCTATATCAGTTTCATACTCACCAAGGGGTTTGGCTAGAATTTGAATGGCAGAAAAACACTCTCGAAACGGTAATCGGCAGCAATCAAATATACATCGATGAATCAGGCCTTGCCCAATCCCTCACCAGCGGAGATACCGTCTTGCTTGAGCGGCAATTTTTACGCGGCCAGGCATATTGGTATGAAAGTATAAAAGACGAAGGGCCGCTCAATATTATCGGCTTGTTCTACTCGGAAGAAACCAGCCCGGTCAGTGCCACAATAAGCTCAACCAATGCTACTGTGTTCGATGGGCGTTTCACGGGCTTTGGCTTCAGTTTGGGACGAATAAAAGACGACCGTGGCTTAAACTTTCAATGGCGTCTGAATCTAGCACAACTCGACACTGACTTTAGCAACGATGCCACCCTGCATCGCGCCCTATCATCATTAGAAAGTACTGTTTATCAATTGGATTTAAAACTCGATTGGCATTATCGATATTATTTAGCGCCCTACTGGTATTTGGTACCCAGTATTCATTATCAATATCAGAGTATATTTCAATCGCAATTTCAGCCTGAATTCGTTGAACATGAAAAACTAAATTTCACACAATTCAGTGGCTTCATCGCAATAAGGCACTATTTCTAGTGCTTAGGCAGGCAATTTGCTCCCTGCATCAAAATTAAATGGGACTTGCCGTTCTTGTTGCTCAACTTCAATGCAGTTACGCCCCTTATGCTTGGCATCATAAAGCAGCTTATCAGCACGCTCTAATACGCTCTCGATACTTTCAGGGGATTTAAATTCAGTAATGCCTGCAGACAAGGTCAATTGAAGATTAGGCGCTTCGCTAAAATGAAGCGCTCGCCACTTATCTGCCATTCTTTGGCACACACCGCATGCAGCATCAAGATTGGTATCGGCTAGGATCAGTACAAATTCTTCACCGCCCAAGCGCGCACCTAAGTCCACTTCGCGCAGACAATTTGTCATTAAATTCGCAAATGCTTTTAGTACTTTGTCCCCAAATGGATGGCCATGAACATCATTAACCTTTTTAAAATGATCAAGGTCTAAATAACACACCACAAAGCCATAACGACTGCGGTTCGCCAACGCACGCTGCTGACTAAGCATTTGCATAAGGTAGCGGCGATTATACAAACCCGTTAGCTCGTCGGTAATCGCCAGCTCCTCAATACGAGAGATCGCGCCCTTTAACTCTCGATGGCGATTGCCCAATGAGAGTCGTAAATTACTAAACTCACTCCCCATTAAAACAACGCCAAACAAAGCCAAGACAAAGCCCACAAATACAAAAAATTCTTGAGACAAATAAATATCATCTGGGCGCTGGTGAAACACCCAGGCCAAACTAGAAAGGTAGCAAACTAAAGTAAAGATGGTAAAACCATAAAGGCCTTTAATAGATAGCCTAAACGCACCAAAAGACATAACCAGAAGATAACCCATTAACATTAAAGGCCGAATATCTTGCAAGAACGACATAAGAATACTTAACCAAATTGCCACCCACACCATTTGCGGCAACGTTAAGCTTGCATCTTTAAAGCGCAAATTGCCGGAAAACAGAATAACAATGACAAACACAATATGGCCTAGCCACATAATCAGCGACAATATCACGACATTGGTTGTCTCTATGGCAGAGTAACCCAATTGTGCGGCCAAATAGCACAGCAACAACAAAGAGAACACACCCATGTTAGACAACACAGTGCGCCTTAAACGTAAGGCCTGCTTTTGGGATTGCAGCATGGTCCTCCCTTTGCGCAACGAGCTGCGCGGGTATTATTTTTATGGGCGGCCATCTTACTCGCTTGAGTAAACGATGGAAACGGTATCTAACCAACCGTTCTAAAGAATATTTCTCTCATCATATTTTAATGACGAACGGCATATTGATACAATGTCAGACAATACTGTCAGACTAACCTAGAATCATGGCCGCTGTTTAGCAAGCCGAATGAGCCGCACTATACATGGCCATAAAAACCTGAAATTGCGCCATATCAAGAGTACACACAGCTTTGTTATTTTGACATAAACAAAACACCGCTTATGATTATTTTTTACTAACGAATAAAAACACAGCAACGTCATACCTTATTATTAAAATTGCTTATACTAACGACAACTTTTATTCACTATGGTGCGATTAAATAGAAACTATATAGCATTGTCGAAAAAGTACCCCCTAGTCATAAAATAAGCCATTAAAAACTTTATTAACGCGGCGGAGAAACATGGCATTAATGCACAAAGGCTAGCAAAGATGAAATAAAAAATTAGCCAATTACAATGCATTGTTTATTCATAAAAAAACGACCACTGATCACCACAACTATCGCTTAGCAACAAAAACGGAAAACATGGGAAAAACGTATATAAAGTATCAGACCACAAGAACTCAAACTTAAATTAGATAAACTATTTTAAGTCAGCACATTTTTATTAGTGTCAGAATATTTATTCACTGATTTTAATTGGCACATCGGTATATTTAATGACCCGTAACCATTAGTAAATTTATAATCATACAGCTAAGCGTTTCTTTTGAGCTGGTTTTGAAACACCGCACACTTTTGAGGCACCAAAAGCCGTATTAGATGCCGCACTAAAAACGGCAAACATTATCGATAATGGTTTATACGGTGTCGATGTTAAAGAAATAAACGGCAAAGGAAATGCACTAGAAGTTAATGATAATAAAAACTTAGATCACAAAGTGAAAGATAATTTAAACGCGCTAGTCGATTCGAAATACAATTTATTATTCAAGGCCCGTCGAATCATTCACGGGCCTTAACGTTTTAGTGCAATCTTTTTATTCGCTGGTACGCACTCTAGAGACTGTATCGAGCCAACCGCTATACAGTTTATCTCGCTCATCATCGGCCATGACTGGCTCGAACTGAGTTTGCTCCTGCCAAAGATGACACACTTCCTCAATACTGCTAAAGACACCGCTGCTTAAACCAGCTAAAAACGCGGCACCCAAGGCAGTTGTTTCTGTAATGACAGGACGCTCGATGGGCAAATCCAGAATATCGGATAAAAATTGCACCACCCAATCATTCACTACCATGCCGCCATCGACTCTTAAGTTAGTTGGCATGGCTTCATCTTTTTTCATGGCCTCTAATAAATCACGAGTTTGATAACACACACTTTGCAGACCTGCGGTCACAATCTCCGCAATACCCGTATCACGGGTTAAACCCATAATTGCACCACGCGCATGTGGGTCCCAATAAGGCGCGCCTAATCCGGTAAACGCAGGGACTAGGTACACTTGGTTATTGGCCCCAACAGATTGTGCCATGTCCAACGTTTCACTGGCATGTTGAATCAACTTTAAGCCGTCACGAATCCATTGAATGGTCGCACCGGCCATAAAAATACTGCCCTCTAAAGCATAATGGGTCACATCACCAATTTGGTACGCAACAGTTGTTAATAAACGATGCTGGCTTTTACGCGGTGTAGCACCGGTATTGAGCATTAAAAAACAGCCGGTTCCATATGTGCTTTTCGCCATACCATCTTTAAAACATGCTTGTCCTATTAGTGCTGCTTGTTGATCACCGGCAATACCGCCCACATGAATGGGCGAGCCGAATATATCGGCACGGGTTTGGCCAAAATCACAACTTGAAGCATGAATGGTGGGCAGCATGGATTTTGGGATATCAAAAATAGACAGTAACTCATCATCCCATACTAAATCATGAATATTGCACAGCAACGTGCGTGACGCATTGGTTACATCGGTTTTATGCTCACCCGTTAAACGCCATAAAATAAACGTATCAATGGTGCCAAATGCCAGCTCACCTTTTTGCGCCCGATTTAGCGCACCATCCACGTTATCTAAAATCCATTTGATTTTGGTCGCTGAGAAATACGGATCCAATAACAAACCGGTTTTATCATTAATTTTGTCTTCTAGGCCTTCATGTTTTAACTGCGAACATAAATCGGCTGTGCGTCTGTCCTGCCATACGATAGCGGGATAAATCGGTTCACCACTTTGCCTGTCCCACACCACGGTGGTTTCACGCTGATTGGTAATGCCGATACTGGCAATATCCGCGGCCGTTAAATTCGCTTCGGCTAAAGCGCCTTTGCAAACAGATAGCACCGATTCAATAATATCTTCTGGGTTATGCTCAACCCAACCAGACTGAGGAAAATGCTGAGGGAACTCTTCCTGTACTTGGACGACTATTTTGCCTTTTGCATCAAATACAATGGCGCGGGAACTGGTGGTACCTTGATCAATAGCGAGAATAAACTGACTCATGGAAATGCCTAATATTATTATTATGGACAAATTAGGCTGCCATTATGCCTGACAATTTTACATTTCACTTTAGCAATTTTAAGCTAATCTTAAAATCAGAAGCCATAACGGATTAAGCTTAGTGAATTCCCTATGAAAAAAAATCTGCCCATTACAAATAATGAACGAGTAGTCGAGAGCCGCGAGCGCATCATATCGTCTACTAATTTAAAGGGGCAAATTGAACATGTTAATCAAGATTTTCTTAATGTCAGTGGATTTACAGAAGAAGAATTAGTCAAATCTAGCCATAACATTGTACGCCACCCAGATATGCCAGGCGCCGCCTTCAAGCAAGCATGGGACTACCTCAAAAAAGGCAGGCAATGGAAAGGCATTGTCAAAAACCGTTGTAAAAATGGTGACTATTACTGGGTGGACGCCTTCATTACCCCAGTGAAAGAAAACGGTGAAATCGTTGGCTATGAATCGGTTCGTTACAAGCCAACCAAAGAATCAGTAGAGCGGGCCGAAAAAGTCTACAGTCGTTTAAACAAAGGGAAGTCCGCCCTTCCTTCTAAAGACAAAATACGTAGTCTACCGTTAGCCCAAGTTTTCAGTGTGTTATTAGGGTTAACAGCCATTGCCATCACTCACTTTTTCTCCCCTCTCATGGCATTGATTCCAGTGGCCGCTTTAGCGTTTGTGCAAGGCAAAGCCTTACGCAATCTAAAAAAAGTGCTTAAAAAAGCACGCACCATTACACGCGATCCGTTAGCGGCCTACATCTATACAGGACGCAACGATGATGTGGGCGAAATACTCATGGCATTTGATCATATGCAGAGCCAACTTGTGACGCTAAGAGAGCGAATCCAAGACACCTGCAGCCCGATTCAAGAAGCCAGTAATATCAGCCACAATGCAGCTCAAAGCAGCCTAATCAAACTCACCGAGCAACTTGATGCCGCCACGATGTTCGCCGCTGCCTTTCAAGAAGTCACCACTCAATTTGATTCAATATCAGACTCCGTTACCGAAACCGCCGAGCAAACAGAAAAAGCCAAGAGCGATACTCACACCAGCGAACGCCAAATGCAAAAAGCCAAAAGCACACTGGAAACAATGGTGCATACGATTAATGAAGCCAGCGGTAATGTGCAAAACTTAGCAGAACACTCAGAATCTATTCACAGTTTTCTTGAGGTGATTCAGGCCATTGCCGAACAAACCAATTTGCTCGCATTAAACGCCGCTATTGAAGCGGCACGCGCCGGTGAACAAGGTCGTGGGTTTGCCGTTGTAGCCGACGAAGTACGAACATTAGCAAACAGAACATCAGAATCCACAGAAGAAATTCGACGCATTGTTGATCAATTACGTCATGGCGCACAAGGCGCTACAGAGGTCATGGATAAATCCCGAGAACAAGCCGCTGACAATGCTGACCAAATTCAAAAAACCTACTCCACCCTTGAAGAGGTGCGTAATAGTGTTGAGCACATCAATCAACAAATGAACACGATTAGTCAAGCGGTTAAAGAGCAGCGCTTAGGGTCTGAAGAAATCAGCAAACACATGGAGATCATCAGCCAAAGCGCACAAGACAATACGAAAAGCGCTAAAAGCTCAAAAGCGGCCGCAAACAAAGTAACCAAATTAGTGGATGAACAGTTCAATATTATCGAGCGCTTTCGCTAATTGGCTTAAGAACAGGCCGCTTCTTACTGCTAAATAACAAGCGCTTTCATAGGGCTTGCAGAGCACTGGCTTTCATCAAATCAATCCCTAAGATATAGTGCGGTTATCGCCAAATTAAAATAAGAGGTAGCCCAGTGTCTTCATTTTTTATTATCAGCATCATGACCAACGATCGCCCAGGTATTATTGATACCCTGTCAGGCATCATTAAAGACAACCAGGGTAACTGGCTAGAAAGCCGCATGACACAACTCGCCGGCAAATTTGCGGGTATCGTAAAAGTACAAATCACCGAACAAAACGTCGCAGGTTTAGAACGTGCACTAAATGCATTAAAGCAATCTGGCTGGATCATCAATACTGAATATTCAAATGATAAAGCACAAGATAGCCAAGCCAACGCAAAACTCAGTATTATTGGTAACGACCGCCCTGGCATCGTAAAAGATGTGGCTCAAGTATTATCCGCGCTTGCCGTGAACGTTTTAGAATTAAACACCCAATTTGAAAGTGCTGCCATGAGTGCAGAGCCACTGTTCAAAACCAAAGCACGTGTGCATATTCCTGAATCCGTTGATTTTGATGACGTACGTGATGTACTTGAAAAACTCAGCAACGAGTTAATGGTTGAAATAGCCAAGGTCTAATAAAGACCTAACAAACGACCAGCTCAATATAAAAAGGAAGGCGATGCCTTCCTTTTTTTGTGCCCGTTTTAACTATTCTATTGTTTAACGCTTATCTGCCATTATGAATTTATTGTATTGGGTACAGCACAATATCTTGATAACCCGTTACCACTTCAATATGCCCTGCTAATGATGTATCTAGCGCCACATCTGAGGTATCGGCAATCAGTGGGCGCCCTTCTAATTGTGATAATTTGGTTTTAGTCGATAAAATAATTAAATTTTCTCGCCCTATTTTTCTAATCACTTCACTGCTGAGCTGTTGATTACCTCGACCAAATACATGACCTTGACCACCAATCACACTCACCATGATGCGCGCATCGGGGTGCTGTTCAAGTAATGCTAAAATTTGCTGTTCATTCACATCACCAGCAATCACTTCTTCGTTTAGCATGGCATCAACGCCTAACAGCGTATTAGGCTGATGCAGATAATTCATAAAGTGCTGTGTGGTTTTGCCTGAACCGACCAAATAGAGCACGTCTGGTTCAAGTTCTTGAGCAAGGTAAGCCGCTAAATCATCTAATACTAATTCTTCTTGTTCAATGCCACCCTGCTTAACCGATTGAACATATTGCCCTGCTTGAGGCACCATCATTTCGCCATACAGTTTCGCTTTTACCTGATTATTACGAAATGCATCTTCGTCAATATCTCGCACATCTTGCGACTTCAAATCCACCAGCTGACCTGTGACCAACAAACGAATCACTTCACCAGAAGCACGGGGGGTAATGCCATACACACCACTGTGTATTTTCACACCAGCAGGAATACCCAACACAGGGCAGGCATCTTCGATCACTTCACATACATCGCGGGCGGTGCCATCACCACCGGCAAACACAATTAGGTCCATGCCTAGTTCTTTAAGTGCTATTGCCGCATTTTTTGTATCTTGTGCGCAGGATGTCTGCGTATACGGTATACCAACTAACGTATGTTCCCAGCCTAATTCACGCATGACGTTTTCACCCATGTCCGCTGGGCACGTAAACACACTAATCTGATCACGAAGGTCATCTAAAACAGACAACGCCGTCATGGTTCGCAAACCGGCCTTGGCTTTCGCGCCCATCGCCAACGCCTGCTCAGCCATGTTGTCACTGCCTTTCAGCGCAACGCTGCCCCCTAGACCGGCCAAGGGATTAATAATCAGACCCAGCTTAAACATGTTACATCCACCTAATATTTGGACGCTATAATACTGGATTTATCGAACATTGCGTAATAATCACTAAACAATTCGATTACATATTCATTACAATTTTTTACCTTACAAACATGAACACCTAGGTATATTAGTCACTTAACAACTCTAAAAATAAATAGGAACTCCCATGGGCAGTGGACACAAAAAGGCTATGTTAGCCATATTTACACTTTTATTTATCTTTCTTTTTGCCGGTACTGTTTTTATTACGGTACAAGTTCAGCATTATGCCATCGGCGCAATCTTACTCGTGACCACGACGATTATTGGGATGGATATTCGCTGGGTACACAAATCTGAGCCACAAGACTCACCTTTCCAGTAGCAACCAAAAAATTGAACCCATAAAAAAGGCAGCTAGTGCCTTTTTTATAATCACTAAATAATGGCTAAGCCAGCACCCCGTTTTGGTAATCCTGAATAGCTTGCTCAATCTCCGCAGCACTGTTCATCACAAATGGCCCATAATTCACAATAGGCTCTTTATGTGGCAAGCCATGTAAAATTAACGCCTTACCGCCATTATTTGAGCGTATTGTTAATGGGCCTGTTTGTGAAAACAATGCCATTTGTGGGCGCTTAATTTCATCATCGCCCACTTGAATATCCCCCTCATAGACCATGACCACTAAATGATGGTTATCCGGAATATCCTGCTCAAAACTGCCTTGCTCATTGAGCTCTAAATCCAATATGGCGCTGTTTGCTTCAAGTCGATCCAAAGGCCCTGTGACTGTTTTAGAACCCAAATACCACTTACCCGCCAATGCATGGGCAAGGTAATCCTTAGTTTGAACATGAACAATCTCTTCTTTGGGCACATCACGGTAATCCGGATCAATCATTTTGTTTTGGCTATTTAGGTTAATCCAAAGCTGAAAGCCGTGCATTTTATCATGCTCTTTTAACGGCATTTCACCATGAATAACCCCTCGCCCAGCACGCATCCATTGCGCGCCGCCACTCAGCACTTGCCCAGTATTGCCCATATTATCTTCGTGTCGAATGCCGCCCACTCGCATATACGTGAGCGTCTCAATACCTCGGTGAGGATGTGCTGGAAACCCAGCAATAAAATCATCAGGGTCGTCACTGCGAATTTCATCCAGCATTAAAAATGGGTCTGCTAAACCCAGTCGTACTGTACTGTGTCGTTTGATTTTAACGCCAGCACCATCCACGGCATCTTGAGGGTTTAATAATGTTTGTATTGTACGCATGAGCTTATCTCCAATGTTAAATTCAGTGTAAAGGAGATTAATTAAGAGAATGATTCATAAATTGTCAGTAATGTATCGAAATGGTTGATACATAAATTTGCATGGCACTGGGCTGTTATTTACTTTTTTTATGCGCATAAAAATCAGTCAACACACTGATCATTGCTTGCCCTGCACTTGATAAACCTTGGTTCATTGGCGTGACGATGCCCACTTCGCGCGTTAATAATTCTGCGGGTAAAGGTTGCATAATTAAACCAAAAGACTGCATTTGTTCTCGGCATAAACTCGGCACAATCCCAACGCCCATACCCTTAGCAACTAACCGCCCCAGCGTCTCTAGCTGATTCACTTCGGCTACAATCTTAGGCAGCACGCCATAGGTTTGAATAACCTCATCCACCCAGCCACGTACACTCGAATCTTTATCCATAGCAATCATGGGCAAACCCAATAGAGCGTTCAGGCTATTCGATTCACTTATGCCATCTAATTGAGATGCATAGGATTGCGCATAAATCAGCATAAATTGATCACTGAATAAAGGTGTAAATTCGACCCCTTGCATGTTTTGCCCAGCAAACATAATCGCTAATTCACAGTGCCCTTTGCGTACATTTTCAATGGCGTCATCCATCACAATACTATTGATGGCTAAATTAATATGCGGGTATTGCTTATGGTAGAGGGCAGCAATGTCAGGTAAATCATTAGAGGCAAACGATGGCATGACCGCCATATTTAATTTGCCACGCTTAAGTGTAAATAAATTATTTACGTCCTCTAATGCGTCTGACCATTGCGTTAATAAGTTGGTTGCTGTGGGATAAAACAACTGCCCTTCTGGGGTTAATTCCAAGTGGCGGGTATTACGATCAAACAGCTTACCGCCAATATGCTGCTCTAAATTCTGAATCGCTAACGAAATCGCGGGCTGACTTAAATGCAGCTGTTTAGCCGCGGCCGCAAAGGAACGTTTACGCGCCACTTCAATAAAAATACGCAGTTGTTTAACGGTCACATTCATAAGCCAAACCTATAAAAGGCAAGTAAAGATTAATAGAATTAATCAAACCACACGCAACTGTGAATGTCTGTAGCCATTGTGTCCTCATGGTTTTTTGCGCAAAATAGCCACAATCTCCTTACATTCAGAAGTATCACGCCATGAAAGCATTCCTAAGAACACTATTCGCCCCTATCTTGACTGTATTTGAATCCGGCGATGATGCCTTCAACTATAAAGCGTCACAACGCACCATTTTACTGGCGGTAGCCTCATTGTTTAGCCTACTGGCCGTATTGGTGTGTGTATTTACGTGGAACGGTGAAGGGTATGGCTTCTTAATACCCGTGGTGGTGTTTTCATGTGCCTCGCTGGTGTGCTTTGTAGTGGGTTTACTGGGCAATGAGCGCGCGGTTGCAAAAATTTGGGGCAACAAATAAGCATCATTAACGCCATGGTGTAAAAACAAGAAAAGCCGATGATTTGCATCATCGGCTTTTTTGTTTGCATTCACTTTTCAATTGCTTAAAAAATAGAGGATAAATCCGGCTGACCATCCTTCATTGGTGGGCACCAAAAGAACGCCCCCGTCACCGGACGCGTAAAGCTAAATAAAGCGTCTACAATACCGTCTTCTTCACCCACCATTTTAGCCAGCATTTTAGAATACGATTGCGTACTAAACGAAAAGGACTGGAAGACAAGACCAGCATTTACACCTTCACCGTATGCCATAGAGCGGCGCAGCAAAAAGGTGTCGGGATCAAACGCTTCTTGCTCTGTGCGCTTAACGTGAGCCGATTCTGGTGCATCGTCCATCTCTTTGTTATCACTTAAGCGACGACCAATGGTCTCATCCTGATGATCTTGGCTTTGGGCTTTAAAATGCGCCAAATCATGCTGCCATTGTTGAACCGCCACATAAGAAGCGCCCGCTGGTTGCTGACTAAAAGCAGCATCAAAGGCCTCATCCCCTTCCGGGTTTTCAGTACCATCTTCATAACCCGTTAAATCTCGGCCATCTTTGTATTTAAATGAATCAATGGCATTGTCCAGTTCATACGTTGCTTTTACCGTGGCGAGTAATGATTGTGCGGCCAATGTCATTTCGCCTAAGTCATCACCTCGCAGCCATAACCATAAGGCCGCAGGAGTCGATGGAACTTGTACGCCACGGGTGTCATAACTAGGAAAGTGCAATGATTCTAAATGCTGAACATTCAATGCATTTAATGTGGCATCCCCCAACCCCATTACAACCGAAGTGCCGTCAACTTGGGACGCAAGCCCTGTTAAGCACTGCTTTACTGCCTCGCCTGTGGCCTCATGACGCAATTGGAAAAATAAAAACCGGCCATGCAAGGGTACATCATCAAAAATACCCGTTTGTACAATACTCAAATCCATCATCTAATCCTTACGTCTTTTTATTCGATAACACTTAAAGCTATACGACAATAATGCAAATTTAGCCCAATGCAACTTTCATTATTATAAACCACTCAAGCCGTGTGTTTATTGGTAAAAACGACTGCTATTTACTCAATTCATTACAAAACTCGCTAAATATCACCTAAAATACTAATATGTTTTTCTTTTTGATTGCTATTTGATATGTCGTCACCACCTTTCAATACCCAAACATTAATAGAGCGCTACCAATCAATACTGGAATCCATGTCTGAAGGGGTTTATGGCTTAGATGCAAATGGCTTCGCCACATTCGTCAACCCAGCCGCTGAAAAGCTCACCGGCTGGTGCGATGAGGATTTAATCGGCAAAAGTATCCATGGTTTTCATCATCACAGTCATGCTGACGGCAGCCACTACCCTCAAACTGAGTGCCCAATTTATCAATGCTTACAAGATGGCATTACCCGTACCAAAGAAAACGAAGTGTTCTGGTGTAAAGACGGCACTCACTTTTCAGTTGAATACAGTGCAACTCCCATTATTTTAGACAATAAAATTCATGGGGCCGTGGTTGTATTTAAAAACATCAGCGAACGTAAACGCATTGAAGACAACCTTAAACACGCCTTGACTGAAAACCGCTTTTTAAAAGAAAAACTACAAGCCGAAAATCATTATCTGCAAGAAGAAATCGATTCTGTTTTTCTAAGTGAAATCATTGGTCAAAGCGAACCCATCAGGCACCTAAAAGAACAAATTGCATTAGCGGCACCGACACTTGCTAATATTTTAATACTTGGCGAAAGCGGTACCGGTAAAGAGCTTGTGGCGCGCGCCATTCACGAACAAAGCAACCACAGCCAACATGCCATGGTCAAACTCAACTGCGGCGCGATCCCGCAAGGACTGGTTGACAGCGAACTATTCGGTCATGAAAAAGGCGCATTTACTGGGGCGATTCAACGCCGAATTGGTCGCTTTGAACTGGCACACAATGGCACGCTGTTTCTTGATGAAATCAGTGAGCTCCCCATGGACGCGCAAGTAAAATTACTGCGTGTGCTACAAGAAGGTGAATTCGAACGAGTCGGCGGCACGCAAACCATTAAAGTAAACGTGCGAATTATTGCCGCCAGTAATAAAGATTTAAAACAAGCGGTTGACCAAAATTTGTTTAGAATGGATCTATATTATCGCTTAAATGTGTTCGCAATTAATGTCCCTTCACTTAATGCACGCAAACCTGACTTGCCCATGCTGATCAATGGCTTTGCGCAAAAAGCGTTTCAAAACATGAACAAGCCCTATCAAGGCCTGCACATGCCGTCGTTAAAATGGGCAAGCCATTATGACTGGCCAGGCAATATTCGTGAATTACAAAACTGGGTTGAACACAGCGCCATTTTGCACCAAACCGGTTTATTTCATTTAATGCCGATGCCGCACTCCAACACCGCCCATGCAAGCAGCGCCTGTAATCAAAACAAACCCGTTTCATTGCAACAAGCGGAAGCACAACATATTGAACACGCATTACGATACTGCAATGGCAAGATAGCAGGCGAACAAGGTGCCGCTCACCTATTAGGTCTACCCGCCAGCACACTGCGCTCACGTATGAAAAAACTGGGCTTAATTACCAAGTAACGATATATCGTGACTACATGTCGCGCTTTTACTCATCAAAAACGGTTCAGGCCCCGTACCATCAAGGTTGTGTAGTTGGAACACGCCTTGCTGAAGGGTAAGCAGAATAAACCCTTTTTGATGAGAAAAAAGCAGTATGTCCCAACTCATTCCCACTACAAACCTTGATGACCAAGACCGCCCTATTGTTGATGCCACACTTCACAATGAGGCCATACGTCTAGCAAAAGGACGTTATCAACTTATCCGCCGCTTCAGTAGCGCGCCGCTCATCTTTATGTTTTTGCTTGCGCCATGGCTCACGATCAATGATGCCCCATTATTATGGATGGATCTTGATAAACATGTGCTGCATTTATTTGGTATAACCTTTTGGCCAGATGACCTACTCATGCTGACTTGGCTTGCCATGGGCAGTGCTTTTGCGCTGTTTATTGCGGCAAATATTGCAGGTCGAATTTGGTGTGGTTTTAGTTGCCCACAAACGGTTTGGAGCATGATATTTACATGGGTCGAAGAAAAAACCGAAGGCTCACGCAATAAACGACTCAAAGATCATAAAAAGTCATTTTTAAAACGCAACCTGCCAGCTCTATTGAGTAAGCATGTTATTTGGCTCGTGATTGCCTTTATTACAGGGTTTACCTTCGTGGCCTACTTTGAAACAGGCATGGGCCTTTGGCAACAAATCGTGACGGCATCAGCCAACCATGAAGTTATTTTTTGGTTATGTTTTTTTACCTTGCTGACCTATATCAACGCAGGCTGGTTGCGTGAGCAAGTGTGTTTGCATATGTGCCCTTATGCTCGCTTTCAATCGGTCATGGTTGACAAAAAAACCTTAAAAGTCAGTTATGACGTTGATCGCGGTGAACCGCGTAAGCATAAAAAATCAACGTCTGAAAACAGTGCAACAGGTGATTGTGTTGACTGCAAGCTATGCGTGCAAGTGTGCCCTGTGGGTATCGATATTCGTCAAGGCTTACAATATGCCTGCATTGATTGCGGCGCCTGCATTGACGCATGCGACAGCATCATGGACAACTTAAGCTTACCCAAAGGGCTTATTCAGTTTAGTAACGAAGCCGCTAATACTCCCAACACACAGACAAAACTTGAACAGCTGAAAAACTGGCTACCTAAACAACGACCACGCCTATGGGGTTATTTGTTGGCCCTAACCGTATCTGTGTCTTTGTTTGCCATGCAAATTTTTACAAAAGACGATTACGAATTTCATTTAAGTCGTGACCGCGGCCACTTATATTTTTATAGCGAACTGAATGTCAGCAATGCATTCACGCTCAACATTCTCAATAAAACAGCGCAAACTGCGGCGTTTACGGTGGCAATAAACCATCCAGGGTTGTTTATTTCAGGGGGCGACGAGCTGCACATCATTCCAGGGCAAAAGGCAGGTTTAGCACTCAGGGTTTCTTGCCAAGTGGAATGCCCAATTGAAGGTAAGCAATCCATTGAAATTTTAATCAAACACAATGGCGTCATCCAAGACGCCCTTGAGGGCACCTTTTTCGCACCAAGAAACCTTTAATAAACACCCGCCAGCCACTTACCAGCCAAAAAAGCGAATCGCTCTTTGGCTGGTAAACGTCCATATTTTGCTCATTAACCGCATTGCTAAATACCTGCGTGACATCTAAGTCTCGACAAATCGACCTCTAAATCGTAATATCGAGAATTCTAAATATCATAAGACGATGAAATGGATCTGAATGAAGTGATCAAAGCGCTTGGTAACCCATTGCGTATGGATATCGTCCGCTGGCTCAAAAACCCTAAAGCGAACTTTGATGTGGCTGAACAATTGGTTGATGCCGACAAAGAAGGGGTCTGTGTCAGTATTATTCAAGAAAAAGCGGGACTTTCTCAATCGACGGTATCTGTCTACTTAGCCGCATTGCAGCGAGCCGGTATGGTTCGCTCAAATAGAATCGGCGCTTGGACTTACTATCAACGAGATGAAGCGAATATTCAGCGCTTTTTAAGCGCATTAAAAACAGAGCTTTAATCAAACATATAAACGAAACCTAAGTTACGGATGATGACATTCACTTAGGTTTTTTTAGACCATTGAACATCGAAATTTATAGATATCTAAATATTAGAATTACACATTAGAAACTGGAAGCCATGATGGAAACAATCAATCAAACCACTGAATTTTTAACCTCTTTTAACCCAAGTACTGGCGAGATACTTGGCCAGTTGCCAATAAGCTGTGCCTCTGATATCCACAATACAGTGGCAAACGCACAGCAAGCCGTAAAACAATGGCAGTCCCTACCGGTTGGTGATCGAGTACGCAGAATCAAAGCCGCCTACGCGCACATTAAGCCCCATGTAAATCAATTGAGTGAATTGCTGAGCAAAGAAATGGGCAAAGATTTACGCCGTGCAATGGGCGAAGTGGAAGGCGCTATTTTTAGCGGTGGCTACTACGCAGACTCCGTACAAAAAGCCTTGAGCAGTAAATCGCTTGGCAGTGGCACCACCTTACATTACAAGGCACTGGGTGTTGTGGCGGTTATCTCACCGTGGAACTATCCAATTATGATGGCCAATAACTTGATTGTGCCAGCACTGGTGGCCGGTAACACGGTTGTATTAAAACCATCTGAAGAAACCCCACTGATCGCTCAAGCATTTTTTGAACATTTAAAAACACATCTACCTGAGGGTGTGTTCGATATTGTTCATGGCGATGGTACCGCTGGCAAAACGTTGGTTGAGAGTGATGTGCAATTAATTGCATTTACAGGCTCACAAAAAGCGGGCAAAGACATTATGGCTCACGCTGCAACCCAGTTAAAACGATTAGTGATGGAGTTAGGTGGCAACGACCCTATGATCGTCAGGGCTGACGCTGATATAGAACAAGCCGCTCGCTGTGCGGTGGCCAGCAGCTTTGAAAATGCCGGGCAAATGTGCACATCGACGGAACGTATCTATGTTGATGACACCATTGCTGAACGTTTTGAACAACGAGTTGTTCAAATTGCGAGCCAGTATCATGTCGGCTCTTGGAATGA
>JAWUXY010000064.1:0-25093 GCA_034111105.1 Bermanella sp. | reverse complement strand
CGCAGAAGATGGTCATTAGGCACAAGCTCGTCAATGGAAACGAACTCAAGTTGCGACTGTGTTTGGGGGCGGTCATTTAGCATGGCCCTATTATAAAAAATCCTCACCTAAAAAGGCGAGGACTTTGTCAGCAGTCTGAGGTGGCCTAGGCCACCTTTTTTGTTTACATCTTAAGGCTAGTGAAGGCCTTGGATGTAAGCAGCAACAGCCGCTACTTCTTTGTTCGACATACGGCCGGCAATATCACGCATAACCGCACTTGCATCATTGTTACGCTTATCTTCTTGGAAGCTTACCAACTGGGCTTTGATGTAGTCGCCATGCTGGCCACCAAGAGCAGGGAAACCTGCGGCTTCCATACCATCACCATTAGGGCCATGACACGCTAAACAAGCCGGTACGCCTGTGGCTAGGTTGCCTGCACGGTAAATTTTCTCACCAAGTGCGACTTTATCTTTTGCCGCATAACCCACGGTGCGCTTGTTACCTGCGAAGTACGCAGCTAAATCCGCCATTTGCTCATCGCTAAGGGCCGCAACTTGGCCTTTCATGATGGCGTTATCACGCGCTCCGCTTTTGAACTCCATTAATTGCTTTAGGATGTATTTTTCACCAAGACCTGCGATCTTAGGGAAGCTTGCTGCTGCACTGTTGCCGCCTTGGCCGTGACAAGCCGCACATGCACCAGCGATTTTTTTACCCGCTTGGGCATCGCCTGCTTGTGCGCCTGCAACTAAACCCAAAGACAACATCAAGCTAATTGCCAAGTTTTTCATGAATCACTACCTTAAATACGAATGAAATTAGTTTATTTCGCTTTGCTCATATATACGATCAAAGCTTTAAATTGTTCAGCTGAGCAATCCATACATAGACCCTTTGGCGGCATAGCACCCTTACCTTGGATGACACTTTTCACGAGCGCATCGACGCCTGTCGCCATTCTAGGCTGCCAAGCAGCAGAATCAAACGCTTTTGGGGCTCCAGCAACACCTACTGCGTGGCAAGCGGCGCAAGCTTGGTTATACTTAGCCTCAACGTCAAACGCTTGGGTAGATGCTGACAAAATAAGTGCAGCTGTTAATCCTAGTATCTTTTTCATGGCTCTCTCTCTCCGTGCCAATATTAAGTTTGGCTTGCAGGTCCACATAAAATTTGTGGCATTATAACCAAAGTTAACCCACTTACAACTTGACCCATAGCAGTAAAGGCCTCATGAACCCAGTTCAGATCAATTTTCAAAAGGCGCATTTCATCACCAGCGCCCCTAGTTTAAAGCAATGTCCAGATGATTCTGGGGTTGAAGTGGCGTTCGCTGGCCGCTCCAATGCTGGCAAGTCCAGTGCTCTTAATACTTTAGCTCAACAAAATAAATTGGCACGTACCAGTAAAACACCTGGTCGTACGCAATTGATCAACTTTTTCGAAATCGAACCGGATATCCGCATTGTGGATCTACCCGGTTATGGTTTTGCCAAAGTGCCCGATCGCATGAAACGCGAGTGGCAGAAAAACATGTCGGAATATTTAGAAGCTCGCCAAAGTCTAAAGGCATTGGTATTGGTAATGGATATTCGTCACCCGCTCACTGAATTTGACGTCATGATGTGCGATTGGGCCGTTGAAGCACAAATGCCGGTACACATTTTACTTACTAAGTCTGACAAGCTAAAAAGGGGGCCGGCACAAAATACACGCTTGCAGGTGAAAAAGTCGATGGCCTACATGGGTGACCTGCTAACGGTTCAAACCTTTTCGTCACTTAAAAAAGAAGGCAACGATGTGCTACAAAAACAAGTGAGTGCCTTCTTATTGCCCAATCAACCAAGCGAAGTCACCGCTGATTAAAATGATGCGCTCAACTGGGCGCCTAGGGCCACCTGGGTGCCTGCTGTGTATTCAAGGCGTGAACGCTGGCCATTCAATGTAAACGTCTGTGTTGGCTGTTGTACGATGGCCACATCAACAAATGGACGCACCTGCATTTGATTCATCACATCCCATAAGTATTCAACGGTAAAGCTGACTCTTGATTGGCTGCCGTAATCCACTTCATTTTGCACTTGCGTCGAGTAAGCCGAATAACTGAGCATGTAATCAACCGATAACGTACCCATAATTTGATGGTGCAGTTGAAGCGGCATCACGCTGCCAAAGCTTGCGCCAAACGAAATAGGGGCTGATACTTTCTCGCCGTTCACTTTGTCTGATAACGCGGCAGATGTGTAAGCTCGGCCCATCCAATGGGTGTCCATCTCGGTTTCCCAATTCGCGGCAATGCCCGTTTTTAACGCTAAGAAGCCTTGTCCTTGCCCACCTGAACGCCCTGTTTGTTTGCTGTTTTGGGGTGAGGCTAGACGTGTCTTACACACGGAAGAGGAACTGCTGCATATAGGTAATTGAATTTCATTTTCCCAAATTGCCAAGTGGTTGATGCGCATATTACCCAGTAAACTCAGTTCTGTGCCGCCTTCATTTACCCAGTCACCTTCAACGTTATCACCCGCTTCGGCATCAATGCTGCTCTCACTTTTTTCATAAGCGTAAGCATACCGTACGCCTAAATTGAGGTCAGAGTTCAGCCCGGTCATGTAGGTTAGCTCAGTAATAAATCCATAACCTTTGCCCCGTGCATCGGATATATCACGATCGTTATTTTCAATCCCTTTTAGGCTGGCGTCATCAATATAATTACCGCCTGCATAATGGTCTGTCATGGAAATTTTAGTGCTGGCGTACTGTTGCCCCGTCGCTAACATATCCCCAGGGAAATTAAGCGGTTGGGCAAGTGACACTTGGCTAAGTAAAGCCAATGAGAGAGCTGTTGAGGAACGTAACCACATGGTGAGGCCTGATCATTATTATTGTATTTGGCTAGAGTGCGAAGACTGCGGGCTACAAGGTGGTTTGTCAATATTCGGTATTGGCACAAAAGTGCAAAAATTGTGCTCATCCAACTAAAATTAAGCGCTCCTTTATTAGCACTCGCTAACCTTGCAGCCACCCTAGGATTTGGATTGTGGATAAGTTTTTTGTAACAGAGCTGGCAAATTGGCTGAGCTCTTCTAATCTCACTTATGAACTTACTAAGTTTCGTTGTGTCTTAGTTTTTGTTCTCCAATGTGTGTTGTAAATGCTTTACAAGTCCTTCGGTATCTCCCCAAGAATCCGAAGGTATTCAGTCTGATCGTTCTCCCCCAATGGCGATCAGGCTTTTTTTTGCCTAATCCTCATACATGCTTTTAATCAAATCAATGCCCGGCTTGATCGTAACGCGCCAAGTTTCTTCTAAATCATTATCAAATTCAGGGTCGTGCTTATGCAGGGTTTCCATCAAAGCATCTAACCAAAGGGTGTAGTGGCTTGGGTGTATGTTCATATGACGTCGGCTATGGCTTTCTCCTAATGCTCGAATTTTAGCATCGGACATGCCTCGTGCATGCATAACTAACCAGAGTATACCGCCACGAAGTAAACCTTCCTGCGCAGACATATCCGTATCAATAAACATATTACGAATTTCTTGTGATTTACCCATGAAAGAGGCGTAAAAATCTTCAAAAAAGATAGGGTTATTACAGCTACGACCGTAGCTCTGAAAAACTAAATCTGCATTACCCATGGAAACCCTCTAAGCGATTGGCGTCAAAAAGTGGCGCAGAATAACCAGCTTTACTGCGATAAGCAAAAAGCTTTTTGGGGACAGTCTTATGTCCCCTTATTTAACTAGTGTGCTTCATCCCAATTAGCACCGTGACCCACATCAACCAAGAGCGGGACATCTAGGTCGGCTGCGGCTTCCATGATGGTTTTAATCTGAGCACAGCTTTCTTCTAACTTGTCTTGCGGCACTTCAAAGATCAACTCATCGTGTACCTGTAAGATCATTTTCACGTCGCTTACTTGCTCGACCCATTCATGCATCTTCACCATGGCACGCTTAATTATATCGGCGGCGGTTCCCTGCATCGGCGCGTTAATGGCGGTACGCTCTGCTGCTTGGCGGCGCATACCGTTGCTTGAGTTAATTTCAGGCAAGTGCAAACGGCGGCCAAATAGGGTTTCGACATAACCTTGCTTAGCCGCTACGTCGCGAGTGCGCTCCATGTAATCACGCACCCCAGGGTAGCGTTCGAAGTAAATATCAATGTATTCCTGTGCCTCTTTACGGCCAACACCAATCTGACGAGCCAGACCAAAGGCGCTCATACCGTAGATCAAACCGAAGTTAACAGCTTTCGCATGGCGACGCTGTTCGCTGGTCACATCGGCTTCATCCACACCCATGATTTCAGCGGCGGTCGCCTTGTGGATATCTTTTCCTTGGGCGAACGCATCCAGCAAACCTTTGTCCCCAGATAAATGGGCCATAATGCGCAATTCAATTTGACTATAATCCGCTGCCACCATGATTGAGCCCTTGGGTGCTTCAAAGGCTTGGCGAATTTTTCGGCCTTCTTCGTTACGGATTGGGATGTTTTGTAGATTAGGATCCGTCGACGATAAACGGCCCGTTGCTGTCACCGCTTGCTGGTAAGACGTATGCACTCGGCCAGTGGCAGGGTGAATCATCAATGGTAACTTATCGGTATACGTATTCTTTAATTTGGCAAGGCCACGGTGCTCTAGAATCACTTTGGGCAGCTCGTAGGTAAGGCTTAATTCCACCAATACTTCTTCAGCGGTAGACGGCTGGCCTTTAGGGGTTTTCTTGATAATTGGCAATTCTAATTTCTCAAAAAAGATGGTTTGCAGCTGTTTAGGTGAGTTCAAATTGAACTCTTCACCGGCTAACTCAAAGGCTTGTTTTTCTAGTTCAGCCAAGCGCACACGTATGGATTCGCTTTGCTGGTGCAGCTTAGTCGCATTCACATAGGCGCCTTGCTTCTCCATATAAGTAAGCACTTGCACAAGTGGCAGCTCAACATTTTGATACAAAGATAGTAATGACTCACTCTCACTTAGCTTTTGATTAAGCACTTCGTGCAAGCGCAACGTAATGTCGGCGTCTTCTGCGGCATATTGCGCCGCTTGCTCCCCTTCAATTTGATTGAAGGTTAATTGCTTGGCCCCTTTGCCCGCCAGTGACTCAAACGAAATACAGTCATGCTCTAGGTGCTCTTTGGCCAAGGCATCCATGTTGTGTTTACTGCTAACGCTATTCAGCACATAACTTTCAAGCATGGTGTCATGAGCAATGCCACGTAAATGAATATCGTGATTGGCTAATACATGGGCATCGTATTTCAGGTTTTGACCCACCTTCAAGACCGACTCATCTTCTAAAAGCGGCTTAAGTTGTTCAAGCGCCCATTTACGATCAAGCTGCTCTGGCGCATCTAAATAATCGTGAGCCAGTGGTATATAGACGGCTTCATTTGGGCCCGTTGAAAAACTGACGCCCACAATGCTGGCCTGCATATAGTTCAAACTGGTGGTTTCGGTATCGAAGGCAAAGTAGGGGGCGTCTTGCAGTTTTTTGATGTAATTATTCAGCTCATCTTCTGTGGATAAAATGGTGTATAAACTTCTGTCCACATTTGCTTTTACAGGCTTAATGGTCTCTGTTTTGCCTGTGGATAATTCTTTCGACCACGTCTTAAATTCATACTCGGTGAAGTACGTTATCAGCGCGGCATTATCCACAGGGTTTACTTGTATGTCTTCTAAGCCCAGCTCTAGTTCAACATCGCATTTAATTGTGGCTAGTTCGTACGAGAGAGGCAATTGCTCTAACGCTGAGCGGAGATTTTCGCCTACTTTACCCTTCACTTGATCGGCGTTTTCCATGACCCCTTTTAAGGTGCCGTAAGCATCTAACCATTTAACCGCGGTTTTTGGCCCGCACTTCTCAACACCAGGGATGTTATCGACCTTATCGCCCATTAACGCGAGGTAATCGATGATTTGATCTGGGCGCACCCCAAATTTTTCAGACACGCCGGGTACATCCATAAACGTGTCTGTCATGGTGTTCATGAGGGTTACATGGTCGGTAACGAGCTGAGCCATGTCTTTATCACCCGTTGAGATAATCGTCTCTATGCCTTTCTGGCTCGCTTCAAGGGCCAATGTGCCGATAACATCGTCGGCCTCTACTCCGCCGATCACAAGTAACGGTAAACCCATGGCTTTGATAATGTCGTGAATAGGTTGGATCTGAACACGCAAGTCATCCGGCATCGGTGGTCGATTGGCTTTGTATTCACTGTATAAGTCGTTACGGAAGGTTTTTCCTTTGGCGTCAAATACCACTACAATTTTTGAGTCGGCATAGTCTTTTTGTAACTTGCGAATCATGCTGATCACGCCACGAATGGCATTAGTAGGAAAACCGCTGGAGGTATTCATTTCACGAATGGCGTGAAATGCGCGGAATAAATAGGATGATCCGTCAACCAATATGACTTTTTGTGCGTTGGATTCTGTCATGGGGCTATTCTTTTATGAGGCGGTAGCCGTACAATGGCTATTAATGTTCAATTTGTTGGTGAGTTTATCATGAAACCCATTCTATCTTGGCTATTAATGAGCCTGTTACTGGTCAGTTCTGTTAGCTTTGCTGCTGATGCGATCGAGCCATCTATCGTAATTCGTCATAGTGACGATAAAACCTATTATGAATACACCGTAAATGGCGAAGTCCAAGAGATTAAGGTCGTGCCGAAAGAGGGGGCCACTTATTATTTGGTTCCTGTGGGTCAAGATAATGAAGACTTTAAACGTCAGACTCAATCTAAACTCGTCGTTCCTAAGTGGGTTTTATTCCGCTGGTAATTTTTCTTTTTTATTAATGAAGTGACATCATGTCTGTCTACACCCAGCTTGATAGCAAGCAATTCGATTCTATCTTAAGCCAATACCACTTAGGCCGCCTGCATACCTTTGAAGGTATCGCGGCGGGCATTGAAAACACCAATTATAAAATCACCCTAAACACTGCCAATGATAAAGCGGTGTATTTTTTAACCATTTTTGAGCAGTTAGATAAACAGGAGTTAAATTTCTTTATTCCGTTTTTGGCTCACTTAAAAAAAGAAGGCTGCGCATTGCCTGCACCAAAAGCGAATATAAATGGCGAGTTTTTATTTCAAGTCGGTGAAAAATGGGGCGTGATTTTTGAGTGTTTAGATGGTCATCACCTTGATAATATTTCATTAAACCATGCTCAAACCATTGGCGAAGAGTTGGCCTGTATCCACAAAAATGCACTCAGCTTTGCGCAAGGTCATGCAAACCCTCGCGGTTATTATTGGTTACAAAAACAAGCTCAATGTGAAACTTTAGTGATCAGCGATGATGATCGCCTATTACTTAAACAACAACTAAAAACCATGCAAGGCCTTTGGCAAGACTGGAACAATAACCCGCAGCTGGTAAAAAGTTTTATTCACGGCGATTTATTTGTGGATAACTGTTTATTTTTAGACAATGGTCAATTAAGTGGTGTCATTGATTTTTATGCCGGTGGCGATGATTATTGTATTTATGATGTGGCTATTTGCATTATGGCTTGGGCTAAAAAAGACGACGCGACCATCGATCAAACCATTGCGGATGCGATTGTAAAAGGTTATGAAAATGTACGACCATTAAGTTCGGATGAAAAACGTTATCTACCTGACTTTTTACGCTTAGCGGTCATGCGTTTTTGGGTATCGCGTTTAATCGCAAAAACAGATCAGCAAGGCGCCGCATTAACTACGGTTAAAAACCCTGATGATATGAAGGCGCTTCTGTTAAACCTGAATTAATCCTGATATATGGCGACTTAACTCGCCATATATAAAAAAGCCACTGCCTTTGGTTAGGCTGTGGCTTTTTATATTTTAACACCTAATGATATTGTGATCGTTATTTTGCTTTAAGCCAAAATAATGCAAAATTTTTGTTTGTGTCTGTCCAACAGTGCTCACTTTCAAAATCAGCTTCTTGTACAAATTGGGCAAAAGATTCGGGATTGAATTTATAGCTGTACTCTGTGGTAATTGACTCACCTTTTTTAAAACTTAAACGTTCACCAAAAAGCGATACCACTTGGTCATATTTACTTTTTAAATGCATTTCAATTCGACTTTTTTCGTCATTAAAAAATGCATCATGTTCAAAGTGATCTAGGTTAAAGTTACCTTTACCTAAACGATTTAAGTGGCGCAATATATTTAAATTAAACTGCGCCGTAATGCCTTTTTTATCATTATACGCAGCGTTTAAAATGGTCGTCGATTTTACTAAATCAACACCAATCAGCATCGCGCCATTATCACCAACCGTGCTGCGCACACCTTTTAAAAAAGACAATGCCTCGTCTGGGTCAAAATTACCTAAACTAGAACCTGGAAAAAACGCGACTCTTTTTGCATTGGGTGATAGCCCGTGGGGTAAGGTGGCAGGCTGCCTATAGTCTAAACAAGTAGCATGGATTTCTAACCATGGAAATTGCTGTCGCAATTCAATCGCGCTATCAAACAAGAAGTCTTTACTGATATCTAACGGCACATACGCTTTAGGTTTAAGCGCATCTAACAACAATCGAATTTTAGTGCTGGCGCCACTGCCATACTCAATTAAGACCGCATTTTCACCCGCTTGCTCAATAATGTTTTGGCGGTAATCTTTTAGTAATTGAATTTCGGTACGCGTAGGGTAGTACTCATCTAATTGGGTTATGGCTTCGAATAACTCTGAGCCCACTTGATCGTAAAAGTATTTCGCCGAAATGCGCTTGGGCTGTTCACTTAAGCCATGGAGAATTTCTTGTCGCTGGTCGTGTTCGTGTAAATTATAATCATAAAAATACACACCATCTTGCGCTTCACGTTGACTCCCCATGGGGCTTCTCCTTTTCTTTGAGCCGTTATTCGTTTATGTCTTTTGCTAAACGAAAACCCGGTTTGGGCCATTGATCATGCGGATAGAAAAAATTGCGATACGTAATACGACTATGCTTGACGGGCGTTAAATCACAGCCACCTCGTAATACCATTTGATTGCACATGAACTTGCCGTTGTACTCCCCAACCGCGCCCTCTGGTGCTTTGAATTTTGGATAAGGCTGATATGCACTTTGTGTCCACTGCCAATTATGATCAAACATATGGGCCAAGCTGGTTTGATGAGGGCCGTACAAAGTCTGTTGAGCGGCCACTTCCCATTCAGCCTCGGTAGGCAAACGACTGCCTTGCCACTGTGCAAAGGCATGGGCTTCGTAAAAACTAATATGGCTCACGGCCTGGTTTGTGTTTAACGGTCTTAAGCCTTGTAAGCTGTACTCATACCAATGACCATTTTGGTTTACCCAATACAAAGGATGCGCAATCTGCTGCTGTTGTCGCCACGCCCAACCATCACTTAACCACAGAAGAGGTTGCTCATAACCGCCATCTTCTACAAAAGCCAAATACTGCGCATTGTTTACCAACGAACGGCTCAACTGAAACGGCTGTAAAAACGTTTGATGCTGTGGCGTTTCGTTGTCAAAACAAAATTCATGGCCACTGGTGCCTATTTCAAACAAGCCTCCAGAGAAACTTTCGAATCCATCATGATGTATTAAAGGCGCAGGCACATCTAACTTTGGGTTGTCATAAACAGGAAAGAGGGGGTTTTGATAAAAGCTGTACTTTAAATCCATCAGCAACAACTCTTGATGCTGCTGTTCGTGGTTTAAACCTAATTCGACTAATGCTAATTGCTCATCACTGGCGGCATCAAAAAAAGCCGTCATGTGTTGATCAACATGCTGCCGATAATTCAGTACATCCGATAAAGACGGGCGAGATAATAAGTGTCGCTTAGGTCGAGCAAACTGCTCACCAACACCATTGTAATAGCTATTAAACAAAACCTGATATTGCGAATTAAAAGGCTGATACCCCTTGCTGTGCTCTAACAGTAAAAAGGTTTCAAAAAACCAGGTGGTGTGCGCGAGATGCCATTTTGCAGGGCTAACAAAGGGAGCCGCTTGCAAGGCACAATCTTCTGCTGATAAAGGCGATATTAATTGCTCAGAATACTGACGTACTTGCTGGTACTTGGCCTGCAAGCTGATGTGTCGATCTGCGGTAAGAGGTGCATCAAATGCTACAGACATACTAATCGCTTATTTTTCTAAAGTACTCAGACTAAGACCTGAGCGACAGTCTGACAAGCGGGTATGTAAACGAAAAAACACGAGGTGATCGAACACACCTCAGTGATATTTTAAAAAAGACTTTTTAATCAACTACTTAGGATTTAAACAGGTTATAAACTGCTGTTGTAAATATTCATAAAAATCTAAAAACTGGCCACTTTTAACAGGAAACGATGACGCGAGAGGGTCAATGTGTACCACTGGCACATCTGTGCCTTGCTGCAGTTTTTTCACAATACTGGCTTTAAATTGCGGCTCTACAAATAAACAGGCCACATTACCTTGCTCTAGCAGCTCACGCACTTGCAACAAGTGACGTGTGCCTATTGGCTGCTCAGGGTGTATCGCTAATACAGCCGTTTGATTAAGCTCAAAGTATTCGATCCAATAATGAAAGGCGTCATGAAAGCTCACAAACCCGTTTTCACGCTTGGCTAAATTCAACTGGGCTTGGGACTGCCATGTGGATAACTTTTCTAAAAATGCATCCGGTGTTGGTAAGGCGAGTTGCTTTTGCACCATAATTAAAATGTCTTTAATCGCGGCAGGGTTCAGCCAAATATGCGGGTCTTGATCACCGTGATCGTGCTCATCATGATGATTGGATGCTTGCTCATACTTGGTGTTTTCATCGCCGTAACCACCAGCATCAACATGCACATCAAATAAGACGGATAGATCAAGAACATTGCTTTTATTCAGCAACGTTTTTGTTAAGTAAGGCTCCATGTCTTGGCCAAGCCAAACCACATGCTGAGCTTGTGCAATTACGCCACGATGACTCGGCTTTAAGGCAAAGTCATGGGGCGACTGATTCGCCTTCATTAGAGTATCGACTTGTAGCTGAGGCCACGCACTCTTAATTAATAACGCCACAGGGTGAATAGACACCAATACTTGTGTGGACTGCGACCATGCCTGCGAGGTGTAAAACAGCACAACCACCAACAAACAACCTTTTAAACCCTGCATGGCCCTAACCTATATTTTTACCGCGTTCGAATGGACGATATGATACCCTATGGGCCGTTTATTTGGCGTAAAAAGTGTGAAGGAAAGCCTCTGGCATGAATGATTATTTAATTAAGCTGCGCAATGTCAGTTTTGTTCGCCAAGGCCGCGCCATTCTCAAAGATGTGAACCTTGAGATTCACCGCGGTGAAATCGTCACCTTAATCGGCCCAAACGGGGCGGGTAAAAGCTCATTACTGAAACTCGCACTTGGCCTAGAGACCCTCAGCAGCGGTCAACGCATCAGTTTGCCCGACCTGCGAATTGGCTACATGCCCCAAAAAATGAGCCTGCCTGACACTCTGCCATTAAGCGTTAAACACTTTTTAGAGCTGGCCAAGCGCTATCATAAAAGCCAATTAATGCGTGTTTGTGAACGCCTCAGTATTACTGACTTGCTTAAACGCCCCATGCAAAGATTATCCGGTGGGGAGTTACAGCGAGTCCTGCTGGCCCGTGCGCTATTATCCAACCCAGAATTACTAGTACTTGATGAACCCGTACAAGGGCTAGACGTGAGCGGCCAAGCTGAGCTGTATCACCTTATCAGCGATTTAAAAGATGAGCTTAACTGCGGCGTACTTATGGTTAGCCATGACTTGCACCTAGTAATGGCCGCCACCAATAAAGTGATTTGCTTAAATGGCCACATTTGTTGTGAGGGGCATCCGCAAACCGTGCAAAACGACCCAAGTTACTTAGAGTTATTTGGGCGTTCGATGCCAGCTCATTTAGTGCCTTATACCCATCATCACGACCACACCCATGACGAGCACTGCTCTCATGATCACGCTCACGACGACAAAGGAGCGCACTAACATGATGTGGTTGTTGGATTCACTATTAGCAGGCTGGTTACTCAGTTTAATGAGCGGGCCACTTGGTTCATTCATCGTTTGGCGTCGTATGGCCTACTTTGGCGACACTCTTGCCCACAGTGCACTATTGGGCATTACACTGGGGTTCATGTTTGATGTGCAATTGAACTTAGCCATCGTATTGTGCGCCGTGTTTGTCGCTTTAATTTTAGCGAGCCTACAACGCCAGCACTTTATCCCCAGCGACACCTTACTGGGGTTAATGGCCCATACCACACTGGCAGCCGGGCTTGTCACGCTGAGCCTTGTGGACACGGTGCGCATTGATATTAACGCCTATTTATTTGGGGATTTATTGGCCGTCAACCGTGAAGACTTGATCACCTTAGCCATTGGCAGCGCCTTGGTGCTGCTGGTGTTATCGCGCATGTGGAAAGGCTTATTAGCCGCCAGTGTGTCAGAAGAGTTAGCACAGGTTGAAGGTTATCAAGTAGCGCGCTTACGCTTATTGTTTATGGTGTTATTGGCTGTTGTGATTGCCGGTGCGATGAAATTGGTCGGCGTATTACTGATTACAGCATTGCTGATCATTCCTGCCGCTGCCGCACGCCCATTAAGCCAAGGGCCAAAACAAATGGCCGCCTTAGCGACCATTATCAGTATGTTGGCCGTGGCCATGGGATTAGGATTATCGTATTACTTTGATACACCAGCTGGCCCAAGCATTGTACTGACCAGCGCGTTTTTCTTTTTATTAAGCCAAAGCGGCTATCGACTCATAAAACAGCCTTAATAAAAAGCGTCCATTAAATTTTACTGTTCAAGTAATCACTCATATCTTGAGGATTTAACGGCGCAGTAAAGAAGCCTTCGTATTCACCTTGTGGATTTACCAATACCACCTGAGAGCTATGATCCATCAAATAGCTTTCGCCGTGGGGCTGTTTTTGAAAGAAAATGTGCATTTGGCGAGCCAACATCTCAATGTTATTGATCTCACCGCTCCACGCTTGGAACTTAGGATTAAAGTATTCGATGTAGCTTTTAAGCTGCGTGGGCGTATCTCTTTCTGGGTCAACTGATACAAGGGCTACTTGAAGATCAGGGCTCGTGACCTTGCTCGCCACTCGATTTAACTCAGCTAACGTTGTTGGGCAAACATCTGGGCAATAAGTGTAACCAAAAAAAACTAAGCTCCATCGACCTTCAAAGTTTTGCTCATGAATGGTTTGCCCGTTTTGGTCATACAAGTTTACACCTGTCAGTTTGATACTCTGCGGCAAGGGCTGGTAACTTTCTGGCATGGGTTCACTGCAACCGGCCAAAACCAAAGAAAAGGTACACAAGACAATTAATAAGTGCTGACGCATAATGTTCTCCGTTGAGTCGCCACATAATGCCAACAACCGCCGCCGATATGTAGTGGTTTCTAACTTCTATCGCTTAATTTTATCGACTCTGAATGAAACAGTGAATCCTATTGAATTCCTCTCACCCAATACATCGACAATTATGGCAGCTTGCCATTCCAGTAATGCTGTCGAATATATCCGTGCCGTTACTAGGATTAGTGGATACTGCGATATTAGGTCATCTAGACGATAGCCGTTATTTAGCGGCGGTTGCCATGGGCACCAGCTTGTTTACCTTCGTTTTTTGGAGTTTTGCATTTTTACGCATGGGCACAACCGCCATGGTAGCCAAACATTATCAACATCCACTGCAATTGAACGGCGTACTTCAAAGCGCAGTGTTACTGGCCTGCTCAATTGGTCTACTGCTAATGATCATTGCCAATCCGTTAATTGGTTTTATGCTCCATATTGTAGACGCGGTTGCCGATATCACGCCCTTAAGTGAGCAGTATTTAAATATCCGTTTTTACTTTGCACCGGTTAGTTTGCTCAATTACGTAGCACTAGGATATTTAATTGGCCTTGGGCGAACCCGTGAAACATTAGTGATCTTAGTGATCACCAATATATTAAACGGCAGTTTAAATTATGGCTTTGTTTATGGGCTGAACCTCAATAGTGCGGGTGTTGCCTATGCCAGTAATATCGCT
Source organism: Bermanella sp. (assembly GCA_034111105.1). GTDB lineage: Bacteria > Pseudomonadota > Gammaproteobacteria > Pseudomonadales > Oceanobacteraceae > Bermanella. The sequence continues at coordinate 11,064 of JAWUXY010000064.1, read as the reverse complement.
GAAACGGTACAGCTCACCCTTGCGACGTATTTTATTAAACCAAAATTATTTAATGGCCCATCTTTTGCGTTTGCAAAAACCTTCTTCAGTGGATTTTTACAACTTAATATTCAATTATTTATTCGTACTTTTTTCTTATTATTTACATTCGCATTTTTTATGACAAAAGGTGCTCAGCACAGTACAGCGCTATTAAGTGCCAATGCTATTTTAATTAATTTACTCATGTTTATTAGTAACGCATTAGATGGCTTTGCAATTGCATCAGAGTCGCTGGTAGGAAAAGCATTGGCCGATAAAAAACTGCATCGCATTAAACAAGTGATCGCAGCCAGTGGATTATGGTCTTTTATATTTGCTATTGGGTTTTCGTTCGTATTATGGATAGCCAATGATTTAATTATTGGTTTGCTCACCAGCCAAGGCGATGTTCTTGTAATATTAAACCAGTTGCATTATTGGTTAATCTTTTTACCGCTCGCTGGTTTTGCCTGTTATTGGTTAGACGGCATATTTATTGGCTTAGCAGCGGGTAAAGCCATGCGCAACAGCGTATTGTTTGGAGTATTTGGTTTGTTTCTTCCGCTACAAGCCCTATTAGATCACTGGCCAATACATGGATTATGGTCAGCCTTATTTGCCTTCTTGATTGGTCGTGCTGTCTGGCAATTAGTCGTGCTGCCTAAAATCATGCAACATAATGCCAACCTTCTCACAGAATAATCGACTCATGCACTTTTTTCTCGCATTCGACTCACCTTGTACTAGGCTTAACTGCATCAACTCAGTGCTAACAATAAAAACGAATGACAGATATATTCTTATGGATTTATCTTCTAAAAATGGGCGTAATTGCCATTGTTAATAATTCGTATTTTTCGTAACTTAAACGCGTCAATCGAGAACAATAAAAAGAATATATTCGATAATAAAAATTAAAAAATTGAGCAAATTAGGCCCTTAAAAATAAGCCACCTGTTTGCAAGGAGACAACAATGCGAGTTGATACATTACGCTCCATTATTAGCAACGCCTTTTATCATGAAGAACGGACGCACAGCCTAGAACGCCACTTAACGTTTCATATTGAAACCTTACATGACCGCCTAAAAATCGAAAAAGACAATGAACTAGAATCTCTCAAGCACTTTGCTATGGAGTACATTCATCACGTACCGGAATTCTTAGACGCTCTAAAAGAGGCATCACAAAAAGCCGGCATCGAAGATCATGTGTTTCCATTTTTACGCATTGCTGAGAAATATTTTATTTCACCGCCGAATTTACCTAATCATCATGTTGGCTTAATGGCGATGATGGATGAATCCTATTTGGCACACCGTTTATTTGAAGAATTAAACGACCGTTACATTAGCCGTGTCGGCATGCCGCTTATTCCTTGGGATATGACGTTGGCAAATGTAGTGGCCCATCAATTAGTCGGGGAAGATCTCGGTAATCGATTAGATGCTTTAGTCTACAATACTGTCAATAAGATGATGCCTGCAGAGCGGCATTATGAAAGTGCTGGATTCAAAGACTTTGTAAAAAAAGAAAAAGGCAACACAACATCAATATGGCAAGAGTGGCCCTGTATGGGAAAAGCCGCGGGTATTGATTGGGCTCTCACTTAAGAGGTTAAACAAAAATAAAAAGTGGCATGAGCCACTTTTTTATTGATCCGATACAAATATTTATTCTTTTACTTTAACACGCTCAAAGCTTGCAAACCTTGGTAGACCTTTTTCAGTAAACCCTTGGTGGGAAAATGTTATGTCACTGCCAATGGGCGGCGGGGTTTTACGTTCAGCATCACTAAAGCCTGTGCCAATTTTAAACATCTTTCCATTCTCTAGCTCAACCCAAACCGCACCGAGCATGTTTTCATATTTACCGCGACCAGCTTGGTACGCAATAACCCGTGCCTCGCTATCTTGTCGAATCTTTAATTTTAATAAATGCTCGCTTCGCCCACTTTCATATAAGCTGCCAGGTGTGCGCAGCATTAAACCCTCACCGCCTTGGTCAACTATCTTGGCTAATGCTTTTTCGATAGCGGCCAAACTTTCTAACTTAGTCTGCTCAACCCAATAAACATGCTTAGACGATTCATTCTCTAGCAATCCTTTTAGCATTTTCTGGCGTAACTCAAAAGGGGCATTACTTTGTGGTAAATCGAAGACTTGGTAGCTAATTTTACGCCATTGGCGATCATCAGGTGTTTGATCCAAGACAATTTTGCTAACCGTTTGATAACCATTACGACCCGCCCATAATTCACCATCAAGCGCCTGCTTAGGTAATGACTGGGTAAACCAAGTGGGGGCGTGTATAGCGTTACCATTACGAGTTAATAGCTGTTTACCATCCCAATAGCAGCGAATTCCGTCTAGTTTCTCACTGCTCCAATAAGCAGGGCTCTGCATCGCGCCATTAAAGTGCTTAGCTAAAACAAGAGGGGTAAATTGGTTTTTGGCATAAAGAAGACTTGGTAATAACAGACACATTACCAAGCAAAAGATAATTATTGCTTGTGACATCGTTCATCCTGAACACAGAAGATACTTCCAGAAGCGCCACCATAACAAACAAGCAGCAGATTTAAATAGGCTGATGGTATTAGCTGTCCTTTATCAACACTGCGTCACATTTAAAATGCCAATTAATCTACTTATTACAACTCGGCTAAATACTCGTCCTTTAGCTTCACATAATTTGCGGCCGTGTATTTAAAATAGCTAAGCTCTTTTTCATTAAGAATGCGCACCGCCTTTGCTGGTCTACCCACGTAAAGGTGTCCACTGTTCAAGGTTTTGCCAGGAGGTACAAGTGAACCAGCCCCAATCACCACTTGATCTTCTATAATCGCGCCGTCCATCACCATGGCCTGCATACCAATTAATACCTGATTACCAATGGTGCAGCCATGTAACATGGCCATATGACCCACAGTCACATCGTCACCTAACGTCAACGGATAACCTCCAGGGTTATAATCACTCGCATGGGTAATATGTAAAATGGAACCATCTTGAATACTGCAGCGCTCACCGATTTTGATGCTGTGCATATCGCCACGAATCACAGTATTTGGCCAAACAGATACATCCTGACCAAGTTCCACATCACCAATCACCACCGCGCTGTCATCAACAAATACCTTTTTACCCAGTTTAGGGGTCATGCCTTTAAAGCTGCGAATTGAACTCATGTGCTTTCCTTTTATACTTCATAGACCTTTATGCGTCATTTAGGTTGAAGCACCTTGAAATACTGGCAAGCGGCCCAACCTTGTAACTTAGACACTTTAATGAATCAATCACCGATGGCAACCATGACACAGACCCTAAACAATCCCCAAGCGTTACCTAAGTTTAATGAAATCCCTGTGGATAAGATTGAAGCCGCCATTACCAAACATTTAGATGCCAACCTCGACGCCATCAAAACCCTGAGCCAACAGACAAACCCTAGCTGGGCAAGCTTAGTCGAGGTACTCGAAGAACTAGATGACACTCTCAGCAAAGCATGGAGCCCTGTTAGCCATTTAAACAGTGTCATGAACAGTGATGAGCTTCGGGCTGCCTACAATGCATGCCTACCTAAGCTTTCGGCTTACAGCACTGAAGTCGGGCAAAACAAAGACTTACAGCAAGCTTATCAAGCTATTAAAGACAGCCCTGAATTTACATCTCTTAACCGTGCCCAGCAAAAAGCCATTAATAATGCTTTACGCGATTTTCACTTAGCCGGTGTTGACTTAACCGCCGAGAAGAAAAAGCGTTACGGCGAAATTAAAGCCCGCCTAAGTGAGCTTTCCAGTAAATTTGGGGAGAATGTATTAGACGCCACGAGCAAATGGCAAAAGCTGATTACCAACAAAACTGAATTAGCCGGTATTCCTGAGAGTTCACTGGCCGGCTTTGAGCAAACCGCGAAAGCGCAAGATAAAAGCGGTTACCTATTAACCCTAGACTTCCCATGCTACCTGCCTGTCATGACGTACTGTGACAACCGTGAACTACGCGAAGAAATGTACACCGCGTTTGCCACCCGTGCATCTGATCAAGGTCCTAATGCAGGAGCGTTTGATAACTCAAGCAACATGGCCGAGATTCTAAAACTGCGTCATGAGCTTGCTCATTTATTAGGTTTTGACAGCTACGCTCATTATTCACTGGCCAGTAAAATGGCTGACTCCCCTGAACAAGTGGTCGGCTTTTTAGAAGATCTAGCCGTTAAATCAAAAGCACAAGCCGAGCAAGAATACGCGCAGCTAAAAACGTTTGCGAAAGAGCAAAGCGGCACTGACGATTTAAATCCATGGGATGTGACCTATTATGGCGAACAGCTAAAACAAGATCGCTACAGTGTCAGCCAAGAAGAAATCAGGCCATACTTGCCAGCACCTAAAGTACTGGCTGGGTTATTTGAAGTGGCTAACCGTTTATTTGGTGTCTCCATCGAAGAGGTCACCAGTGCTAGCGTCGAAAACGGTGATCTTTATCACCCAGATGCCCAATTATTTAGCATCAAAAAAGACGGTGGCCTTATCGCACAATTTTATTTCGACCTATACGCCCGCGCCAAAAAACGCGGTGGCGCATGGATGGATGAATGCCGTGTTCGCCGAACTAAGGCTAATGGCGAACAACAAGTGCCTGTTGCCTACCTTGTGTGTAACTTCACTGCGCCAGTGGGTGACCAGCCTGCATTATTGACGCACGATGAGCTCACCACGTTATTCCATGAATTTGGCCATGGGATACATCACATGCTTACTAAGGTGAACACGGCTGCGGTCAGTGGCATTAATGGTGTCGCTTGGGACGCCGTTGAACTACCAAGCCAGTTCTTAGAGAACTGGTGCTGGGAGCCAGAGGCGTTAGCCTTTATCTCAGGTCATGTTGAAACGGGCGAGCCATTACCAAAAGAATTATTGGATAAGATGCTAGCCGCTAAGCACTTTCAAAACGCCATGATGATGATGCGCCAATTAGAATTTTCGTTGTTTGACTTCAAAATGCACCTTGAATATAACCCAGAAAACCCTCAGCCAATTCAAGACGTTATCAATGCCGTTCGTGAAAAAGTGGCCGTGGTGCACGCCCCAGAATTCAACCGCTTCCAGCACAGCTTTAGTCATATTTTTGCCGGCGGTTATGCTGCTGGGTATTACAGCTACAAGTGGGCAGAAGTATTAAGCGCAGACGCCTTCAGTCGCTTTGAGGAAGAGGGGATCTTTAATAAAGAAACGGGCCAGTCTTTCTTTAATGAAATTCTTAGTCGTGGCGGTGAAGATGACGCTGCGGTTTTGTTTGAGAACTTTCGTGGACGTAAACCAAGCGTGGAGCCACTATTGCGTCACTCTGGGATTAAGGCAGCTTAACGCCACTCTAAATACCAGTTAGTAATTAAAGGATGTGTTTCTTCAATGGGGACACACACCCTTTACTGCTTTTAGTATCACAACTTTTGATATGGAGAGCTGAGCTGTATACCTCACGAGTGCTGAGAGTGCATTGGGCACTCGACTCCTACAAGTGATAACCTTAATCCGCTATAATGGCCGGTAATTTCTACTCAAATGAGACCATCATGTTCAAAGCAACCAAGCGTTTTATCGCGGGAGCTGTTTGCCCAAAGTGTGCTGAAATGGACAAGCTCGTAATGTATAAAAACGAAGACGGCCGTGATGTGCGTGAATGCGTAGCCTGCGACTACAGTGACATCATGAAAAGCGAAGAAGAAATGGTAGCCGATGCCAAAGCGGCGGAGCTACAAACTCGGGTCACCCCTGAAGGCAAAGCCATTCGAGATGAAGGTGAGCAAGCGATTAAAATATTTGATGTTATGCCGCCAAGTGATACCAAGCATTAAGTAATACTCTTCTTAAAAAATAAATGGCCGAATTAATCGGCCATTTATTTACATATATTGCGTTACTGCTTATACCATGGTGAATCACTATATAGCTGAGTTGGATACCCGTCTTCTCCTAAGTAATCCTCATCACCAAAAATCAACTGGTTACCTTCTATCTTAGCGATATCCTTAAATAGCTCTGTAGATACGCAAGCCAAAGTATCCTTGCTAACGTTTATCTCCCAGTTCGTAAATCCGCACTCTTCATCGGTATTATATGTCTCTACTGCTGATGCCAAATAAAGGGTCTCTTGTGAACTGGTTAAGGTTGTTTGAATCTGAGTGACCGTTTCACCTGACGCTAGGATTACATCATTAAATACGGCTAATGTGCCCTTCGACACTGTCTTTGATCTTGCTTGTGTACAATCTTCATCAGCAAATGTATATCCAGTAATCTGTACTGCGTTGCCATTAAAGCTGAATACCGCATAACCAAATACAGTGAAGTCGTCATCATAATCAACACATCCTGTTTGCTCTGAACGCCATGAGCCCTCTAAGAAGGTTGTTGTCTTATCACTCTCTGAGCCACAGGCCGTTAATAAAACCGATAAGGCTGCTAAAACTAAATACTTCATATAACGCTCCCGTAAAATGGTGCGCTACTGTATCAATTTTAACCAGTTCGAATTGTAAAGTAATGTTGTTGAGTTGCAGGGTTTTGAAACAGATAATGAAAAAAGAGACAATATATAAAAGGTAAACATTAGGGAATGCCGTCTATCAAACATGGATCGACGGCATAATAAATCAATTAAGAGGAACGGTTACAGTGCCTGTTACTTCTACTTCATAAATGTTCACATTACCGCTATTTGTACCGATGCGTATATAGCGAGCGTTTTCATTTGCAATAAAGCAAAGAAATTTATTACCTGAAAACCCACTATTGCTGCATTGAATACCACCATTGTTAGCCGTACCAACCAACGTTCTCCAAGTTCTTTGGTTTGTCGAAATCTCAATAGTAATAGGGGGGCTGGTTTGATCTCCCGTTGAAATATTGGTATATACATCCACTTTTGTTAATTCTGCCGAGTCTTGAAAGCCTATGACAAAATTTTCATTAGCTGTGTTTCCTGCCCAGTAATTTGATGTGGTTGTATCGCCGTCAATCGCGTATTTAGCTGCGTTTGAATCATAAGTCGCTGATTGGATTGATGCACCATTAGAAGCAAGTGCGACATTTTGACTTACTTCTTTGGTATTATTATTTTTTTTAAAGCGAGACCCATCATTATCACCACCACCGCCACATGCAGTAACACTAAGCAGCAGCGCTAGGCCTATCAATTTTAAATACATTTCACTCTCCATTCCCAGTAACATCTGAATCTATATGTAAACGAGACAGCTCAACAAAGAGTGATTATAAATAATTTTTAGCCAGCTAAATGTGACCATTCGCTGCTTTTAGAGTTGTTTAAATCAAAATGTGCTTCAGTTAGCACCACACATCATCAACTGTAATTAAATTCATTGCATCTGCATGATGTACTCACTCGTATCAACAGAGCTTCAGCGAATGGTTTTTGCGATATGAATAGTCAAATATGATAAATACGTCATGACACTCTTTTAAAAATATCAAGCCGCTGTATCTATGACGAATTAATGAAGATATTTCTTTGCAGAGGTCAGTTTGTAACAAAAAGATAAGCATGCTGTAGCCATCAACCCAACTACGGTTGATGGCTATGGTCTTAATTAGACGATACTTTTACTGTACCTGTCGCTTCTACTTCATGAATGCGAACACTGCCATCATTTGTGATCACACGCATGTATCGAGCACTTTCTTCAGCTGAAAATACGCAAAATAATTTTCCCTCTCCCGCCGCCCATGTAGAACAAGAAACATCTGAAGCACCGTATGGGTTCATGGTTCGTTTCCACGTTTGCTTATCTGTAGACAACTCTACTTTAATGGCTGGGTTCGATGTGTTGTAAGATGTGTTGCTTGTATAAACAGAAACATCACTAAGCTTAGCTGTTTGCCCAAAATCAATTACTAGGTTATCACCAGGGATATTTCCTGCCCAAAAGTTAGACGTTGTGCTATCACCATCAGCAATATATTTTGAAGAAACATCGTTATAACTTGATGAAATTAATGCCCCGTTGGTACTTAAGACAACATTGTGAGTCACTTCTTTAGTGCCAGACGCTCCACTAGGTGTACCACCACCTGAACCGCCGCATCCATTTAAACTAATTATAGCCACTAATCCAATTGCCTTTAAATACATCTACATACTCCATTTGATTTATTAGCAGAAAAAAGGCCGGCAATTATATGGTTTTTAGAAAATAGTAAAACATTTTTTTTGTAACATGGAGTATCTATTTATTTTATGCAAATCTGGCAAAGCTGCTCTAAAACATCATCCACTGTAATGAGATCCATAGCATATTGATGATGTACCCGTTCATGCCAGCTAGCCTTATCATAGGGCTTACCCAAATATGCCTCAACTGCTAGGGGATAAGCATCCACTGTGTAATCTGGGCTTTGATACGGACCAGATAGACCAGAACGAGCCACTGCATACAAACCAATCACAGGCGTATTCATGGCTACTGCAATATGAACGGGGCCAGTATCAGGTGCAATTAAGCAATCCACTTCGCCCAGTAAGGCCGCTATTTGTTTATGTTTGGTTTTACCCACTCGATTATCGATGTCCGATTTCACTAAGGCCTCGATATCATTAGCCAATTTGATTTCATTTTCTGCTGGGCCGCCCGTTAGTACCACTTGGCAATTGTATTGGGCCACGGCTAAATCAATGAGTTGAGCGTAGTGCTCTGCTTTCCAAGTACGCTCGGCTTTACTCGCCGCAGCATTGATTGCGATATACTTTTGTTTTTTATCCGACCCATTATTTCTAGTGGCACGAGCCCAAGTTTGATCTGCTTCACTGGTGTAAAGCTGCCAATCGAACTCTTGCTTTGTTTTTGGTGTATCAACCCCTAAGTATTTTGCAAAGCCCATAAAACCTTCTGCTAAATGTTCGTTAGCTCCTGGTATTTGCTCTTTTACAAACCATGAATGTAAATCTTTGGCTCGGCCATTATCAAACCCAATTTTACGCTTGGCGTTAATGTGAGGATAAATCAGGTTGGTACGAAAGCTGGCTTGCGCTGCAATTAAAATATCAAACTCGTATTGTTTAAATAGCTTACGCAGTGATAGGTAATCTTTGATTTTTTGCGGCTTTTGAATCACTAAAAATTCAACGCCATCAAGGCCTTCAAGTAAGGGATAAACCGCAGAACTTGTGATCCAGGTGATTTTGCAACTCGGCCATGCTTTTTGCAAAGCTCGAATCATGGGGATCGCCAATACCACATCCCCAAGAGCGGATAAACGAAAAAAGGCAATATGCTGAGGTATAGGGACGGACATACTGTTTATGGCACTCGTTGTTTTATCTTGAAGCGATTATAACTGATATAAAAATAGGGGGGTAAATATCTTAACTTAAAAATCTAGAACCATCTGTCGCCACTAATATGATGTTACAATCCGTGTAAATAATGCGGCCGTTTGATCCAGTATCCATCTTTACATAGGTATTTTGAGACAAATACGCGCATTTTACTATTAATAGCAATTGGTCTAATAATGCGATTCACATTACTCTTCATCTTATTATTTGTATTTCCTCCCGCCTATGCAGAAGAAAATTATGTATCGATTAAGCTAGGTGAAACTCAAGCCCCTAATAATGACTATGAGGAAAGTACCACTTCAATATTCGGGCTTGGCCAACGTTATGAATATATTTCTTTAGAGTTAGCATATATAAATTTTGAAGATTTTAAAGTTAAAGGCCATTCAAACAGCTATATAGAATTAAAAGGAGGTCGTTTTTCTATAAATGGTCATTTGGATCTTGGCTGGCCGGAACTATTGGTTGGGGCGAGCGCTGTTTATTATGATGCCAGTGCTCACCATGGTAGTACCAAATTTTCTGACAAGCATGACACCACCTTTGGACTAAGTGCTGGCTTGTGGTTTCCATTAAAACGTAAATGGGGCTTCACTATCAATGCCGGCGTCACCAAAAATATTTTAGATCAAGACTTAAAACACTTTACAATTGGTTTACAGAGAGCATTTTAAATGATGTTTAAAATAAATATTTTAAAAAATATGTATATTTACTTTGTATCAATTATAGGTTTAGCGCTTGTGGGCTGCGGCAGTGATAATGATACTGTCAATTCAGATATCGTAAATACTACGAATACTCATGCCAACATTCACATTACAGCCGGTAATACCGGAAAGGCATATATTAATATCGAGCTAAAGCCTGATGGGCCTGCGTCTACAACGAACATAAAACTAAGTGATGGCGATACGTTATGGGCATACAACTATGACCCTTCTGATTTTTCTGGGGATTCAGGCGATCTTTTTTCAGAGCTAAGTTATGTCGCCAATAATTCTACAAACGTAAAAGAAGGAGGAACATTTTTTTATAGTTTTTTAGGTTTTAGAATTCAGGGTGATATTTGGTATTCAGGCTTTATTCCTACTTCTAATAACAACACCTATTATGTATCACTACTACGGGATTCTTTTCAAGATGCTGTGGGTAGTTATGTTACATTGCCTGATATTTTTTCTATAACCGCACCATTGAGTAATGAAACGCACAGTAGAAGCAATGATTTACAAATAAACTGGCAGACTACCGATGATAATCACTCCGTTAATATCAGTATTTTTACCACCTGTTTAAATAGTATCAACGACACCCATGATATTATTGGGCTGGCTGATACAGGTTCATATGTTTTACCCGCGGCCGATTTTACCAGACGGGCAAATGGCAGCTGCAATACCAATGTCGAAATAGTAAAAGCACAAGTTGGTCAATTAAATCCTAATTTTAACAGCGGTATTATCACCGGAAATCGAGTCGATAAAACTGTTTTCATATCGACCGATTAAAAAGCAATAAAAAAGCCTGACACAGTCAGGCTCAGACTGCTGACAAAGTCCTCGCCTTTTTAGGTGAGGATTTTTTATAATAGGGCCATGCTAAATGACCGCCCCCAAACACAGTCGCAACTTGAGTTCGTTTCCATTGACGAGCTTGTGCCTAATGACCATCTTCTGCG
>JAWUXY010000063.1:0-8478 GCA_034111105.1 Bermanella sp. | reverse complement strand
GCAAGTGAAAACTAAGGTTAAAAGAATGAATGAACCTGCATTAAAAGAACCGATATTTAGAGAGCCCCCTGAATGGGGCTGGTTTATTGGCATTAGCATTATGTCTATCCGTGAAATCATCAATGGTCATTATCTTGGCCTGCTCACCGGCGTACCGTTTTTGCTTGTGGCTGTTTTAGCCAATCGAAAAGTACATTTACCACTGTGGGCAATGTTTACGCTGGGTGCATTGGTTAATTTTATATTGGCGGTAACGGGACATATTCAATATATATCCGCCATTATCTATTTATTACTGATTGTGTATGGGGGTGATGAAACAAGAAAGGCGTATCTAAATAAGGGCTGCTTATAAATTGAGTCGATAAAACAACACAATAACCAATACAAACAATACCGCCGATACACTTTGCCAAAATGCAATTGGGTTACGTTCCAGTAGTGGCCCTTTTGCTTGGTTTAGCATTTTATCTGTCGGATGGCGTAAATCATAAATAAACTCTGACAGCTCTTGATAACGTAAATGAGGCTGAATATGAGTGGCTTTTTTGAGTACCGAATCCAGCCAAGCAGGTAAATCACGCTTATCATCCAGAACACTTTTATATTTAAGTTTCAATTGCGCATAACGACTTTTACAACGAGCAACTTCAGCGCCATACGGTAACTCGCCTTTTAGCATATGGTAGGTAATGACGCCCAATGAAAATATATCCGAAGCATTACGGCCACCCTCACCCATAAAATATTCAGGCGCCATAAATTGCGCAGTGCCTAAGCTTTGGCTTCGAATCAAAGGGCTATTTATTTCTAAGATACCCGCTACTTTTGCCGAACCAAAATCGATCAATTTTACTTGTCCATAGGCATCGATCAGGATATTTTCTGGTCTGCAATCTTGATGTAGCATTTCTAAACGATGAAATGCTTGTAGCCCTTTTGCGATTTGCTCGACAATAACTCTAACCGACTCTAAATCGGGTTTAGGATTATCACGCATCCATTGTGTCAGGGTTCGCCCTGGTACATATTCCATAACACTATAAATGAAGCTCTTTTTTTCTTGTTCTGGTGACTTTACGACATGAGGATTATTTAAGCGCTGAGCAATCCAGTCTTCCATTAAAAAACGATCAAGGTAGGCCGTGTCTTTTTGTTGTTCAACGGATGGAATTTTTACCACCACCTGCTCAGATGGGTCATAACAATTTTCGGCTAAATAGACATGGCTGCGACTGCTCACATAAAGTGATCGAATAATATGCCAATTGTCAATCGTTGCACCGACATCTAATGGGGGTGAAAAAGGCAATTGTGTTAGTTGTTCAAATAATTCAATTTCACTTTGTAACGGTAATTCATCGATACAAATAATTTGTGCCGTTAAATTATCGGTACTGCCATGTTTGATTGCTTGCTGTACAAATATTTGTGCCGCTTGATCTAATGTTTGAGCATATTCACGCACTGTCGATTGCATGAATGCACCCGATATATGTTCATAAACCCCGTCTGTCATTAATAGAAATACATCACTATTTTTAAGTGGTACACAGGTGTAATCCATCTCTAAATATGGATGAAAGCCCATGGCTCGACTTAGGTAATCTTCATGCTCAGAAATACGCACCCGATGATCTTGCGTCAATTGCTCTAACTCATTATCACGCAGTCGATAAACACGACAATCACCCACATGAAAAATATGAGCCGTCGTAGATTTTAATATAATCGCGCTCAGTGTGCACACATATCCTTTATTAAAGTCGCTGCGATATTGACTACGCCGAGTCTGCCCATGTAGCCAAGAGTTAGTGGCATTCAACACTTTATGCACACTGGTTTTTACGGACCACGCCTGAGAGGTGCAATAATAATCTTCCATCAAGGCATGCACAGATGCCGCACTGGCTTCTTGGCTCAGTTGAGAGCTGCTAATGCCATCCGCTAACGCAATGGCAATACCTTTTGTGCTTAATAATGAATCTGACGGCGTAGAAACGCCATGAAAATCCTGATTAATGGGCTTAACGCCTTTATCACTAAACTGGCCAAACGATATAGATAAACGCTTAGGCATAGGTGCTCACTTTAACAATGCCAGCAATGAGCACTGGCATATTTATTTTTATTATTAATAAGATTTGTACGGTAAAAATTTGCCACTCATGGTGATCGATACTCGATCCCCTTTAGGGTCAGCTTCACGTTGCAAGTCCATATTAAAGTCAATTGCACTCATAATTCCATCACCAAATTCTTCATGAATCAGCGCTTTAAAGGTTGAGCCATACACATTAATTAATTCGTAAAAACGGTAGATAAGAGGATCCGTCGGCACCGCTGTTGGTAATGAGCCTTTATATGGAACCACCTGTAATTGCAGCACAGCGTCTTCTGGTAACGCTAACATTTCGCCGACGGTACCTGCTTGTTGCTTAGTTAATGTCATTTGTCCTAGCAATGCAGCCGTTGCCCATTCTTTACTTTGGCCAATTGCATCCGCTAATTCTGGCCATGTCAATTCTTTGCGCTGTTTTTGTAAAACAATCAATTCGGTTACTTCATCGCGCGTCATCACATTGTCCTTATTTAAGCATTAAATGAAAACCGTCTTTCTATAAAAGACGGTCAACTTTATTTAACTATTAAGCGGCTTGTTCTGTACCTCTCACCACAGGCGCACGCTTAGCACCCGTACGTACATGCGTGGTATAAAGGGTTAAACCTGTGAATGCTAAACCACCAACTAAGTTACCAAGTGCAGTTGGGATTTCGTTCCAAATTAAGTAATCACTAACCGAAAATTCACCTCCCATAATGATCCCGAATGGGAATAAAAACATGTTAACAACTGAGTGTTCAAAACCCATGTAAAAGAATAAGAAAATAGGCATCCACATGGCGATCACTTTGCCAGATACGTTTGTTGAAATCATCGCGCCAACAACACCTAACGACACCATCCAGTTGCACAACATGCCACGAATAAAAATAGTGAACCAACCTGCAACACCATACTCAGCATACCCAAGAGTACGCGCTTCACCGATGCCCGCAATCTTAGCGCCAATGGCACCTGCATCAACATTAAAACCATATGTAAAAATAAAGGCCATCATAAAAGCAACGGTTAATGCGCCAGCAAAGTTACCTACAAAAACCAAGCCCCAGTTACGTAAAACACCCTTTACAGTCACACCTGGTCGTTTATCTAAAAGCGCTAATGGTGCTAACACAAAAACCCCTGTTAACAGGTCAAAACCCATTAGGTAAAGCATACAAAAACCAACGGGAAATAAAATGGCCCCCAGCAAAAATGAACCTGTTTGCACTGCAATCGTAATCGCAAATACTGCGGCCAAGGCTAATATAGCGCCAGCCATAAAGCCCCTTATTAAAGTATCACGGGTCGACATAAAGACTTTCGACTCGCCTGCGTCCACCATTTTGGTGACAAACTCGGAAGGCATTAAATAGGACATAGGTCTCTCCTAGAGATTAACTCAGTTTTATAATAACAAGCGAACGTCACTCGAATCTAACTAGGGTTTTGCAACAAGCATTCCAGTCTTACATTTTTTAAAAAAGCGAGGTAATAGAGGGGGTTAATACGGTATTGGATTTAATAACAAGAAAAAATGATTCATTTAAGTTCAAGTAAAATCAAGCAGGCATTAAATCAGTGCGCATTGCATAAAGGACGAGTAACTAAAAACATCAAGGGTGCACCAATATAGATGCAACTTAGGCATTAAGATGGGAAGGTATAAATGAAAAACTGAGATTACGAAAAATCAATATAAATCAATCCATTAGATTAAACATAATCACATCACGGCAGGTGGTGTACTTGAAAGGTATTTTTCGAGCATGAGTCTTAAGCTATCTTGTTTCAAAGGTTTAGTAAGGTAGTCATTCATCCCTGATTCTTGCGCACGCTCAAGGTCTTCTTTTAACGCATTTGCTGATAACCCACATATGATGACGTTATCAATACCACATGCCCTGACAGTTTTAGTGGCGGTATAGCCATCCATTTTTGGCATTTGTACATCCATAAACACTAAATCATAGTCTTTGCTCTTAATAGCCTCGACGGCTTGTATGCCATCTTCAGCTAGATCAAACGTCACCCCTAAGCTTTCTAACATATCACCAGCAACGATTTGGTTTATTGCATTATCTTCAACTAATAAAACATGGCCAGATATTACACACTTAGTTTTAGCCACATTAACCTGAGTTTTAGAGTCTTCGACTTTTAACCCCAGTATACGTTTAAAGAATATTTGATACTGCTTTGGTGAAAAAGGGTGCTGCAATATTTCAACTTGATCTAATTCTTTGAGTTTTTCTTTTTCAGCGCTTTCATTTGAATTTAGTATACAAAATAACTTTGTGTTTGCATCTATACAGCGTGTAATCGTCAACGTATCTAATGCTTGCATTCCTTCAAATATGATGAGCTTATGCTCTGGTAAGGCACAAATAAAATTAGAATCCCCTCGAAATTGACTCAAGTCTTCTAATGTCACATTAAGACCTTCTAATACATACTTAAGGGCCGATGGTTTACCATTACGGCCGATATAATGCACTGTAGGCGAGACTTGCTCTAATGGTGCTAATACTGGTACATCATTTAATAATTCACAATCTATACGCACAAATATACCTGTGCCGACACCAGCAGTTGATTCAACCATAATCTGCCCCCCCATCAATTTTACTAACTGCTCAACAATGGTAAGGCCCAAGCCTGTTCCACCATATTTTCGACTAATCGAACCATCCGCCTGTGTAAAAGATTCAAAAATGGATTCTACTTGCTGCGGACTCATGCCAATACCGGTGTCATGAACACTAAAACAAAACATGTTGTCGATATAATCAAACTTAATGGCAATGCTGCCGCCTTGATCGGTAAACTTAATAGAGTTACTGCACAAGTTGAGCAACACCTGACTTATTCTGAGCGGATCGCCCTTTAGTATTTTTGGTACAATTGGCGTGACCCAAACTTTAAAGTCTAATGATTTATCTTTTACCCTAACTAACATTGATGAGATCACATTTTCAATAACACTATTTACATCAAACTCGACTGATTCTATTTCCATCTTGCCCGCTTCAATTTTAGAGAAATCTAAAATATCATTTATGACGTTCATCATAATTTGGCCCGAATAGGCAATGCGGTCTAAATATCGTCTTTGTTTACTCGTCAAATCTGTTTTTAATACCAGGTCAACCAGCCCAACAATGCCGTTCATTGGCGTGCGTATCTCGTGACTCATATTAGCTAGAAACATGCTTTTTGATTCGGCGGCCATTTCTGCTTTTTTCTTTTCTTCTTCTAATTGAATGTTTAACACCTCTTGATTGGCGATCATATCTTGAGACTCAACCAGTAATTTTTGTGTTAATCTATTATTTTGATGAAATACCTCGGCTGCTCTTGCTAGATTGCCAATTTCATTTTTGGCATTTGTATTAGGAATGACACTAATATCATCACCTCGAGATAAAACATTAAAAACATCTGTAATGTTTTTAATTGGCAATAGAATTCTTCTCGACAAAAACCAAGTAATGGATAATATAATCAACATAAATAGACTACTAACAACACCGTTTACAAACTGTGCATTGCGCGACGATATATCCGCTAACCTCTCCATTTCACTTTGCTTTATAATGGCGTTTTCTCTTATCTTTTTAGTTAAAAATAAAAACTCGTTTGCTGATCCTGCCATAACCACGTTAACCAAATACAAATAGCCTCTATTCAATTGAATTAGACGCCTAAATTCTTTTTTTATTACGTTCAAAGTATCAATTTTATTTTCATTTTTAACCGCATCTAGCTTATTAGTAAATTCATGAATAACATTATTAAACTTACTAATTTCTTCTGGGTCTAAACTTTGTAAGTAACTATTCATGTTTTGGCTAAGTTCAAAAACATAATTCTGCATCATTACGGATAATGACTGGTTATTATTTATATTGTTCTCTAAATTTTTAATTCTATTCTCTATTAGTTCAATAGAGGCTTGCTGCTGGGCTTTAGCGGTAATAACAGAGGTGAAATTATCTTCATAATCTTGAATGTGTGACACCATACGGGAGAAAATTTCTTTTCCAACTAAAAAAGAATCATCACTCCCCACATCACCTGATAAATCATTAATACGATCATTCACATTTTCAATCACCGTATGAAACCGATGTATCGAACTATCACTGCCTGTTTCTTTGTATATAAGAAGGTTGCGCTGCAGATCAATGACATCACGCTCAAGCTCGTATATCACTCCTACATTATGGTGTGATTGAGATAAAATAACTTGGTTTTTAATAAGAGTTGAAAAACTGTAATGTGCAGAAAAAACTTTTACCAATAATGTAATCGTTAAGAAAAGCAAAACAATATTGACTTGTGTATGCAGCGAACGTATTTGCATCAACTGCCCCTAAGCGCTAATAAACTCATACCACTTTTGTAAGCTGTAATCATATGTGGGCATAACAGTGTTCCAAACCGCCACATTACTTAAGCGCTGTTGATAACTCCCGCCTGTGCGTATATCCCCTTTTTGCACGGATATTTCGCCATCGGTGCCTTTTAATGACTCTGATGCAGTTTTACCTTCATACCAATAATTCCACTCCGCTTTAGATAAGTAAGATCGAGAACGTTGTGGGTTTGAAATGTAATAACCTTGTCGAGCAATAAAGGCACCTGGCCAGCCTGATAACCACCAGTTCATGTATTCGTAAGCGACATCTTTTGCTTTGCCCTGTGTGGCAGATGATAAGCACATAACACCATGCCAACCTCGATACCCTTCTTTTGGTGCCGCGTATCTGACAGGCACACCTTGACCGTTTAATGCAGAAACAGCCGGGCTAAACATGCTCTCAATGACCACTCGCTCAGAGGCCATGAAGTTGACTGACTCCGGCACCGAGGTCCAAAACCCACTAAAGTGGCCTTCTTTCTTCATTTTTATTAGCACATTAAATAGTTGGTCAAGCTCCACTTTGGTAATAGCACCAATATCTTGAATTTTTACTAAGCCTTTCGCTTGAGCCGCTAACGCTAAATCGAAAATACCAATCGTTGGCGCGTTAACAATGGCGACTTTTCCTGCATATTTTCTATCAAGTAGCCAACCCCAGCTTTCTGTTTCATATGCAATACCAGGCGTAATCACATTCGTGTTATAACCAAATGAATCGACGTTGTGCACATAAGGTAAATAACTAACACGTTCGCTAGGTGTTAAGCCGATTTCATCATTGTCTTGAACATAAAGAATTTTATGCGGAGCATCGCCTGCCCCCATCCGAGCGCTGGGCGTTAGCCTACCGGTTTTAGATAAATCATTGATCTCATTCCAGTTAGTAATTCGCTGAGTATCAATACTTTGAATAGAGCCAGACTGCCACAGCACATTAATGCTATTGGACCACTGCTCATATAAATCAAACGAATGGGGAGAGATAGAGGCTTTTTGCAGCACGGCTGCACTGCCTCTGGGTTCGAACACAAGGTTAATACCAAGGTCTTGCATGGCTTGCTGTCGAATTTCTTCTTGCAGCGTAACGTGTGTGCCCAATACCCTTAATGTATGCGTTTTTTTGGCAAATACATAAGGTGCCTTAGCCGCGATGCAAGTGGCAGCACCAGCTTTTGCTATGGTTGCCAGAGTGTTACGTTTATTGATATCAAAAGGCTGTGCCATTAGCTGACTCGTACATATAAAAGATACTTATCAGTATAGACAGTGCACATCGAAAGCAAGTTGGTTAGATTGCCTGTTAAACGCTACCAACGAAACGAGACACCCTCTTTATCCAGCTGGTTTTGTAGCTCTTTGAAACCTTCTAGTTCTTGAATGAGTCGGCTCTTGTCTTGAGCTGCGACCGTTTGCCAATGGACATCTTCGACAGCCCCCACCAGTGCATACAAAAAATTCAAACTTACTCGTTTCTGTTGAAACGTCTGTAATTGTAAATAAGCAGCAACTGGCCCTATTTTTTTAAGGCCTCTGGCGAGTCGATGCCTGCGTCAATCAATTGTTGCGCGGACTTAGGTCCAAGCCCTTTCATGTCCTGTAACCGCATAATTAGCACATTTCAATAAATTCAGGCATCGCTTTTATTCTTTCAATCCATGACAAAATATAAGGATACCTTGATAAATCAAACCCACCTTCATGGGCAACATGGGTATAAGCAAATAAACTGATATCGGCAATTGAGTAAGTCCCACCAACAAAATAGTCGGTTTGAGATAAATGTTCATTCATAATACGTAATGCATTGTGCCCACCTGATTGCTTTGCGTGATATTCCGCTTCGCGCTCTTTTGGTAGCCCAAGATATTTATTAATATAGCGCGCCGTCGCAATATAAGGTTCATGGCTATATTGCTCAAAAAACTGCCACTGTAAAACCTTTGCTTTT
>JAWUXY010000062.1:0-11868 GCA_034111105.1 Bermanella sp. | reverse complement strand
TCGAGGCTAACACCACTTAATCCTTCAAAGCGGGATTTTTCGGTGGCATCAAATGTAAAAGGTACAAGCCCAGGTGTTGTGTGCGTCACATTTAAACCAAATTGGCGTGCAATACGATGCCCAAAATCGGTCGCTCCCATGGTTGGAAAACTCATGGCACCGGTTGCGATGACAAGTGATTCACATTGGTAGGATTTATGTTTACTTGTCAGCAGGAATGTTCCGTCACTTTGTTTTTTGATGTAATCAATACTGACATCTAACTGGATAATCACACCCAGTTGCTCACAACGATCAAGTAGCATACCTAAAATAGCTTCACTTTTGTTGTCACTGAATAGTTGCCCCAGTTTTTTTTCGTGCCAAGGTAAACCGGCTTTATCTACCTCTGAAATAAAATCCCATTGGGTATAGCGCTTTAATGCGGACTTACAAAAATGAGGGTTTGCACTTAGGTAGTTTGTTGGCTCGGTGTGCATATTAGTAAAATTACAACGGCCACCACCGCTAATCAGAATTTTTTTACCGGCCTTATTAGCGTGGTCAAGTACCACAACCCCTTTGCCATTTTCAGCGGCACTAATGGCACACATCAGTCCAGCGGCACCGGCACCAATGATAATAACTTGATTTGAAGACATGATTTTAACGCAGTAAATAAAAAAGCAATGATAGCAGAATTATGCACTTGAGCGTATGAAATAGTAAGTAACACATGCACACATTTATTTACTTAAACCCTGTGATCCTGCTACTAAATATTCAGGTTTATTTAAGAGTCACACGGTAGAATGCACACCAATATTTAGGAGTTTATATGCGTTGTCCTTATTGTAAAAAGTCTGTTGTAGGCGAGAAAAATGTTGAAATATTGACCGGAATTGGCCCAGCGCACCGGCTTTGTTATGAGCAGACGATTCTAAGTCAGCGAATATTTGAAGGCTTAAATTTACCTCGCTTATCGGATGATAAATTATGCGAATTACAAGAAATGTTGCTGACTGAAATCAATAGTCGAAGCCATGTGTCCGATGACGTTGAATTATTTTGTTGAGTAATGATCCTTGAAAATCTCGCAAAATCCCCAATATTAGCAGTCTAAATCTTAGGGGGTTGTATGATATTAGTGTGTTCTGTTTGCTCAGGTTTAAATCGCGTACCTGATTCACGTTTGAATGAAGGCCCTAAATGTGGCAAATGTCAAAGTGCGGTTTTGCCTGAAGCCTCTTTAGAGGTTAATGCTAGCCAGTTTAACCGTTTTATTACCAAGAGTGAGTTACCTGTCGTGGTGGATTTTTGGGCAAGTTGGTGTGGCCCGTGTCAGGCTATGGCACCCGCGTATGCGAGTGTTGCTAAAAAACAGGCAGGCAAAGCTATTTTATTAAAGGTCAATACAGAGACTGAGCAGCAGTTAGCGGCTCAATATGGGATACGAAGCATTCCCTCGCTCAAGGTCTTTAAGCAGGGCAAAGTGGTAAATGAGTTAGCAGGTGCATTGCCAGAGTCGCAATTACAAGCCTGGGTAGAGCAGGCAATTAAATAGTAACGGTACACTTGTTTTGTTTGCCTTATAAAATTCTTATCGGTGAACCCTTGTTCAGCGCTAAGAATTTGATTCTAAGTTATAAAAACAGCACTTTTTTAGTGTTTTTCTGATAAATCACTCTTTAGTGCCATATACACAAAATGTAATGGTATTAGTCTTTGATCTATAAAAATAACGTATTACCTACTGCTTAATCACAAAATAATAAGAGAAGATTATGACCTTTGTTGTTAGAAGCGCTTTGTTGTTGATTCTATCCGGCCTATTTTCGATTCATTCGCATGCTAATTCTGCTTTGCTCAACCATGCCCAAGCTGCCTTTCAGGCAATGTCGGCTTTGTATATGAAAGCCTTATCTGAAGGTTCCCCTAAGTACCAGTCGGACTTAGACAAGTACAAGGCGCAGGCTGTTGAAAGCTTGAGGGTTTTACAGCAGCAAGATGCCATATTAGGTGGCGAGTGGATGAACAGATGGTTATCCATTGCAGACAACCTAAAAGCAGAGTACAGCCCAGAATACGATTGGGACGTTGAATCGGCCACACGCCGAGATGCGCGCAGTTATCTTTCTGATTTATACGCTCTGATCACCACTGACCCAGTATTACAAGAAAGCAGTAATCAAAGCCTCTTGGCTCAGGTTGAGGTTCAGGCCATCACCGCACGCTTCTTTGATGTATCCAGTACCTATAACGGCACAAACTCATTGGCACCGTATGATGCTGATAAGTTAAAACCTAAGGTGGCAAGCGAGCAATTTAAGGCGCGATTGGATCGACTGGCTCAATCGTTAGGTCAAGCAAGTGCTAAGCGTGTTTTATCTGCAAAAGCAAAATGGGAATTTGTTGAAAACAGTGTGGTGAATTACAGCGATCAAAGTGCTTATTTTTTGGTTTATGCCACTAAAAATAAAATCTCAAAAGTGTTACAAAATGTACAAACGAGCTTGGCGGTAAGCGCCATTTAACACAGTTGGCCTGCCAGCTTTGGCAGGCTGCCCTCTATTTATTTTGCTAAGCAGTTATTGGCCATTTCGTTAATCTTACTCGTCATCTGAAGATCATACTTTTTAACAATCCTTTTAAACCGAAGCGTGTATTGGCATTGATTTTTTGGTGGCAACCATTCGTCAGGGCCTTTGGCGCCTTTTGCACGGTTTAGTGATGCCTCTACAGCAATTAAATTGACAGAGTCGTTTGCAAACTGAATACGCTTATTTATGGCCCATTTATTCGCGCCATGCTCCCATGCCCACTTAAGCGGCACGACATGGTCAATATCTAATTGCTTGGCATTAGTAATCACATTGCCTGTAAACATCGAAATCCAGCGGCCGTGTACAGCCTGACAGCGATTTGAGGATAGCGTGGCCTTGGTGCTGGATTGCTCGATTAAAACTTCATGTCGTGTGTTTTGGCAATCTTTGTCAGTGTCTGCCCAGCCGTGGCCAAATGCACTTCTTGAATATTGGTTAGTGCCCACTGAATGGGTTTTAGGCTGTGCAGTGATTTTAGGAAGACGCCCGCCTGCTTTTAAGCATTCACTAAGTGATGAGTAGGGCTCAAAGCGCTTCACTCGATCATAAAATGGGCTGGTTGGTTCATGACAAATTTTACTATTGGAAAGCTTAATAATTTGACCGTGTGATAACACACTCGTAGTAATGAATAGTAAGCAGGCAAAGCCGTTACGTAATGACAAAAAAGACACTCTATGGCAAAGGTTTGCATGAGTATCCGTTTGATTCAGTGTTGTCCATAACTCTCATACTTAGGTATTAATTATAGACGGAGACAAAAAGCCCCGATAGTGCGGTTGACTGAAAGTGTGACGGATTACTATGAGTCGTATGAATCCATCTAGATAAAGGGTTTTATTTCAGGTTTTGCGGCGAGCGGGCATGAAGGCGAGCAATTTAGTGGTTGAAAAATGTGCGTCTTTTGCGTGAAGGGGTGAACTTAAAAATGGTAGCCACCATGGCGGGCCATAAATCCACCGAGATGATTGAAAAGCATTACGCCCATGACCTCCCCAGTGATATTGATGCTGCAATGAGCATATTCTAACAACGGCTTAGCCATTGGTAGTGGCATTGAAACCTAAAGCCAAGGCTCAACCGTTTTATAGTTACCAATCACAACCTGCTGTGCCTCAGGTTTGGCTTCCTGTTTATGTGGATCTAATCCATATGCTTTTAACACATATTGCAATAAGGCCGCCTTACAAGGTACAGCCAATTTGTTACGCGTCATACCGTAATCATAGGCAATCACTTGTTGCTGGGGTTTTTCAAGTCTTGGGTCGGGTGTAATGGATAATTCAATATGAGTATTCCAGGCGGCATCGTCTGATTTACCATGTTCACTTTTACCCAGTAAATCAGGTTCACCACGAAAACGACTCAAAACAAAATCGCGGTACTGGCCATTTTTTTCACAATAAGCACGCACATGCCAGCGCATGGGTGTACACACCAATGTATGGGGCACAATAATACGGCCATCGGTTGCGGGGTTATTCACTGATGTGTAGCCAATATCAACACGTTTCTGTTCGCGGGCGGCATGTACAATGGTGCGTAAAATGACAGGGTCTACTTTGCGGCTAGGCAGTTGCAGCATGTGAGTATTAGTAAAGCCTAAATCTAAACTCGCAAAGGTATGGGCTAAATCTTTCGTGCGACTAAGCACATGCAGGTATTCATCAGCGGTGCCCGTTGTCACCCTGGGTTTAAACTGTGGGCTAGGCTCATAACCCTTTAAGTGTTTGTTATAGATAAGGTTATTCGGCGCAATTTCATTCAAGTAAGCGTTGATATCTTTACTGGCCTGTTGACGGCCAATACCAAAACTATTCACCAAGTGATTGGTGGTTAATCGCCCCTCCCAATAAGCCACAATTTCAATTAAGCGATAGCGTAATAATAAATCAAACCGTATGGGCCAATCGTTATTCATAAAACCCCCGTGTTACATCTGCTTGATTAGGCGACATGTGCATGTGACCAGTATGGATATGACGCTTAATACGACATAATCTAATTCAATACATTAATGAACACAAATACTCAAATTAATACAAAAGGAATCACCATGAGCGAATCAGAATTAACCGCCAAACAACTTGAAAATCTAATGATGGAAAACTTACCATCAATAGAAAAACAAAAAGCCATGGTAGAAGAAATCGAAGCGCTAATTGGCAACGGTGTTGACCCAGAAGCCGCATTGCAAAGCGTATTTGGTGAGCTTAATAGTCGTAAATGTTAATAAATAAAAATGTAAGTTTTTGATATTTACAAGTGCTGTACGTTTGTGCAATGTTATGCAACATAAAGGAATGAGATGAAATGAGTAATAAAAAGCATCTCGAAATAAAATAATAAGGATGCAAAATATGGATATTTTACCGTCTAGCGACTTGAAAGCTATTTTGCATTCACATCGAGCAAATTTATATTACCTCGAATACTGTCGGGTCATGCAAAAAGATGGACGAGTTTTATATTTAACCGAAGCCAAAAAAGAGAATCAGTACTACAACATACCTATCGCTAACACCACTTGCTTATTATTAGGCACAGGTACATCCATTACCCAAGCTGCCATGCGCATGTTAGCGCAAGCTGGAGTATTGGTCGGATTTTGCGGCGGTGGCGGCACGCCCTTATTAATGGCCAATGAAGTTGAATGGCTTACACCACAAAGCGAATACCGGCCGACTGAATATTTACAGGGTTGGATGAGATTTTGGTTTGACGATGAAAAACGATTAAAGGTCGCCAAAGCATTTCAAGTAGCGCGTATTCGATTTATACAGCAAGTGTGGGAAAAAGACCGCGACTTAAAAGCAGAAGGGTTTGTTTTTAGCGATAGTGGTATTCAGCGTGCGCTTGATACCTTTTACACCAGAACCGAAACCGCTATAAAACCATCTGATTTATTGCTAGCCGAAGCACAACTAACTAAAGTACTTTATAAGTACGCCGCGAGTCACACCCACACCGAAAATTTTACCCGACAACATCAATCGACTGATAAAGCGAATGACTTTTTAAATCATGGCAACTACCTAGCTTATGGCTTAGCCGCTTGTACTTTATGGGTGTTGGGTATCCCTCATGGTTTTGCGGTCATGCATGGCAAGACTCGTCGTGGTGCTTTGGTATTTGACGTGGCTGATTTAATTAAAGATGCCATTGTTTTGCCTTGGGCATTTATTTGTGCAAAAGAAAATGCAAGCGAACAGCAATTTCGTCAACAGTGCTTACAGGCCTTTACAGACCATAAAGCATTAGAGTTTATGTTTAATCAGGTAAAACAGCTGGCGCTAGGTGAAGGGCATGAAATGTAAATTTAGAAGCGGTTTTAGCCCGACCCAATATAGGAAGAGCTGAATATGATGGTGACCTTCATATCTCAATGTGAAAAGAACGCATTGAAAAAAACGCGCAGAGTATTAGATGCCTATGCCGATAGAATAGGTGATAACACCTGGCAAACCATTATTACAAATGAGGGCTTACTATCAGTAAAAAAACTGTTGAGAAAAACAGCCAGCAAAAGTACAGCGGTGAGTTGCCATTGGATACGATCAAGGGCAAGAAGTGATTTACTGTGGGTGGTAGGTAATAGGTTAAAATTTAATGAGCAGGGCATAGTGCCAGTGAATAGAACAGAAAAAGAGGTTTTTATGGATGTCATAACCGACAAACCTAAATCTGGCGTACTTTATGCCAATACAAAGTTACAGCCTTTGGTTGAGCACTTGTTTGCCGTGGGCTACTTCGCAGAACAGCTACATAAACAGTTATTCCCTGATAGTACACAATTCTCGATGGTGAATTTTGTAGCGGGTTGTTTGCATGATGTAGGAAAGATAGACCCAAAATTTCAAGAGTGGGTCACTAACCCTAAAAAGAAAAGCTTTGTTGCTGAGGATGGTCAGCATATTGATGATGCAAAATTCAGTTTTGAAAAACACCCGCGCCACAATGAGGTATCATTATTTCTTTACCATCTTTTAGATAATGCGGAGTTAAAATCGCTAAATCCAAGCAATAAAGAATCAATTAAGCATGCTATTTATTGGCATCATGCTAAGCCATATCGTAAAGATAAAAGCAGTTTTACAACCTATAAAGACATTGGTAAAAAACTAATCGCTAACCAAAAAGGTGTGTTGCTGAATGATATTTTAGGCCAAGTACATGCCTTACTAAACCAAGTGATGGGGGTAGACAAAAAATATCGCTCAGCAACGAGCTCAATTTTGAGTAAAGCTGTGAATAATGAAATAGTTTTAGAACAAGAATTGACTATTTCAAGTTCATTGTACACGCCCAGTTATAAAGAATATGAGCTAGAAGAGTCTGTTTCTGCTAATCGTACTAATGTGAAAATAAATGCACTAAATAATATTGCGCGAGCATGTGTGATCACAGCCGATAGAATTATTTCTGCAATGAGCGCATCAGAATTACATGAAGCCATACTTCAGCAAACGCTTAATCAAAAAGTGAGTGAGCTACTTGAGGTTGAATCTACTCTTAGCTCAAATATTGAAGCTTGCCTGAGTGCGTTTTATCCCAATAGTGAGCGCAGCATTAAGCAAAACGATATTGCAAAACAGCTAACCTACGCTGAAGATGTTGCTGTGTTAGCGGGGGCTGCAGGTTGTGGTAAGACCAAAATTGCGTTGGAGTGGGCAAAACTGCAAGGCGCAAAACGTATTATTTGGGTCTGCCCACGGGTGCAAGTCTGCCAAGGCTTGTTTTATGAATTAACCTCAGAGCAATACCTGCCTAATAGCACCATAGAAATAAATACCGGCGAGTTTAAATTTCACAACCATTGGGATAACCCGATCCCAGAAGGTGAAAACTTCTCTGGTGATGTTGTCATAACCACCATAGATCAAATTTTAGGCTCTGTGATCAGCCATACCAATGCGAATACCCTCATTGATTTTCTAAACAATCATGTGGTCTTCGATGAGTTTCATGAATACGTAAACATGCCCGCGTTTAACTTACTATTTGCCGAGCTAATAGCCGCTAAAAAATTCAAAGAGCAACAAGCGAATACGCTATTGGTGTCAGCAACACCGCATTATGTGTTTGTTGAAGAACTATTAGGTATTCACCCCGATGACATCATAGAAATGCCATCGTTTAATCAAAGCCAGTATCAACTCGATTTTAAGCTATTTGATGATTCAAAAATCGATAACAGCAATCCATTATTTACTTCGCAAAGTGATTGCACCTTTGTTATTAGCAATATGGCACTGACCGCACAAAATGGTTTTATTGCCAATCAACATGATGAAAATGCGATATTACTGCATTCAAAATTTATCAAAAGCGACAAACAGAAATGGTTTGAAGAAGTATTTGAATCATACAAACGCGGCGGCACACGTAAGTTTGAAGTGTTGCGCAGCGGTCCTATTGTTCAGGCGTCATTAAACATCAGCTGTGATTACATGGTTGCTGAAATTACCAATGCAGAAGATTGCCTTCAACGTTTAGGGCGCTTAGATAGATTTGGTGAAAACGAAAAGGTCAATATTTACACCTTGGCAGTGCCAGAATCCATTGCAGCATCAAAAGGAAATAGTCCCGCATCACGATTTTTATCTAAGTTGTATGTGCTTAAGTCTGTGCGCGAATGGTATCAGTTTTTATTAAATTCATTAGAGCATAAACAGTTCAATTTACCTGATATTTACAGGCTTTATAAAAACTTTCACCATTTAGAAAATACAAGAAAATATATCGAAAGTGATTTAGTGGCTGCATTAAAAGCAAGTATTACGAAAATCAATGCAAAGGTGATAGACCCGATTGTTGTGCCACCTAAAAAGAACAAAGAGAAAAAGCGCGGCAAAATTAGCAAAGGCTCCTTGCGTGGTGATAACCGATTCGTGCAAATGGCAGTCGTTGACCTCAGCCAATCAGAGTATCAATACCTTGAACAATACGCGTACACAATACCTCTAGATGATATCAGCGATATTGATAACTTGACCTATTCCACTAATGCAATTCGAGGCTTTGAGCAAAGCGATAAAGACTTACTTTCGCACATGTTCAAAAAACATCACAACATTATGGGTGGCACTAAGTCATATAACGATAATGCGTTACTTAATGAAGCACGTGATCCTGAGTCACCGATTTATTTAAGCTACACCACAAACGATTTGCTAACAGTGGGTGGTGAAAGTGCACGTCATCCATATGCAATTTATTACGCTATTTGTGAGAAGCAACCCATAGGCGCAATGTCAATTAAACAAATTAATCAAACAACAGAAGATGAGGAATAAATCATGGAAAAAGTAACAGGAATTAAAAGTGTTGATTTCAAAATTAAAGCAGTAGGTCATGGCGTTGTGAATTGGAACGGGCCAACGACTTTAACTGGTGATAGCGGAAAAACAGTAGATAATCATACACTGCCAAAATTAAGAGGTTATACAAATTTAACAGGTAAAATAAAAGACGAAACAGGTTATAAATATAAAAAAGAGGCAACGGATATCGACTTTAAAAAAACACCGTTATATATCAGTCAAAACTGTATTCGCCATCACTTATTTAAAGAGCAGTCGTTTGATTTACATTTTGCAGGAGAAAAAAACTTAGAAAAAGTACTCGCTTCTATTACAGGGTTAATTCGCGGTTACGTTGTACCTTCAAGTCAATGCAAAAGAACCAGCCCGTTATTAATCGAAGACTTTGTTGATCAGTTAGGAAATGGTAACTTTGAGCAATTTGGTCAAGCTGGCGAGCGTGATAGTTCATCTTTTTTCTCTAAAACAACGTTTGGCGATACAGAATATCTATCATATGGTTCTATCAGTATTGAACAATTACAGTTTATCTCGCTAGATAAAAAGTTCGATCGCGCCAGCATGATCATAAAAGAAGACCAAGGTGAAGAGGTTGCTGCGACAGTGCAAAACTTTATCAAACAGTTAAACCCATCACTGAATCCAGTCGCCACATTTCACTCAAATTATGTTCGCAAAGGCACTATTTTCGAAGAAGGCGAATGCGGAGTTTTACTGAATGACGATGCGATAAAAGCAATCATTGAGCATACCCTATCCCGTATAGCCGATTTAAGTATTCGCCAAGCCAAAGGTTATATGTATGTTGATGAAATCACGATTGATTATAACGATAGTCATAAAATGATGCGCATTAAGCGTGATGAATCTGAAATTGTAACCGAGCCACAATCACAATTCGCCCAATATTTTTACGCAAAATAGGTGGCAATATGAAAATCACCATTGATTATGATTCTTGCTGGCGTAATTCGTTTTTAGGCGGTTCTAATAATGAACCATTGCCTAAAAAAGGCAGAGAGTTTTTGGGTTCTATGACTAACCTAAAAAAAGATGGGAACTTTAAAGTTTGCGAAAATACTCTAGATACAGTTATGGGGTTATTAAATCGCTTAATTGGCGATCAACGAAAGCTTTATCAAGCACGCAGTAAAATGTATGAAAATACTTATTTTTTTGAAGATCTTGAAAGCAAAATTTCTTTTGAAGATAAACCTCAATTGACAAATGAAATGACGTTTATCCGTAACATGAACGGCAGTACAGATCAAAACTCGTTTACTGGAATGATTAAAGTGACAGATCCTGTTTTTACTTCAGATTATTCATTGAATTTCTGGGGGGTATTAAGTCTAGATATTTCAAAACTATGCAGCTTCATAGTTGATGAAGCAATGAGTGAGGAAAGTATTCAGCTTAATCCACTGAGCATTATTAGCCGCCTTGAGTTTTTGAATAAAGAGAAGCCACTGGAAAATGAAGGGGAGGTTACGAGGGCTGTGGAAACTCTCAGAACAATTTACCCAGATATTGAATACTTCAATAAAAAAGGGAAAATCATGACTATTAGTCTTTACTGTTCATCTTTGTATTTGCAATTAGCACGTTTAGAAAAACAATATGATATGTCCTCAGCAAAAACCAAGGCGGGAGGAATCAGTGGTATTTCTAAGCGAGGTTTTACTAAAAAAGACTTTATGGATCGTTATACAACGGGACCTAAAAAAACGATTTGGGGCAATCCTTTTATTAAAAAGGAAAAAATAAAAGGCCAAGGTGAAGTTACTTCAATGATGACTAAAGCCAGTGGCCAATTAGAGATCATAATTGATGTTGATCGTGAGAAAAGTCAAGAAATTAAAACGCTCATTGAAAATGCCGGAGTATCAAGTTTTTACCTCGGTAAAAAAGGCCTTGCTTATGTTTCAAGTATTCGAGTTTAGGAGGAAGTATGGATTCTTATATTGAACTACAACTAAAACCTGATGCTGAAATGCGTGAAGCTGAACTCAGTAGTAAGATTTTTACCAAATTTCATAAAGCACTGGTAAAGCTAAATACCAATAGTGTCGGTATTAGCTTCCCGCAAGTACATTTAAAACTGGGTAGAGTATTTCGTATTCATGGCCAAGCAAGTTTGCTCAATGATCTACAAGGGCTCGAGTGGTTAGGGCCTCTGAGTGGCTATTGTCGATTAAGTGATATTTTAACCGTACCTGAAAATACTCAGTATCGCGTTATTTCTGAAAAAAGAAGTAATTTAAGCAAGGCAAAACTAAGGCGCTTAATAGCTAGAGGTAGTATTGATAAAGAAGGCGAAAAACGCTACAAGGTTAAAATGTTAAGTCAAGGTTTTGATAACCCTTATCTAGACTTGTTCAGCAGTTCAACAGAGCAAGTACATCGCAAATTTTTTGAGTTTAGTGATGTCAAAGCTGAACCTATTGATGGCGTCTTTGATTCTTATGGCTTAAGTAAAACAGCTACAGTACCTTGGTTTTAACCTAAAAAATAAGCGCTCTTTAAAAACGTAATAAAATCAATGAGTTATATTTTGGCTTTTAAAAAGGGTTAATTTCTATATTTACCTTTATGGCTTTGATATAGCTCCTTTTTTTGTTTATATTTCATAGTTCACTGCCGCACAGGCAGCTTAGAAAATATGCAGTAGCAGCAACAACCGCCGCCACCAGTTCACTGCCGCACAGGCAGCTTAGAAATCTAAGCGCTCTTTTAAGTCAGTGCCTTGCTCGTTCACTGCCGCACAGGCAGCTTAGAAAAAAGTCAACAGGTGATACAAGGCGCATAACACGTTCACTGCCGCACAGGCAGCTTAGAAATAGCATTACTTCTAATATATCTAGTATTCATAGTTCACTGCCGCACAGGCAGCTTAGAAATTTGTGTTTTGGTTGTCACCAATGGTTTGGCGGTTCACTGCCGCACAGGCAGCTTAGAAATTT
>JAWUXY010000061.1:0-18064 GCA_034111105.1 Bermanella sp. | reverse complement strand
TGAATGAGAAAAACAGTCAAATCAGCGAGCGCATTCATACTGCCAGCGGTAAATAAGTTACCAGTTTGCACGATAAAGTGCTGTCTTTTGAGTTGTACCTTTGGGTAGTCTTTTTGAAAACGATCAAAATAATACCAGTGGGTGGTAGCCGGTTTATGATCGAGCAGCCCTGTTTCTGCTAAAAAGCTGACGCCAATACCAACACTGCATATCAATGTTCCCTGAGCATGTAACTGACGGATCCAAGACAACAAATCAGAGTTTTGACGCAAAGGATGCTTAGGGTGACGCCACAAGGCAGGCAGGAATAAAATATCGGTATGACTGATTTCTTTTAGAGAGTGGTCTGGTGCTAGGCTAAACCCAGCAGCGGTTTGCACACTATTATGAGTTAAACCGGCGGTGATAATCTCCAGCGATGATTGTTCACGCGTTTGGACTCGCGCAGCGTTTTCTGCGGCACGTAGCATTTCAATGGGTAATGTCATACTGGTTGCCAGCATTTGCTCGCAACAGAAGAAAGTAATATGAGTCATAATTTCTTGGCTAAATTAGCTAGTTTTTTGTCCTGAATGCCTAATGTATCGTGTTTATGACCTTTAACAATGGCATTTTTAGCCTTAAATTCAAGATAGATGATTTTGGCCTATTTAGCATTATTTTTGGCTATTATGGCTTTGTTTATTCTAATAAAGAGGAAAAGAGTTAATACTCCTATAATGAGGTCAATAATAGAGTCGTGTTGCTAGCTTCTATAGACAATTTATAGGTCAACTTAAAAAGTTTGACCTTAGATGAACGTCAAAAAGAGCAGTTGTAAAACGCTGCTTATGAACCCTCTAGCCTCTGGTATAATACGTCGATTACGCGTAAGCAATGGAAGAATGTGGTATGAGTTTTAACGAATTAGGCTTGCACGAAAGTATACTTGGGACACTCCAAGCGCTTAACTATCTCGAAGCAACAGAAGTACAGCAACAGGTCATTCCGTATGTACAAGCGGGTGATGACGTGCTTGCTGGCGCACAAACTGGTACAGGTAAAACAGCGGCATTTGTTTTACCAATTATTAATAAATTACTTAACCAAGCAAAAGATAATCGTGCGCAGGTTAAACTTTCAGCGTTAATTTTAGTCCCAACTCGTGAGCTTGCATTGCAGGTGTTTAAAAATGTTCAAGCATATAGTCAGAGTACGAATATTAAATCCGCTATTGTATATGGTGGTGTGAGTATTGGTGCTCAAGTAGATGAGTTGAAAAAGGGTGTTGATATCGTAGTAGCGACGCCAGGGCGTTTAATTGACCATCTGTTTAAAGGCACTATAGACGTTAACCAACTTAATACATTGGTGTTTGATGAAGCCGACCGTATGTTAGATATGGGGTTTATGGACGAAATCAAAATAATTTTAAAGCGTTTACCCAAGGCTCGCCAGACACTTCTGTTTAGTGCAACATTAAGTGATGAGATATTTAAACTGAGTAAAAATTTATTAAATACCCCTAAAATAATTGAAGTCCACGATCGTAATAGTGTTGCTACACCGGTTGAGCAGATTGTATATAACATGGACAGTGACCGAAAAAGAGAGTTTATCTCGTACCTTATTGGCAGTAAAAACTGGCAACAAGTTTTAGTGTTTACCCGCACGAAACAAGGTGCAGATGCATTAGCAAAAGAAATGAAAAAAGACGGGCTTGTTACTGAAAGTATTCACGGAGATAAAAGCCAAGGTGCACGCGAGCGAGCATTAGAAGACTTTAAGCAAGGTAAGGCGCGTGTATTGGTGGCAACGGATGTTGCTGCTAGAGGGCTTGATATTCGGCAACTAAAATATGTCGTAAATTATGAATTACCCTATATAGCAGAAGATTACATTCATCGTATTGGGCGTACAGGTCGAGCAGGTGAAAGTGGACTTGCTATTTCGTTATTAGCACCAGAAGAAGAGTATCTTTTGGAGGAAATTGAGGTCATATTAGATACTCGATTAAATCAGCAATGGTTTCCAGGGTTTGAACCAGATTTAACAAAAACGCCAGCGGCAGATAAAAAGAACAGTAAATCTGCCCAAAAGCGTCGATCAAAACAACGCGCTATGGGCAAATCAACGGGTAATAAGCGTCGTCGTTAATGTTAAGGAAAGGAGAATATGAAACGCTATTTAGAAGCACAGAAGCGGTATCTAGAAACGGTTTCAAAAACAATTCAGGGGTTGAAGCAAGAGAAAGAAGAAACCCGCGTCATGATGAAAACGTTTTTTAGCGTACTAACTCAAAAACTACCTCAAGGCCGTAAACCAGAGACAGAAGAAATTGAGGCGGCACTCGAGCAATTAAAAGACGTACATAAAATGGCGGGTTTATTTGTTTTAGCCATTACCCCTGGAAGCGTAGTTACCTTGCCAGCATTATGTGCATTAGGTAAGCGTTTTGGCATAGAGGTATTACCCAGTGCATTTAAAAAACTGAGTCCTGAAGAAATAAGCTCTTTTAAAGAGCTTGAGGTTGTTTTATCTCAAGAAACAAAAAAGAAGCTAGATAAAAAAGCGCTTGATGCTCATAGTGATGAGCGAATTACAGGTGGTGATAAAAGCGAAAAAGCATAGAAGTATTCATGACTATTTTCTATGCTTTTATATATCGTTGCTAATGATTAAATAAGCTACTGTCTGCAATACCATCAAGCATAAACTGTACGGCAAGAGCGGCGAGTAATACACCAAATACACGTGTGATTACATGCATACCTGTTATCCCTAATAGCTTTTGCACTCGAGTCGCTAATAGTAATAAGCATAGTGTTAGACCCGTAATGGAAAGAATGGCAGCGATGACCATACCTTGATGAGCGGGTGTGCCTGCACTTTCAGCCATTAATAATATTGCGGCACCCATTGCACCTGGACCTGCAATCAAAGGCGTTGCTAATGGAAATACTGCAATATCTTTTTTCGTAGAGGCTTCGTCGGTTTCTTCTTCTGTGGTGGTTAAACCACCATTTGATCGAGCAAATACCATATCGATTGCGATGAGCAATAATAGAATACCACCGGCTACTTTCAATGCAGCTAGCGATATTCCTAATGTTTGCAAAACTAATTCGCCACCTAGAGCAAAGCCTAATAATATAATGGTTGCAATCAATGTACCTCGATAAGCCATTGATTTAGCTTTGGCTTTTGAGGTGCCGGCGGTTAACGCCGCAAATACCGCTGCCACATCTAACGGGCCGACAGTTGCGAAAAATGTGGTAAATGCCACGATATAGGTTTCTAACATAGTTAACTCTTTTTAGCGGTAACAGCAGGTAAATTGTAGAAGTGTTATAACAAGAGGTAAAGAAAGCCGTTTGAGTGAACTCATAGCGACTCAATTTACCTTAATGAAGGCAGTTTAATTATTTACTGACACTTCATCAACATAATGTTCGGCCCAAACCGCCACGCTGGAGGCAACATAGGCTGCATCTTTGCTGCTGGTCAGTAAGTGGTCAGCAGGGTCAAGACTAATGAAGCTCTTTGGATGCATGGCATAACCGTATATATGCTCAGCCTCTTTGATTAATACTGTTGTATCTCTTGGCGAATGAAACACTAATAATGGGGTTTTAATTTTTCTGATCGTTTCATCTTGATTTTGGCTGTATACATCATCTAAGAACTGCTTTTTGATGACAAAAGGACGACCAGATAGCATTACATCTGCTTGGCCTTTTGCTTCAATTTCCTCTTCATACTCAGCAAATTGCTTAATGACATGGCAGGGCTTCGAAGGGGCTGCAACGGTTACAACACCTTTGATATTCTTTATTTTTGCGGCACCACCTAGTACAACAGCACCGCCAAAACTGTGGCCGATTAAAATAGAAGGGGCCTGATAATTTTCCTTTAAATGTTGGGCAACTAAGACTAGATCGTCAACACTAGTTGAAAAATTGGTATTTTCAAATGCCCCTTCGCTGTTACCGATACCCGCAAAATCATAGCGTAAGACAGCGTACCCTTGTGCGACTAAACCACGGCTAATTCGTGACGCAGCTAAGCTGTCTTTGCCGCAAGTAAAACAATGAGCATAAATAATAAACGCTTTAGGGTGTGGGCCGGGTTTTTCTAAGATCGCAGCAAGTGTACCTTGGGTACCTGTAATTTCTAATTTTGAACGATGCTTAGACATAGAATTCTCAAATTAACAACTGAACGAAAAGGGCAACCCTTGAATTAAGGGCGGGTAATGTACGTTTGATCATTACCTAATGCAAATAAAACTCGTTCATCTAAGTGTATTAGATTGTCAAAATTTTGCCATTAATAAAAAGGGTTAAGTCTTTTCTATGGCTGGTATTAATCTTGTTTAAATTTAGGCAGTCGTAAATCAAACAAAATGGCAGCGCCTCGAACTAAAAAAGCGCACGTGATGGCTAAAAGAGTGCTTAAATTTGGGTTCCCCCAGAGATTGATAAATATTAAATAGCTGACGCCTCCTGTAATGGCGGCGGATACATATATCTCCGGTTGTAGTAGTACTGGTGATCGATCCAGTAATATGTCGCGTATGACTGAACCAAAAGTTGGTGTGATCATCCCCATTGCGATGGCAACCAATGGGTCGGCGCCTAAATGATAAGCTTTTGCTGTGCCTAACACGCTAAAAAGGGCTAGCCCCATCGCATCCATCCAAATCAATAGCGGCTGAATACGAACAATTTGTCGGGCGGTGAAGTAAGTGATAACAGCTGCCGCGATGCAGGTTTTTAGATCAATAGGGTTAGCAACCCAAGCCACTTCTACGCCTAAAATTAAATCTCGAACAGTGCCGCCGCCAATGCCAGTGACCGTTGCAAATAGAATGAACCCTAAGATATCCAATTCTTTTTCGGCTGCGGCCAATGCTCCAGAAATTGCAAATACGGCGATTCCCATGAGCCCGGCAAAAAACAGTAAATCAAAAGGCAATTTTAACTCCCTGATATATTTGTTGTCATTAAGCTAGTTTAGCCCAAAGGCGTGTAATTGACTTTTTTGCCACCAGCTCGATCTATTTTCTGCGCAAGATCACCAGAGAATTTAATGACCTTTTCAAATGAAATAGGTTTGACATTGAATACCGCATATTTGCCCCCTAATGTTCCTGGTTCAAGCATATGGAATTTTTCACCGTCTTTTAAGTAGCCATATTTCTCTATGGCTTTATGAACCATAACCTCCATAAACCAGTCTTGGTTGAATTCTTCTTCTTTGACCAGTGCATTGTATTCGTCTTTATCATCGGCGATGACTTCGCAGTACAAATCCTCAGGACACAAACGCCAAAAACGGTCATCGATATCTTGAATGATTAAATTTGCGAATTCATTTTCAGCAATGAGCTTAACAGGCTCAATGCCAACCCAGCCCCAGTGTTGCTGGACAGTGTCTAATATAGTCATATGTAGTTTAGTATTTTGAAGGAAGATAAGTTTGATTATAGATGAAATGTGCTTAAAGAGCTTTTGTGTTGTCTATGTCTTGTCCTAAAGTGCGTTGACGATTTTTAAAGGGTCCGTAGGGTTATCATCTGACTCTTTTGTATACCTTATTTAAGGGCGGGAAACTAAAAATTTAAACGGCCAACTATGAAAGTTGGCCTTTTAAATTGCTAAGCAACGTTATTATTTAGGCCAGCTTGCTTTGCTTCCGTGGGTACGGTTACCTTGACTATCAAGCGTTAGATTACCATCAGATACCTGCCCTTGTTGTGCAGTGGCAATGAGCCTTACACACTGGGTTAATGGATCATTCCCGCATGCGCTGGCTGTTATAATATAATTACCTGAGCTACTGCTCTGGGATGCGTTGTAATTCATTTCTGTTAAGTCTGTTGTATAGGTGAATTCATTAGCAAAAAAATTCTCCTGCGCGCGCATAATGTCCAATAATGCTGTCATACCATCCCCTCTGGATGCACGCTGAACGTAGTTTTGATAGGCAGGGGCCCCCAATGCTACCAAAATACCTATGATAGTCACGACGACCATTAACTCAATTAAACTAAAGCCTTTGTGTTTCATACTTCACCTATTGTATTGTTTCGTTCTGACGCCAGTATTGAGGAACCACATAACAGTTACCTTCAAGACACTTCTGTTCTTTCGTTGGGCATGTGCCTTTTGCGGCACAATCAGGGTCAGTAGGCGTCTCACTAAAACGGTCATCCTCTATCGTTTCTGTACCAATCGCAATTGTTTTACCGCCGCCAGGGCGATAAATCACAACGGGCCTTGGGGCAATACCTGATTGAGATAGCGTTATGCTGGAGTCATTTGCATCAACGTCACCATCGCCGTCTAAATCAATGATAGCCATAGCAGCAGTTTGGCTTAAAGCATAGCTTCTTGATTGACCCGTATCTGGGCCACAGCCGACAGCTGTATCGCTTGATGGTGCAAACGTTGTAAAAATAATAGCGCCCGCAAACGTAGTTGATTCAGACAATACTTTTTCTCCTGTATTTGCAAATGTCACATACCAACCACCGCCATTATTCATTAACTGCTGCATACTTGTTGTTAATGCAGTTTTGCCTTGAGTCATTAACGCTGTTGCATTGTAAAGCTTTGTTCTATCTGCATTTTCGCCATCGCCAAGTGTGTTCTTAGTAGTAGGCGCTTCTGTTATCTCTGTGTAACTAGTAGGCGTGCTGTAAGGCTGAAAATCCTTAATGACATAAAAACGATCTTCAACTGTTTTATTAAAAATGGGATGCGCACGGTGACCACTACCAATTGCTATGGTTAAGTTGTCACCATATTGTTTGTCTTTAACTAGCGCTACATTAGGTTTGTTATAAAATCGTCGATTACCTGCTTTATCTGTTCCCGCTAATGAAGCAATCACACCACCTTTTGCAAAATCAGTTTTACCTGCGTTGCTTTGGTTTATATCAAACCTAAATACTCGGCCGCCTGTATCCGCCGCAAATAAATAATCAATATTACCTTCGCCTGTAATATCAATAGCCGATAGACTAGCAGGCATACTGTTTACCATTTTTGCGATATTGTGATCAGCGTTTTGATTGCTCGCAGTCCATAGTAATTCACCAGTTTTAGCATCTACCATATAAATACTATTACCGACGGTATCTGCTTTAGGTAAATCGTTACCATCTTGGTTGGTATCATAACCACCTGTGAAGAAAAGGACGAATCGCTGGCTGCCATTATATAAGACTTTTGCAATGGTCATCTTAGACCACGTTTGCCCAAGTTTATCAAAACCTTCCGTTACACCACCTTCAATTTTAAATAATAATTTCGGGCTACTGCGGTTTGTCACATCCAGAGCATAATAGCTGTTGCCACCACGGCGCATTCCTGCATAAAGGTACACATGTTCACCATCTTCGACTGTGTTTGTTCCAGCTTTATGTAAAACACTGTTTTGATTTTTATCATAAAACCAAGTTGTAATTAAGCCATCAATACCATAAGGACGATCGCCCGCGGCCACTGTATTTTCATAAAATATTTTTTGAGTTTTATGCAATTCTGTGGGTAGAAAAGCGAATTGCTCAGCACCATTTTCGGTAGAGATAGCATGAATAAAGCCTTCGTTGGTTGAAAAATAAATAGTGCTATCTGGTTTTTCATCTGTACCGCCGTATGTAACGACTACTGGCTCTGTGTGTAGGGGGTCGCCAATTGAATTGCGGCTATCGATAGAGCTGTTGTCGCCATTCTCATCATTTACATCAATCCCTTGAACCCAATTTTTGAGCTTGGTTACTTCTGCTGCGTCTGCAGATGCTATATCTAATGTAGTTGATGTCGCCACAGTAGAAAAATTTTCAAGACTGTCGTTTTTATCTGAATATAAGTTGCGGTTAGCGGGTATTAATAAATTTGCAATACCGCCTAACATGACATTTTTACCATCACTATCACTGGTATTATTCCAGTAATCTTTAGCAGTATCATTAAAAAATCCTGTAGAGGCACTGATAGCAAGAGTATTATTTACATCATGTATAAGCCCTTTATCTGTAAGGCGATATTTTTTAAGGTTGCCGCCCCATTTTGCATTGTCGTCAGGCCTGAATAGCGCGTAAAACAGTTCATCTCTGTGCTCTGATGCATTAAAGGCATTAACGGATACTGCAGGGGCAGTGAAGGTAGAATCAGTTGACAATATATCAATAAATATAGATTCCAATGCAATCGTTAAACCCTGAGTGTCATTGGCTTCAAAGTATTTTCCGCCGCCTTTTGTTGCGGTTCGTTTTAGAAGGTCGACGCCCTTAATATCACCAAACCCACCAATTGTATAGGTGGTAATTGCTTGTTTATCAATGAGTGTATCAGGTGCTTGGTCGGTATTATGAATGTAATAAGCGAGCTCATCCATGCATTGTCCATTACCAGAGCAGCGATCGCTTAAATCTCCTGGAAGTGTCATATTATTTACTAGCGTTCTAATTCGAGAGTTTGCATTTGTATCATAGGTAGGGTCACCATCGGTGAGCAAAATAATGTGATTTTTTTGGCAAGTTGCCTTAATTGGACTGATATAGGTATTGCTAGAACGGGAGCTGCTTACACTACTATTAGGTGAAGAGTTATTTCCATATACCCAGTCGGCACCCTGGTAGTACCTCACAGCCTCATAAAATGTCTCTTCTAATGGCGTGCCGCCTTGGGCACTATAACTATCAACCTTACTCCTAATTAATGAGCCCGATGTATCTATGTTTGTGATAGGAACATCTACCATGCCGCCATCCGATCCCTTATCAAAACGCATTAGTCCAAGATTGATGTTGGTAAGTGACTGGGTCAATTTCTTTACCACATCCACAACCACTTTAAGGCGTGTGCTTTCACTCACATTACTCGTATCGCTGCGCCAGTTCATGTAGTTACCGCTGTAAACCCAATAGGCACTCCCTCGATCACAACGTACATAACTATTGTTATTCTCCTGTAAACCTTGCCATCCAAATCGTCTCGAGTATTGTTGCATACTGACTAATACACGCCCTTCGGTATTAAGCTGATTTACAATATTTGCACAGCTGTAGGAATATTGAGATTCAAGCGCAGAGTTAATGTCAGAACCTTTGTTATATTGTTGGTTTAAATCAATATAAAACTCATAGTCACGATAGCTGCCGGGGTAGTCAGTGCTGTTGTTATAGGGCACCTGGGTAACTTCAACTTTTGTTCCCATTGAGCCGGAGGTGTCCATGACAAACATTACGTTGGAATTTACGCGTTTGTCAGCATCAATTTCTGATGCGCCATAAATTTCTGTATCATCAGCAATTACCGCTGCAGAAAAGCCGCAAGCGAGTAAAATGGGTAGTAGCTTCATTATTCTCACCTTTTAATAACTAATTCTAACGACTTGATTTTCGTTAACTTTTAAAAATATGGTTGGGTATTTTACTTCCCAATATTCATTTAATAATTGTTTGATGCTTGCTATTTTACCAGCGCGTTGTATCACGACACTGTCAGTAAATTCATATATTTCTTGCGTACAGCGAGAACAACCTTTAACTCGAATAATTCCATTTTTACTAATTTCACTGTATTCAATCTTAAATGAGTTCATCTCTAGTGGTACTTCAAGGTCTGTGACAGCATAGGTCAGAGAGGAGAATGCACATGTTAGAATTAAGATAATATTTTTCATAAAAAACCTTTAAATAACGTTGCCGGGTTGTTTAAGGCCTTCGACTATTGAGCCTTGAGTTTGACTGTTTGTTGAAAAGCGAAAGCTAGATAAGCAATCATTTTCATATAGATAGCCTTTAGTTGCGCTTTCTGTTCCAAGATCAAAGCCTTCGCGTGCGGCAGGTGCTTCTTGGATGTAGCTCCAAACAATGCTGATTGCCGATTTCGGTTTGTGGTTGGCGTTAGCTTCAGTGAGTGTGTCAGCTTGTTCTATTTTTTCAGCGGTGAAATTTCCCGTTCCATCATCGACTGGGGGTACTCCTGCAATTGCGAGTAATGTGTTTCTATTTGTGCCGCCATTAATATTATAAAAGCGAATTTGAGCCTCTTGTTCATTTCGGCACTCTTGATAGGTTAGTGTGCTAAACAAACTATTTGCCACCATTTTACTTTGTAGGTTACTCCCCTCAAGGGAATAAACGGCCACTACCGTAATAATGGTTAGTAGTATTAAGGCTACGACTAACGATGAGCCTGTTTGTTTTTTCATTCTCATCTCCTATGTGCTCGCTTGACTGATCATGCTTGGAAGTTCAATGGTGTTGGTGAAAATATTACGTAAGTTATCGTCTTCAATAGTAAAAATAGGCGAGTCTAATAAGCTGTAAGTACGTTTGCGCAATGAGCTTTGTACCTTGGTATCGATATCATCTTGGCTTGTGGTGAGTATGGCGATACGAATACTACGTACAAAGTTCATATCAATAGAGGCATCATTTTCAATGGTGTCGACACTGACATAGCGAGCGGCAGATCTATCTTTAATGCTTGCAGCAACGCCAACTTGAAACTCAAACCGCTCTACGTTATTGATGATTGAAATGGGTTGGTCTAACCAGTCATTTAAATCACGACTAAAAGTTCTGCAGCGTAACTGTCGAACACTATCGGCTAAAGTACTTACCCAAAATACATTTACAACTCTTTGGGCGCCGTTGGCCGTTCCGCCCACAACAGTACCTGTACATGATCGAACCGCGTCACCGGCGTCACCGCCAATGTCCATAGGTATAGACAAACGATCACCGCTTACAGTTACAGGTGCCAGGTTAGGATTATTTAAAGCACAAGCCTCAATTTGAGTGCCTACGCATGTAATATTATCGGTTACAGGACCTCCTGCGATAAATAGAGGGGGGGTGAATTGTGTGAAATCTTCAGAGTATCCTGCACGGCGAATAAATTTTGTTAGGTATTCCATAGCAAAACGCCCCGTCTCTTGGTTCTGAGAAAGCGAATCAGATAATGTGACACTTTTGTTAGTGGTGATGAATAGGTTCATTAAACCAGTGAATATAAAAATACTAATAAACCCTGCAATCATTAATTCTATTAACGTGAAACCGGATTGTTTATTCATTAATTAAACTCCACGATCATGCTAAAGTTATTTTTGTTTGTGCGCTCGTTTTCATCCGTGCTGCCTTTTTTAATCTTTGTATCCCACGTTAAAGTGACTTGATACTGGACGCAACTTGCAGAGAAGGTGAGTCGGTTTTCTCGTGGGCTGGTACTAGTGCAGGTTGATGTGAGTTCAGGGTTTACTACAAAGTCAGATGCGCTGTCATAAATGGTGGTGTTAAGACCGCATGTAGTGATCCAATTGTCAAAACTGGCCATTGGGCTAGCTGCATTAGTCTTGGCATCAGTGTTAGCACAAGTAGATGCAGCTACTTCTGCGCCATCTTGGTATGTTTCTGCACAAATAGCTGGCGGGGCTGTGCAGTCTATATCTGCAGGGTTGAGTTCATAAAACCTAGCTAAAGCGCCATCTGGGTTCGCCCGCATGCGGCCAATATAATCTTGCACGATCCACATGGCCTGAGATTGTTGGGCACTATCATGAGTGCCTTGAATAGCGCGCATCAATAACATCCCCATACCGGATATACCAATGGTAATAATGACGACGGTAACCATTACTTCGATCATGGCAAAGCCGTTTTGTCTTTGTATCATGGGCATGGGG
This sequence comes from Bermanella sp., assembly GCA_034111105.1. Classification (GTDB taxonomy): domain Bacteria; phylum Pseudomonadota; class Gammaproteobacteria; order Pseudomonadales; family Oceanobacteraceae; genus Bermanella. The sequence continues at coordinate 6,379 of JAWUXY010000061.1, read as the reverse complement.
TTACGTTCCTGTTTAGAATTCCTGAAAGCAACATACTGTATGTATAAATATCATCGGTACAGCCCTGTTTATTAAGAGTGAAGTTGCCTAGAAGAGATGCTTGGCCGTTAGGCAAAATATCAAGAGGCGTATTGAGGTCGAAGGTATCACTTGTAAAGATAGAATTACCCGGCAATGCGTCGAATGTTCGGATTAATTGTGTATCTGTGGCATTAGGACCCGTGACCAAGTTGATGCTCCAGCCTTGAGACCAATCACTGGTGCCGCTAATTGGGATTATTCGTATAATCTGTGTTCTCTGTATGGCCTCACTTCGTGCCAGTTTAATGCTCTTTTCAAATATTGGACCGACCACATTAAGGTTTTTTCTATCAAGAAGTGATTTCATAGAAGGCACGCCAATACCCACCATTATTGCGAGAATAATTACTGTTACCATTAATTCAATTAGGGTCATGCCAGTTTGTTTTTTCATAGCGTTTATTAAAGCGTGATTACAGGACGGGCTCTAATGAAAACGGACTAGCGGTGGTTTTTCAAGGTTTAATGGCTATGAGGTGAGGTTGTTGTGACGACTCGCTCACAAAACGCCTGATATGAAACAAACTAGTTACAGTCGATAGTTGAGTATTGTGCGTAAGGTACACCTTGTTTGTTGAGGTAAGGTGCTGTTCTAATACGCCCTTGGAAGCTTATCACTATACTTTTTGCAATTTTGTCATGATCTGAATATGGGCAATATAGAAAAGTACTGGCTGACGCAAAAGCATGCCCTAAGGGGTTAAAGCGGACATAGGATTGATTTGACTTGGTTTTTAGCCAGTAACCATGGCGATTACTTGTTGATGTGCTGAAAAAGATCTCCTCATTTTCATCAATCTTGTTGTTGAGGTTTCGATCATTGAACACAGTCACTGTATCATCCCAATTAGACGTACAATCAGCCCCTTGAATGGGACACACGGAAACATTGATTGATTTATCTTGAGCTAAGCCTCTTGCATTGGCAAATGTGCGTCTCAAGTTATAAAAAGCGGTGTTACTTTCATGGCGTTCTATCATGCCTTGCATGGCGGGGACTCCAAGGGCAAGGAATGACGCCAGAATAGCGGTTGAGACCATGAGTTCTATTAGGGTAAATCCTCGCACTGAAATACCTCCGTGTATGCCAGTTTGATTGAGAATGCTTGCCTAGTTTAAAGGGGCTTTCAATAATTACACTTAGAAGAAAGTATAAAAATCACTCAATGTGTAACTTTTTCAATCGATATCGCATGGACCTGAAGCTCATACCTAGCTGCTCAGCTGCCGCTGTTTTATTCCAACGGCACTGCTCTAGTGTTTCTTTTAATATGCGCCTTTCAATGTCTTCAAGGTATTCTTCTAGTGACTGGCCTGGCTGCAAGCCTGATACCTGCGTGTTGCTTTTTGTTTGAGCAGGCTTTAAAGCAAGATCGTTCGAATTAATCACTCGCCCATCAATAAGTGTCATGGCTCGTTGTAATATATTCTCAAGCTCACGAATATTGCCAGGGAAATCATAGTGGTTTAATGCGTCAATGGCACTTTCATCTAAAGAGATGGAGGGTATGCATAAAGATGTGGTTAAGCGATTGATGATGTGTAAGCTAAGTGTTGAAATATCTTCTTTTCTGTTTCTAAGTGGGGGAACTTGCAAGTTGATTACATCTAATCGATAAAATAAGTCTTCTCTAAATGATTGGTTGGTCACTTCGTTTTGTAGGTTTTTATGGCTAGCCGAAAGAATGCGAACATTGACCTCCTCTTCAATTTCACTGCCAACCGGACGAATGACATTTTCTTGTATGGCGCGTAATAATTTGACTTGCATAGACAGTGGAAGGTCTGCAACTTCATCTAAAAATAATGTGCCGCCATTGGCTGCTTGAAAAAAGCCTTCTTTATTTTGTGTCGCACCCGTGAACGCGCCTTTCCTATGGCCAAAAAATTCACTTTCCATTAATTCGGATGGAATCGCGCCACAATTCACCGCGATAAATGCCTGATTTTGTTTCGAACCAAGTTGGTGTATGGCGCGTGCGACTAATTCTTTGCCCGAGCCGGATTCACCATGTATGAAAACAGGGGCTTGGCTACGAGCGACTTTTTTAATTTGATTTTTAAGTTGCAACATAGCCTGTGAGACGCCAATCATATTGGGTATGTCGGTGGTGTTTTCGGTTGGAGCTTTTGTATTGTTTGATAACGATAATGCGGATTGAATCGTTGCTTTTAATTTTTCGAGTTCGACGGGTTTTGATAAAAAATCAAACGCACCTTGCTTCATAGCTTCAATTGCAATATCGAAACTGCCATAAGCGGTTAAAACGATAACAGGCATGCTTTCATATTGAGACTGAATATGGCTTACCAAATCGAGGCCAGAGCCATCAGGAAGGCGCATGTCTGTTAAGCATAAATCAAAGGCTTGTAAGCCGAGCTGATACTCAGCATCGGCTATGGAGCATGCGGTTACGCAGTGAAACCCTAGACGATCAATCGTCATGGATATCAGTTCTAAAATATCGGGTTCGTCATCCACGATGAGAATATGACTCATGGTGCGTCCTTTTGTTCTTCAAAATCATGGGCAAATAAAATATCAAATGATGCCCCATCTTTATAATCTGAATCATATCGTATTTCAGCATGATTCGCTTCACACAGTTCTTTTATAAGGTATAAGCCTAGCCCTGTTCCATCTGCGGATGTGGTGTGAAAAGGCTCATACAAATACTCTAAGACAGAGCTGCTGAGTCCAGGGCCTGAGTCTTTAAAACGCAAACAAGGACGATTCGCGACACGCAGTAACGTGATACTGACGCCTTGCGCATGATTAGCCCCAGCATAGCGAACAGAATTTTGAGTTAAGTTTAACAAAATTTGGTGTAACTGGGATGGGTCAAAGCGAATATCGAGGGCGTCACCTTGAACATCAATTGCACAGTTTAACTGCTCGCTTAGTTCGTGTGTTACATCGATTAACCAATGATTTAATTGAATCCACTTTAATTCAGAAGGTTTACGTTTACTGATTTGCATAACGTTGTTGATAATCGTATCCATTCTTTGACAGTGATTAAAAATAATATCGCACAGACGTTTATCTTGAGCGGGCAATGTATGATTTTCGGCTAATAGCTGTGATGCGTGACTGATGGCATTTAAGGGGTTGCGTATTTCGTGGGCGATACTAGCGGCCATTCTCGCCAAGGAATTTAACTTAAATTGATGGGCTTTACGCATAACCGTTTCTTTGTTTTCCATAAAGATAAGTGTGCTGTTGTTATCGATGCTGGCAAAATAAACAAAAACAGGGTTAATATTTTTATTGAGTGTGACACTGACTTCATTTTCATTTTGTAAATTGTATTCTTGCCAATATTTAAAGCGTTCAAATAATGGGTTGGGGATAAATTGATTAAGTGTAAGGTTCGGCATGCGTTCTTGGGCCGCACGATTCACTCTAATGACTTGGCCCATATTATTAATGAGGCATACACCAGTATGCATACGCTCAATAATTAAATCGTTTAATTTGGCGGAGCTATTGAGTCGATCTCGAGTTTGTTTCGCTTCAAATTTAACCTCGTTAAAATTTGAGCGCATCACTTGGGTGATAAAGGCTTCGATGAAAAATAAGACACCTATTAAGCTGCCTGAAAGAACACGGTCTGCTGCAATGCTCAGTGGGTGTAGAAACCCTTGGGCTAAGACCATGATTGTCGCCATGGCGGCTAAAAAATAACCATAGCGCTTGCTGACGATTAAATTACCAATGCCCACATGAAACAGTAGTATGACGGCTAAATCTTGCTGATTGGGTGTAATGTAAATCATGAGCATCCCCATGATTAAAATCTCGAGCATCTGGTTGACCAGAAATCGATCTAAGCGAAATACCTGCTGGTGCTTTGATTGCGTAATATTAGTAACGGCCAGCGCTAAGTAGGCGCCCAGAATGATCGGCAGTACTTTTTGGTCGTCTGCCTGCCACCAGTGCAGCTTTTCTTCAAATAAATAGAAACCAATGAATAATGAGGCAACTCCAAGAGTAAAATACCCATAAATCAAATAAATAGGTGGGTAGCGGCGCATTGAGTGCATGGTTTTGATTGCCCAAAGTTTACAATTCTCGCAGAATACGGGGCTTTCGTGGTTGGAATCAAGGTAGTAATGGTGTCCGAACAAGCTTTAAAGATCTGTTTAGCACAGATAAACCTGTTAGTAGGCGATATCGCAGGCAATGCTCAGCGTGTATTAGAGTGCTCTGAAAAGGCCGTGGATGAAGGGGCGGATGCCATTGTATTCCCAGAATTGACGCTCACAGGTTACCCGCCAGAGGACTTATTGTTTCGCACAAGCTTAGATACGCGAATTAATGAAGCTATTGCTCTTATCCAGCAGGCACGCCTGCCAATTAGCATTGTGATGGGGTATCCCAAGCGTATTGATGGCCAATTGTATAATATGGCGGGCGTGTTTTTTGATGGGACGTGCCAATACGAATACGCTAAACAACACTTACCTAACTACCAAGTATTTGATGAGAAGCGTTATTTTACAGAAGGCCAGAGTAGCTCGGTTGTCGAAATTAAAGGTATCCCTTGTGCCATTAGTATCTGTGAAGATATTTGGCAGCCTCAAGTGATGACAAGTGCGAAAGCCAATGGTGCTAAATGCATGTTGAACTTAAATGCATCGCCATTTCACATTGATAAATCCCAACATCGTAGAGACTTGTTACAACAGCGTGCGCAGCAAGGTGACATGCCCGTGGTGTATGTGAATCTTGTGGGGGGCCAAGACGAGCTGGTATTTGATGGTGGCTCATTGGTTGTAGATGCTAAAGGGGACTTATGTGCCAGCAGTGTTCATTATCAAGAGGCGTTAGATATGGTTACGCTTAATTTTGATCATGGCACATGCCAGAACATTGAGGGTAGCTTAGTGCAGCCTCAAGAAAAACTCGCAAATATTTATGATGCCCTTGTTTTAGGGGTGCGAGATTATGTTAATAAAAACGGATTTAAAGGTGTGCTACTTGGGTTATCAGGGGGCATTGATTCTGGTTTGACCTTAGCCGTTGCGGTCGATGCATTAGGGAAAGAGCGAGTGGAGGCGGTTATGATGCCGTTTAAATACACCTCGCAAATGAGCTTGCACGATGCAGAAGATCAAGCTAATCGTTTAGGTGTACAGTATAAAGTGTTGCCAATTGAGCCCATGTACAACAGCTTTATGAGCATGCTTGAGGACGAATTTGCCGGTACCAAAGTCGACACCACAGAGGAGAATTTACAAAGCCGTTGCCGTGGAGTAATGCTGATGGCCATGAGCAATAAAAAAGGCTTCATGGTACTAACCACGGGTAATAAGAGTGAAATGGCGGTCGGTTATGCCACTTTATACGGCGACATGGCCGGTGGTTTTGGCGTACTGAAAGATGTTTATAAAACCTTAGTGTTTGAACTGTCTAAATATCGCAACACCATAGAAGAGGTGATTCCTCCAAGGGTTATCTCCCGTCCGCCATCAGCCGAGCTTGCCCCAGGTCAAGTGGATGAAGACTCTTTGCCGCCGTATCCTGTATTAGATGAAATTTTGCGTTTATACATCGAAGAAGATCAAAGCGCCGTCAGCATTGTGGCCAAAGGCTTCAGTGATGAGGATGTGCGCCGAGTATTACGTTTAGTGGATGTGAATGAGTATAAGCGTCGTCAAGCGCCGGTTGGTGTGCGTTTAACCCAACGTGGCTTTGGTCGAGATCGTCGTTACCCAATCACCAATGGCTGGAAAATAGGCCACTAAAATAAGCATGGCTTAGTGTTTATTGTTCATAAAAAAACCGGCAGCAGCCGGTTTTTTTAAGAAAAACTTATTATGAGTAATTGATAGGAGTATTAATCAATTAGGCCAAGTGTGATGACATTCCAGATACTCTTGCGGTCTTTTTGCGCCCAACCGCTATGGACAAACTTACCGTTCTTTAGTTGCGCATGCTTAGGGAAATTGGCTTTAAGAACGGCAAGGCTCTTATTGGCTAAATCTTGTTGTCCCAGTAATTCATAGCCTTCAACCATGAGGGCTAAGCCATCAGCGACATATTTAGTACCTTGGTAGTTTTCAACAATGTTTCGACCACGATTTACTGCGGCTAAATATGCATGGCGCTTCAAATAGTATTGAGCAATATGGATTTCATGTAATGCTAAGCGATCGCGCAGGTAAATCATACGTTGGCGTGCGTCGGGGGCGTATTGACTATCAGGGAATTTACGAATGAGTTCATTGAGCTCTTGAAATGAGTCACGTGCCGGTTGTGGGTCACGTTTTGCCTCATCATCGGCAAAGTAGC
>JAWUXY010000060.1:0-53252 GCA_034111105.1 Bermanella sp. | reverse complement strand
ATTAATATGCGTAATGATAAACAAAATCATCATGTGGTACGCAGTGCAGAACAAACAAAAATAGCGCTGTCTAATGATATGAATACGGTTGTTGATTTAAGTTATTTAGAGTCGCAGTTTGGCTGCCAGGTTTCACGTGATCAATTGGCGCAGGCGATTGATCGTCCAATGAATAAAATGACAGACCTAATGCTAGATGCAATCAAACAAGCCGGTACTCAGCCAGATTTAGTGTATGTGACAGGTGGTTCTGGTCAATCACCCATTATTCGTCAAGCAATACAGGAAAAACTGGGTGATATTGAAATTGTCGACGGTGATCACTTCGGTAGTGTGGCATCAGGATTAACGGTTTGGGCAGGCCAAATATTTAAGTAGTGTGCTTTGGTGATACATTGTTTTATACCTATGTAGGTTGTTATTAACGTATATAGGTATCAATATCGACGTTGAATCCACTCTTTTACTCTGCTTGTTTAATGTATCTAGCGGCTATCTTCATTTCTTTTTATAACGTTTTATGTTTTTTAACATAGTCTATATATCCCACTATTTAGCTTAATTCTAGCCATAGACTTGATAAGTCAGTTAGATGTTTAACGGCTTACTAGCAAATTTCAATATTAATACAATAGTCCAATTTAGGGTTTTTAATGTATTTCTTAAAATACATTAAAAACATAGGTTAAAAATGCAGATGATTTATGACAAAACCCTAAATTGAACTATTGTTGGAAAAACATATTCCCTTAGTATATCAATGAACACTGGTATTAATGAGGGATGTATGTCTTTAACAAATGGTCATTACTATGGCGTTTCGATTGAAACGGAAGAATGTGAATACGAGCTTGATGTCGAGGTCAACGAAGATAATAACCATATAGATGGTAAACGAACGCTTTGTAGTGACCAGCAGCCTGAAGCACCGGATGATTCCATCGAAGGTCAAATTAAAGATGGCATTGATAAAATTAAAAAAGGTGGTTGGAAAACGGCACTCTCTCTTGCTAAAAAAGCCGCGACGGATTATTTACAGGATGAAAAACAAAACCGTTCTGAAAAACCAGATGCTCATTATAAAGACCCAATGAACCCTGAGTATGCATTTGAATTAACCAGTAGTGACAAGGTCACATATTCTCCTATCCCATTATTAGCGGATAAAGAAAAAAATACAGATGTTTATCAGTATCGTTGTGGTAACTCCTATGGTGTATTGTTACGTAAATCTGATGATGTGATATGTGATGTGAGCTTTACTTATCCCTCACATGAATATGCCTCTAAGCATTACCCAGAGCAGCATGTAGGTCATAGTGTACCTGACTGGCGTCGTGAAGATGACGTGCTACACAAAATGCGTATTCATTATCTTTCGAAGGATAAATCAAAAGCAGAAGCAGCAGCCAAGAGTGCCGATTTTGATAAAGAAAAAGAAGCGTATTATTCAGTTGACCTATCCTCTACTCGGTCGAATGAAAAGACACGCTTTAGTTTTCCTGACCTTAACTTAGATGAAATTACATGCAGTATTGGCATGAGCTTTATTCATGGTTGGTATTTACCAACAAAAACAAAACTAGGTCGCCAAATTCAATACAACTGGGATGCACTGCGCGTATCGGTTACACAATCTAATAATATTATTAGCCGAAAAGTTTGCATGATTAGTACTAGAGGTCGTGAATTAATTAACTCAATGAATAATCAATTCGAGTTAATGGATGGTGGCTATTTAGCCGAAGTAACAGAAGGGCATTACGAGTTACAGGTCGGTATATATAAAAATGAAATGCTGACCTATCCATTTGAAGTGATTCGGGTTGATTCAACCGATACCCGTTCAAAAGATCAGACCTATTATGTATTGAAAACACCTGAAGACGATTATGCCAAAATAAAATATTGTCAGGATTCATTTCAGCTTGATTTCCGCTACCCATTAAGTCACTTAGCTCGAGAAAAAGGATCTGTTGAGCAGTTTAAAGTCAGCTGTAAAGTCATGCGTGATGGTAAAGCATGGCCTGATTATGAGATGAGTGAGTTTGATGCAAGCGGCATGGATGACGAAATTGATGTACGCAATAACCCTCGGTGGGCAAAAAACTCAGTTTTATTACAAATTCCCTTTGGTAGTACCCGTGAGTACCAAGGTCGTAAAGCAGTCCCTGATGGAATATACACTGTGCATATTGATGTTGATGGGGCTGAACGAGATCAAGTTAAGTTTGAAGTTAAAGATGGCAATTTAACAACCCAAGGTATTTCGTACCCACAAAACCTAGCCATAGCGGACTTTGATCTTCCTGAAGAGCATCATGGTTATTATTTATTCCCATTAACTAAATAGCGCTTAATAATTGAGGTTTGTACTATGAAAAAAGTTGAAATATCGGCAAGATTTATGTCAGGTTTTGTTGGTTTGGTCGTCTGTTATGCGCTATCAATTTACTTCTTTTGGGATAGTCAAATCTCAATTAATGGCTTTCGAGTTGACCCAGAGCACAGTCGTGTCACAAAAGCCCTCTACTTTGCACTTGGTCGTGATAATGCAAAGCCTGTTGGGGTTGTGCTTGCATTTTTGAGTGTGCATGCAAGCTGGGCTTGGCGTTATCTTGCTGGTGATATAATTGAGCGATTATGGCGTAAATTTTTCTTGTCTAAACAAGATAATATCTCTGTATCAAATCATGATATTGAGATGCCTAATAAAAATATGATCCATGGTAAAAAGGAACTGTCTCAATCTTTAGATGATGCAACCTATTTACCTGGTGCTCCAGTGAAACGAGATGATCGAAAAAACGAAGTCTAATATAATGATATTTGGTGTCTCGTTAAACGACATTAACGAATCACCAAATATCGAAGTACAAGATAGCAAAGACAGTGTTACTTATATTGAAAAAAAGACTGGGAAAAAAGTAACCATAAATAAAGTATCAACAACACTTAATATTAATTGTGATTAGAAGATATAGTTTTCTATGATATAAAAATTATATCTAGATATTTATATCTTTCAATTGATTAATTTATGATGGTTTTACTAAGATTGTTGTTATTTTATTTTTTATTTAAGTCATCCATTATACGTTGTTCAACAGTATCTACCGACATAGGACGGCCTAATAAAAAGCCTTGTCCTAGTGTGCAATGCAGACTTTTTAGCACGTTATACTGCTCAATTTCTTCAATCCCTTCTGCGACAATCTCCATATTGAGATTATGCGCCATGGCAATGATGGCAGATACAATTGATAATGAATTTTTATCGGTTAATAAACTATTAGTAAATTCATAGTCAATTTTTAATATATCAAATTTAAATTTACGCAGGTAACTCATAGAAGAATAACCCTTACCAAAATCGTCCAGTGAGAGCTTAACCCCCATAGCTTGTAATTTTTTAAAAGAAGATTCAATTTCAGGACTATTCTCCAGTAAAACCCCTTCGGTTATTTCTAACTCAAGGGCACTGCCATCATTACCTGATTGTTCCAATGCTAGGTTTATTTGATTAATCAGGTTAGGAGAACGAAATTGCCTTGGTGATAAATTAACCGCCATACTAAACTGTGTATTAAAGCGTGTATTCCATTTTTTTAAATTATTGAGCGCTTCATATAAAACAAATAAGCCAACGTTTTCAATTTCACCATTTTCTTCAATTATTGGGATAAACTCATTAGGTGAGATATTGCCAAGGGTAGGGTTGTTCCACCTAAGTAACGCCTCGAAGCTGACAATTCTATTTGTTCTGAATTCAATTTTCGGCTGATATACCACATTAAACTCATTATTAGTGAGTGCGCTTGATATGTGGTTTTCAATTTCTAACTTTCTAGCACTTAATTTATTTAGATTACTTGTGAAGAATGAATAAGTACCTTTACCTTCCGTTTTTGAAAAATGCGTTGCTGAATCGGCATTCTTGAGCAGTACCTCTGGTGACTTACTGTCTTGCGGATAAAGCGATATACCAATGCGTACGCTAATAGAAAGTGAGTGATCATCAATTTTTACGGGCTGGTCAAAGTTATCTAAAATCCGTTTTGAACTAATGGCTGCATCTGCCTCATCCTGAATATGAGGTAAAATAATTAAGAACTGATCACCCCCTAAGCGTCCGAGAATTGAACCGGCCTGAATTGAATTTGATAATCGAGATGCAATATTTTTAAGTACACGATCACCTATTTTATGACCTAATGTATCGTTAATGTGCTTGAAATCATCGATATTGACTGAAAGCATTGCAATCATACTGCCAGATTGATTGCTTATTATTTGAGAAAATCGGTCTAACATTAAAAAGCGATTAGGTAGATCGGTAAGTTGATCATGGTAAGAATAATGATCAAGAATATCCATATGCTTTTTTATGTTTCTTTTAAGTGAATAATTCCAAAGTAATATAAGAATAATAATAATACTTGAGATAATGACTACTTGAATGACCAGTGTGTAATCGGTCATTACAGGGTTACTTAATGCGAGCCACTTGTTAGTGATTTCTTTTTGTTGTATCTCATTAATGCTATCAAGGCCTTTTTGCAAGATATTGACGAGAATTGGCCAATCCTCACGTACGGCAAAATGTAATGTTTGCGTTTCGTCTGAAACCGAGGCCGCCACTCTTAAGTTATTTAAATTTAGTTTTCGAATCCAATAAGTTGCTGAGGCAACATTGCCTACGAAAGCATCGACGTCTCCACCAGATACCGCTAATAATGACTGTTCAAGTGTGTCAAAGGTGATTGGTTTGATATCTGTATTTTTAAGCAAATAATGGTGGTGAGATGTTTTTGCCTGTGTCGCGACTTTTAGATTTTTAATGTCATCTAAACCCATAATAAACGACGATTTATCTTGGGTGACAATAACACGATGAAAGTTTAAGTAAGGCTGTGTGTATGTTAAATATTTAAGACGAGCATCGGTTTTATCTACCGCAGGTAATACATCTATACTGCCTTGCTTGGAGGTTTTGATGACTTCTTTCCAGCTTAGGCCCTTGGTGACCTGCATATTTAAATTTAAGCGTTGATTGAGCAAGCGAACATAGTCAGATGCCATACCTTGATATTCTTCGGCGGCCATAAACTCAAATGGTGCAAATTCTGGGTCAATACCGAGTCGAATGCGAGGGTGTTCATCGATCCATTTTATTTCTTCTTGTGTCAGTTCTATTTCTTTTAGATTCTCAAGGTATTCAATGGGTAGCCACTTGGCACGTAGATGAATGATTTCACTTTCGGGTATGGTTTTGAGTGCTTTATTTAATATTTTAGCGAGTTCAGGTTTGCTTTTGTGAACGGATATGCTTTCGGGGGAGTTTTTTTTATCATAAATACTGGCGAATTTAAGATTGCTCATTAAGTACTTATTTCGATAATAATAACCGGCGCCTAAAAAGCTAATAGTCGCATCTGCTTTGTTGGTCGATATTGCATTTAAAGCATCGAGCATGTCATCAACATAAATGGGCTTAATTGATGGAAATTCTTCAAGAATTCTTTTTGTATACTGGTAGCCCCTCACTAAGACAACACGTTTGTTTTTTAGATGTTGTTTTCGATGAATACTATAATCATGAGCTTGTGTAATGATGACCAGTGATTTAAATATATAAGGGTCAGTGAAATTGAACCATTGCTCGCGCTCAGGTGTGTTGACCATAGTTGCAACCACATCAACTTCACCACGTTGTGCTGTGGGGTAAATCGTTTTCCAGGTTGTTTCTGTATGAGACTTAAAACTGACCCCTAAACGCTGTGATAATAAATCAAATACATCAATAGAAAATCCCTCTAGCTCACCTTTGTCGCTCATAAAACTATAAGGTGGAAAGTTACCATCAAAAGCAACGCTGATATGGGTTTGATTGCTAAGCCATTTTTGTTCTGATGGCGTTAAATAGTCAATGTCTGAGCTACTATGACAAATCTGAGGGATAAGTGCTGCAATGATTAGCCATAAGTAGTGCGCTATCTTCATGCTCGTTTTGCCCAAATTTATTATTTATTCTATTTAGTCTAACTAATAGTAGTCTTGGATACTGCAGCTGGCCTGTACTTAGGCTGATATAGTCTATTTGAGTGCTTATATTGGGTTAATAAGTAGCTCTATTCCGCCACAGATGCTCTATTGTGGTAAGTGCTTGAGCTTATCTATTAATTCATACGTTTAATGTATGATAAGTAAATAGCGAAATAACAAGAGGTTCAATTTTTTTATTTCAAATAGCTATAAAAAATAATCATGAAACAAGGTAGAGGCACTATTTAGCAGCTAATCTAATTATAACTATGTAGTAAGTTGTAAAGGATTGCTTATGTATTGCTTCCGTCGTTCTCTTTGTTTCGCATCTATCGTATTCATTCTTTTTAGTAGCCATTCATACGCCAGTTTTTTAGAACATGATGACGGGTTAGGTTTCTCTGTTGGGGATACTTATGCGCATCAAAATATTAATACATTAAGCACAAGTGAAATTTTTTATTTTAATAATATATCGGCTATTCAAGCCATTTTACCCAGTTTTATTAAACCAATGTATGAATTAAATTTTGGTGTCTTGAAAAGCAGTGGAACTCAAAGCTGGTTGGTGGGGGTTGGGCCTAAACTGGGTTTGACGTTTACAAATGATTTATATCTGACCGCTGGTTTTCGTTTTGTGTATTTAGATGAATATAAATTCAGAACAAAAGATAATAATCATATGCGACATTATGGCGGGCATAGACAGTTTCAATACTATTGGGATCTTAATTATAGCGTCAACTCACACGTCACAGTTGGTTACCGCTGGTTGCATATGTCCAATGGGATGCAGGTTTTACCTGAATCACTTAAATATGACCATAACCCGGTTATTGAAACGCACAATCTTGTCTTAACATTTGATTTTTATTAATACAAGATTTAGCGTGCTTTAGATTTTAGCGGCGCGGGCCAGTTCGATTTTTTATATCACTATCAATATATAGGTTAGGAACCTGATAATACTGAAAGAAACTATTCATTTTTTGGTAGACTTTATGTGGGTCACGTTTTATTTTTTTGAAGATGAGTTCACTTAAATTAATACTGATAGCTGAATAAAGACTCGTGGTGCGTTCATCAAAATACGGGGCATCTTCTTTTTTAAAGCCTCTAGAGTAATAGCCGAGGTGTAATTCAAAATAGCGTAGGTAACTATTCTTAAATGTGTCTAATCCAGCCGGTTTAAAAGCCATAATATATTTATACCCTGTGTAGTCTGTCATAGGGTGAAGGCCTTTCATGGCTTTACTGGGTAGGTATTCAACTCTTAAGTCCATCGTATCTTTTAACCATGGCACGGTATTTTTATAGTAAGAAAATCCTGAGCCAATGGTGTTCATTAATAAGTCATGATTTGAGAACCCATGATCGCTTGAAAACCCATCAAAGAGTTCGACATAAAACATAAGACTCCAGCCTAAAAGTGCACCATAAAGGGCTGAGTCATGGTGATTGTTGTTTTTTGTTCTTAAGCGATAAGCTAACCATTCTGACATGGCGTAGGTGGTATATAAATGACCCACTTTATCGGCGCCACCACTGCCGGTATCCATACCAAACCAGCCCTCAGAATTCATTTTAAATTTTGAGCTGCCCCAATCCCAACTGAACATTCCTAATAACGTTATCCCCGATACTAAGCCACCCACTTCCCATTTTGCTGATTGTGTTGCTGAGCTAAAGGTTAATTCATTAAGGCGATTGTCATCGTCTTTGATAAGGCTTTTGTCAATATTGAATGAGGGTATCGCGGGCGATGGCTCGGCACTAAATGCTGCTGGTGATAAGAGTATTAATAGGGGAATAAAAAGGTAGCGATGCAATGACTTCATAATAAATGGAACTGGCTTCAAAAAATGCGACGATGATAGTGAAGATCAGATGGCATGTATACACATTATGATGGCTATTTAATGTATCAAGCGATTGCTAAGTGTTACTTTTATTGCATAAATAATAATCATAACTAATCCATTTAAGTCAATCAGCAAGTCAACCATTGAGTCAATTCAGTTATGTTGAATTTAATAGCGTTTTATGAGACTAGCCGTAATGCTCGTTATTTATGCGAAAACTCTTCACGACACTCATATGATCCCATTTCGAATTCGCGGCAAATCCAAGGGCGATTTTCATAAATGGTACACATGAACGTCTCCCTATCTAAGGCTGAGCACCAGCCATCATCTAGGCGTAACATGGTTTCACCACCCCATTGATCGTAAGCAATGTATTTTTCCGGCACCCCAGTGTCGGTAATAATCATGACTTCTAAACGACAGCAGCTGGCTTTGCATTTTGAGCATGAAATCTCTTTGGGGGAAATATCTTTAATGGGAATGGTCATGAATACTTACAATCTGTTTGATGGCCATATGGTACGCTAAATTGGTACAACTTATCAGAACCAGTTTGAGCTAACTATTCAGGGTAGAGTAAGGTTTGCGGTATAAGGCGGGTTAATAATAGTCATATGTTAAGAAGCTTATCCATTTAAAGACTAACTAACTAGGTAGCTAGCCTTTAATGTTGTTGAGTATGCGAGTTGAGCTCGCTACCGTTTTATTGGCACATCGACTAAATCAGCGAAGGTGCTTCTTAATAAAGTGCTCAATTTTTTCAAGTTCAACATCAACAATGTTTTCGAGTGGTTTAAATGGTGTGCCATCGAAATATCGAGCAGCCGTCCCTGGGCCGTCAGGGCTGCCATGGTCTGTATCAATAGAGTCACGCCATCTTATCGCATGTGTACGCCACTCCTCTGTATTAACCAGTTCTGGGGCGGTAAACCAAACGTCCCAAGTTAATATATTGCCAGTTTGAAGCATGTTGCCTGAGCCTAAGTTAAAGACATCCATGACTAACTTGTTAAATTCATCCACAACTGGGTGATTCACTTTTGTAATCTCACCAATTTCGACACCTAGGTTCGCAACATCCCATGCTTCATCACTGTGTTTAGCAAAATCGGGCACTTTGAACTCGGTGGTTTCACCCATACGCAAAGGGAATATTGGCTGTAGTGCATCACCTGGGTTATGGGTTTTCACCCTGATGGCGTGTGCTTTACTAAAGGGAAATGGCAAATTTACCTTTTTAAAGAAATCCCAGATCAGTTTAACGTATTCTTTTTGATGGGCGCTGGGGCTAAACCAAATTTTGCCGATGACCTCCATATCCACTGCGAGTTGCTTGGTTGATTCATTCACCCAGCCCCTTTGTCCCGTTACGGTTACTTCTACATTCAAGGTACCAAACGAAGGTGAATAAGTCCCTTGTTGAGGGCATATAATCGAAAATACACGGCCTTCATCGGTATAACCGAGTCTTGAAATATCAGGCGCAAACATCTGAAAGCAGCGCTTGGGATCAGATTGGCCTTTTTCAGTCTCCCAACTAAATTCGGGCCATTGAACCGCTTGTTGGCGTTGGAGCTTGTCAATATTCGCCATGTTATCGAGCATCGGCAACGATGATAAATTTGGGTTGGGGTAGGCAAATAGTGTATTCGATTCTTCGAACCCGCCAACCCAGCCAGGTACGGCATCCGTATTGGTTTTAGTGGTCATGATTTTCCCTTATATTTTGAAAATTAAAAGGTGATTACTTGAGCATAATTAATCTATTTCGGCATCTAATACTGGCTGACGTGAAATGACTCGCTTTAATATTGCTTATGTTAAACCTATGAACATGCTCATTGGACTCATTGCCAAGTTTATAAATGCATTGAAGTTAATGTGCTATGACGTTTTATTAATCGTTTATGTTTAACACTAAATTGGCCAAGCAGCCTGATTTAGGCTTATTAGATAAGCATACTTTACTGCATTAAACCATCAGCCAAAAAATTGAGTTTTTAAACATAAACAATTGATTCTATGTTCGATGCTCATAATTAAATGATCGTCTTATATTCCATTTTTTGAACTATCAAAAACGCACCTTATCACTTTTATTTTGTTAAAACCCATATAGTCAATATGGTTGACTATGTGGGTTTTGCATGCTGTACTGAGATAACTCATTCAGATTTAAAGGAATAATACTCATGAATATAACGGCTGATAGTACTCATAAAAAACAACCCCATCTGATTAATGACGAGGTTATGTCAGTTTTAAAACAGTACGCATTGGGTACTGAGCATTCAGATATTAATATGCTGGATGCTGCTTTTCATGAGCACTTCCGTGTTGTTGCGATGACGAAAGATGGCTTGCAAGTGATCAATAAAAAAGATTACCTTTCTCTTATTAAAGCTAAAAAAATTGGTGGGAATCAGCGTGAATTATCCATTCAATCTATCGCAGGAAGTGAAAACGTTATGCAAGTTAATTTAACGCTTACAGGCGAAAAACAAGTTTTCAATGATCAAATAGGCTTAATAAAAGAAGATGAAACGTGGGAGATTTTACATAACACAACTCAGGTAAAAGAGCGGGAATAACGTTAAAATGGAACAATCATTATCCAGCATTCGAGATACACATCTTGGCAGAATGCTGCTGAAATTAGAACGCCAATTTACTCGTCAAGTGTTAGAAAAGCTCGCGTCGGATGGTATTACGGGCATCACACTCCGTCATTTTGTTGTTATACCGTATGTTGATGATAAGGGTATTCGAGCCACCGAAATTGCGCGCCAAGCTGGCGTGAGTAAACAAGCGGTCAGTAAATTAATTGACGAATTAGTAGACAATGACTATTTAGAAATTAAAGCAGACCCAGCTGATAAACGAGCATCCCTTGTTTTTATTAGTGAGAAAGGACGTGAATTTTTACAGTTGGCTATTGCTCATACCAAAAATATTGAAAAAAAATGGGCAACAAAAGTAGGTGAAAAAGACTTTGCAACGATGAAGTTAGCCATGAGAAAAATACTATTGAATGATGATTGATTCTGACTGTGCGTTAGATTCTGCATGATAGAGTCATATTTTGGTGGGTTGTAACACATGAGGCTAAGATACTTAACCACATTGGTATAGTGGTTAAGTTGTTCGCTTATTTGGGTTATTTAAAGCTTGGCGATTTCAAATTCTAAAACTGTTTTGGCATCTGAACGCTCGATTATTTTTAGTAAGGTAGTTTGAATGGTTTCGTCTTTTTTGGCATTCCCCTTACTGGTGAATTTTTGATCTTGAGCCGCATCGCCTTCTTCTGCAATAAAGCTAACAACAACTTCAGTGGGGCATTCAACAGATTCGCCAAAATAAGCCAATGAAATTTGCGGATAACCTTGAAACCCCTTTTTAACTTTTTTAGCAATTAATTTTGTTGATTTATCTAAATTCATATTTTGATCCCAAGGCCGTATCGTGTCATCAATCAGGGCAAATACCCGAATGTATGCTGTATTGTGGTGCTACTTTACGGATTTTTTCATGATAAGTACCGTCTTTAACATTATTTTTTTCGAGACGAGGCGTGCTATGAGCGGTGTTTTTACGGGTGTGTTCCGTTTTGTTTTTGTGTGTATCTTTTTTTGGCAATAAATTTTTAATCTAGCTGTCACAGTTTTTGCTTAGGATCTCCCGTAGTTGACCAGACGGACAGGAAATCCCATGAGACAAACGAATAATACGCTTCATAAAATAGCATTATGCGCTTCGCTTACCATTGGGCTAAGTGCATGCGGCAGCGGCAGTAATAGCAAGGTAGATGATAACGCCCCCAAAAAAACCATCGAACCAAAAGTTGAATCAAATCAGGTGCTTCTTCGGGTCATGGAAACCACTGACTTGCACGCCAATATCATGAATTACAATTATTATAGTGGTAAACCGGATGACTCGGTCGGCTTGGTAAAAACGGCAAGTTTAATTAAAGCGGCGCGCGCTCAGGTTAAAAACAGTGTACTGGTTGATAATGGTGATTTACTACAAGGCAGCCCGTTAGGGGATTATGTCGCAAAAATACAAGGCTTAGAAGAAAACGAAGTCCACCCTATCTATAAAGCCATGAACTTATTAGATTACGACGCGGCCAATATTGGTAACCATGAGTTTAACTTTGGCCTGCCGTTTTTAAAACAAGCTATGAACGATGCAAACTTTCCTTATACTTCCGCGAATGTCTTCTTTGATGACCATGATACGGATGATAGCAACGATATTCCTTACTTTAAACCTTATCTAATCAAAGAAAAAAATGTATTAGACACAGATGGCAACGCGCACCAATTAAAGATTGGTTATATTGGTTTTGTGCCGCCACAAGTGATGCAGTGGGATAAAAATAACTTAGAAACACGAGTAAAAGCCAAAGATATTGTCGAGATGGCTAACTATTATGTGCCAATAATGAAAGCCGCTGGTGCTGACATTGTTATTGCTATTCCCCATTCTGGTTTAGAGGTTTCTGAGCGTTTAGGCGGTGATGAAAATGCCAGTTATCATCTGTCAAAAGTAGTGGGAATCGATGCCATTATGTTTGGCCATGCCCATCGTAATTTTCCGGGACACAGTAGTTACGATAACTTAGAGGGTGTCGATAATGTTAAAGGCACGATTAATGGTGTGCCTGCCGTAATGCCTGGTTACTGGGGTAAATACCTAGGTTATGTTGATTTAACATTGCAAAAAAATGCGGACGACGTTTGGTCGGTGACAGGGAGTGAGTCGGTTTTAAAACCTATTTCGCAGTCTAATCCTGATCGCAGTGTTACCTCTCTAGTTGAATCTCATGCGGGTATTATTGAAGCTGTTCAGCATGATCATGAACTTGTAAATACTTGGGTTAGTGAGCCGTTTGCAAAAATTTCAAAACCGATTAATAGCTTTTTTGCGTTAGTACAAGATGATCCATCTATTCAAGTGGTCACCGATGCACAGGCTTGGTATGTGACCAGTATTGTGAAAGGCACTGAGTTAGAAAATTTACCGATACTGTCTGTGGGTGCACCGTTTAGAGCGGGTCGTGGAGGTTCTGATGATTTTACCGACTTAAGCGCAGGGGATGTTTCTTACGGTAATGTGGCGGATTTATATATTTATCCTAATACCCTTAAAGTTTTGAAGTTAACCGGTGATGAAATCAAGCAATGGTTAGAAATGTCAGCGGGGCAATTTAATACCATTACCGCGGGCAGCCAAGATGCAGAGCTTATTAATGTTAATTTCCCTAGCTATAATTTTGATGTAATTGATGGTATCGACTATGAAATCGATATTAGCCAAGCACCTCGCTATGATACGTCGGGTAACTTATTAGATGCCAATACAAACCGTATAAAAAATATTCGCTATCAAGGTACTGCGATTGACCCACAACAAGAATTTTTAGTGGTCTCTAATAATTACCGTGCAGCAGGTGGCGGTAACTTTCCTGGTATTGTGAGTGAAAAAATTGTCATTGACGCGCCTAATGAAAATCGTCAAACCGTCGCCGATTATTTAATTCACAGCACGCAGCAAAACCCAGATACAGGGTTTGATCCTTCAGCCGATAATAACTGGTCATTTACGCCGCTAGCGAATACGCAGGTGGTATTTAATGGTTCAAGTAAAGACGCTGCCAAAACGTTTGCAGGCCAAAATCCTGCACTGATTTATTCACATTTAAATGACGACGGCTTTGGCGTTTATCGTTTGGATTTGAGTCTTTAACGTATTTTTTCAGACCTCACTGGTGGCATGCGGAGTCAATATGCTGTGCCATTAGTAGTCTTAATTTGAAGTAGCTGATAATTTTTTAAAAGGAATGTCTGATGACAATTAAAAAAAATATATTAACTGCACTGGGATTGGGGCTAATAAGCCTAAGTAGTCTATCTTATGCAGCCGATTACGAATGGAATGCAAGTGCACCGGTCAAGGTGCCAAGTGCTCAGCACAGTAATGGTAAAACGGTTTTATTTGATGTGTCCCATGGGGGGACAGAAGGGAATGCCGATTGGGTTATAGATGGCGGCTTTTCAGATTTTGCCGATGCGCTTGTATTAGAAGGTTACCGTGTTGAAGAGTACCGAGGTATTGATTTAAATAATGATGGCTTAATTTTATATTCAGACGACCTGAATACGCCTAATAACAATCAAATAAATGAAGCTATTATCACTTACGCGGCCATTGCCCACGCAGACGTTTTAGTGTTAGCCGAAACTAATCGCCCGTTTAAAATCAGCGAGTATCAAGCTCTTGAACAATTTGTAGCAGCCGGTAAAGGTATTTTCTTTATTGGTGATCATTACAATGCTGACCGTAACTTAAATACCTGGGACGCCACCGAAGTTTTCAACGGCTACAACCGTTCTACTCTCGCTAAATATAACTATGCGGGTGAATATGGTGACTTACGTAACCCGGGCAATAGTGAAGGCTGGTTAGCGCAAAACTTCGGTATACGATTCCGTTTTAATGCGGTGGATTATTTAGCTGGGGTCAGTGATGTAACTGCACCAGTACACAGTGAAGGTATTACCCAAGGTGTTCAACCTATATTGATGGCCGCGGGTGCAACGTTAGCGATTACCGACCCAAGCAAAGCAAAAGGTTTGGTGTATTTATCGGCACAAGATAATGCGACAGCATGGAAGTATGCAATCGATAGCGGCTTATATTATGGCGGTCGTGATGAAGGACCCTATGTTGCGGTTGCAAAATCGGGTTTAGGTAAAGCGGCATTTATTGGTGACTCTTCTCCTATTGAAGATGCCAGCCCTAAATATCGTCGACAAGACAGTGGCGCTACGAAAAAAACCTACCCAGGTTGGACAGACCCAGGTGATGCGGCAACCTTAAGTGTAAATATTATTAACTGGTTAGCGACACAAGAAAGCTACACTGCATTTGATAACAACAATGGCCATACAGCAGGGGAGCTTACACCTAATGCAAAAGCGCCAATCGAAATGGACGACCCAGACAACGGTAATCCATGGAGCACACCCGGTAATGGTTACAATCCTTGGGATACGTCAACATTTGCTAACGGATCATTTGCTGCACCACTGCCTGTAAATGGTGGCTCGCCCACCGATCCAACAACACCAACCACAGCATTGAGTGTGAGCGAAGCTTTAGCCAGTAATAACGGCACGGCTATGCAGCTAATTGGAACAGTCACTCAAGCGGTCAATGGGGTTTACGCCCTGCAATTGAATGATTTGCAATCGCCTGATGCGTTTATTTATGTGAAGTTAGAAAGCCAATTTCGTGATGAGTTTAATCCGCAATTAAACCCAGAAATTATTGGTGAAACTATTTTAGTAACCGGTATTAAAAACGACTACTTGTCCCAGCCGGGTATACGGAATGTCTCGGATATCGAAATAGTGGCAGGTGCATTAAGCGTTAGCCAAGCATTAGCACTGGCTAACGGCAGTGAGGTTATATTAGAGGGTATTGTTAGTGCAGAATTAAATGGTATTTATGCGCTGCTATTAACCGATAATATTGATGCGAATATTAGCATTAATGTAAAGCTTGAAAGTAATCAACGTGCACAGTTTAACCCACAACTGAATCCAGATATTTTACAGCACCGTATTCGTGTTACCGGTATTCGCAATGACTACATGTCACAACCGGGTGTACGCAATATAAGTGAAATTATCGATTTAGGTTCAGCCACTGAACCAGATGGTGGTAATAATGGTGGTGAAAACTATGTATCGGTTACTGATGCATTAGATGCAACCACCGGTACAGAACTCATATTGACAGGTTTTGTCGTGGGAGAGGTCAACGGTATTTATGGCTTGCTGTTACAAGATGTTAATGATGGCAGTCAGCAAATCTATATCAAGCTAGAATCTGAATTCAGACAACAATTTAGCCCACAGCTTAATCCTGAAATTGTTGGGTCTCAGATAGTTATCTCAGGTAAACGAGGCAGTTATATGGGGCAACCTGGGGTGCGTTATATTGAAAGTATGAGTGTATTGGATTAAGTTGGTTTTTAAAAATAGGCAGCCCTTGGTTGCCTATTTTTATAAGTTAATGACTGTATAGAATTATATGTTATGAAATTGTAATTTCAGATAAAAATTATCTTTATTTTAAGAGTATTAATACTAATAAATAATAGCACTATAATACAATAGTTTTAGATTGAATGATTACTGAATAATAAATAATTAAAGTAGGATTTTTTGTTTTTTATGTGAGTTTTAATTAACTCAGGCACTTGGCGTATTTGTTGTTAACGCCATGCTTACGGTTTGACTATAAATGGTTTTTTCTATAAAACATGCTTGTATTTATCATGCGTTATTGATGTATATTTAAGTTTTTTGCTTTTTATATTAATAGCGTTTTTTTTAAACATAGAGTTACATATTTTATAATTGTAAATAATGTTATAAGTCAATAGTGAAGCATGCTTAAGGCATGCTTTATTTTTTTAATCGTTTAATACAGGAGGTAGTAAACATGATCATTGATAAAAAGATGAAAGAACGTTTTTCACAGGAAGATTTAGATATAAATCAAGAGAAACATAATTTAGAGGTGAATGGTTTTTCTCATTATCAATCAAAAATAATTTGTAACCCATTTCAAAAGCTTGAGTTTGAGTTGGAGTTTGAACAATTAGAAAATGATCCGTATGCGCCTACTGGTGTCAATCGATACAGACGTTATGGAAATGGTGTCATACTTCCTTGGCTTGATGAAAAGAAAATACAGTGGATGCCAACCATTATTAAAGATAAAGCACGGTATTCAGGGTATAACCAAGGTTCTAATAACCCTGAACATAATGATATGCGCTACTTTAGAGCCCTTAGTGGTGATATAAAATCGAATGAAGTTTTAAATCAACTTGTTTTTGATAACTTTATGTGTACTTTTTGGCCATCGTCAAATCAAAATCTCCCTATTTACTTTGGCGTACACTTTGTTAAATTACAGGCATGTAATAATGGGGACCTAGGGATTAGTTCACCAAACTGCTTTCATCAAGATGGTGAGCCATTCACTTTTGCACATCTATTCAGTCGAACTAAAAACGCTCAAGGTGGAGTGAATTATATTGGGAAAACAAGTTCAAGAAATAAACCGTTAGATCAAGTTAACGACAACGATATTATTGACAGTTTTACATTAAAGGGTTTATTAGAAACCTTCGCTGTTCATGACCCTCTCGTGTCACACTATGTGTCTCCTATTTTTAAAGATGATGATACGGACTTACCAGCAGAAAGATGTATGATACTCATCGACTTCTCTCAGATGAAGCAGGTCATTTAATTAATGCAAAATATAATATATTCAATTCTTCCAATATTATTAGCTCTTATTTCAGGTTATTTATTAGGTAAGTTGTTACCTAATAAACTACCTGCATTGGCTGCAAAGGTTATTGGACCTTTAGTCTGGTTTTTACTTTTTACTATCGGTATGGAGTTCGGAGAAATATTTAAAGATCCCGAAGCAGCTGGTGACATAATCTATACGGCGGGAGTATTTGCAATATTAACAACATTTGGTGCTTGCTTACTTATCTATATTTTTTCTAAGTCAAATAAACCGAAAGAAATAGATAATATAGAAAATAAAATAACCAATATTATGGCGCCAATAAAAGAATGTGTTATTGCATTATCTATGGTTTTTTTGGGCGTGATACTTTCATTAGTTATGCCTGAAAAATATAATATTATTCAAAATTTATCAATTTCAGATATCTTGTTATATGCATTGATTTTTTTCGTGGGTATTGAAATAGTATCAATTAAACTGTCGTCAGCATGGCGGTCAGTTTCAATTATTTTTATACCGATGCTTGTGATAATAGGGTCTATTGGTGGTGGCGTTATATCCTCGTTTATTGTTGACGAAAGCTTAATGACATCGCTTGCTATATCAAGTGGTTTTGGCTGGTTTACTTTATCTGGTGTATTAGTGTCAAGTAAAATTGGAGCAACCTATGGTGCAATAGCACTGCTGACGGATCTCTTTCGCGAATTATTAGCGATAATATTAATGTATATATTTGGGCATAGTTTTGCCAAAGAATGTATAGGGGCAGGTGGTGCTACATCGCTAGACTCAACTTTGCCAATTATTAAGCAAACTTGTAGTAAAGATGCGATCCCAATAGCATTGGTTAGCGGTTTGTTATTAACATTATTGGCCCCAGTATTAATAACATTTTTCTTGTCAAATAGTCATTAATTGGCATTAAGATATGCAGTATCGATGAAAAAATCAGGCAGCATTGGCTGCCTGATTTTTTAGTGCTAATGAGAAGAGGCAGGTATTACCCGGCTTTATCACCTGAATGTTCATTTGTATTAACGCTAATAGGTTGTTTAAACGTAAGCGTTCGGTAAGGGAACGGAATTTCGATACCGGATGCATCAAGGGCTGATTTAATAGACGCAATGACCTCGTCGCGAGATGCTCGAATATCTAAGGGTTTAGAGCCTGTCCACCACGTTACTTCAAAATTAATAGACGAACTGGCAAATTCATTGGCGAATATTTCGATAGGTCGAGTATCACTTATAACCGTCTTGCAGTCAGCAACGGCCTTTTCAATGACTGATCTTGCGTCATCCACATTTTCGCCATAACCAACGCCACAAATAATCGTGGTTCTACGCTGTTCAATGTCGGTTCGTATTGTAAGTGGGTTTTTAAATAACATGCTATTAGGCAGTATGACTAACTCACCATCTGTTTGGCGAATGTGTGTTTCGCGTACGAGTATCGCCTCGACAGTGCCTTCGTATCCTTCGCAGGCAATAAAATCATTTATACGCATTTCTCGACGAAGCAGAATGATGATACCAGCTAAAAAATTCTCAAATATATCTTTAAAGGCAAAACCAATCGCAACAGAGCCAATACCTAAACCAGCCAGCATCTTCGTAGGAGTTAGGTCTGGAAAGGCGATAATAGCCGCAATCATGAGGCCAAGAATCCAAATGGTGAGTGATGAGAACAACACGAGTAAATTGATCAAGCTTTTGCGCAAGTGTGTTTTTTTAAGAATACGCTGCGTAATGTTTTTTGCTAATCGAGCAAACGCGTATGTTATTAAAATGATGACCACAGAAATCAATAGTTGAGGCATGACCTCAATGGCGCTTCGAGCAATATCTTGCAGTTGAGCGATCAGAATCTTAATAGGTTCCATCTATGCTTCCTTATAGGTGATTAACGACAAAGATAAACCACAGCATACTCTGTCATACATATAAATATGTAGTGTCATCCTAGTTATTTTTATGGATAACTTCCAGCCATTAAAAAGTAGCCATATATCGCCTAGGCTAATAAACCGATTTTTGTGTATATCATGGTTTTTATAAGCTATGGGTGGATTGCCATACGCACGAGGTTCTAAGAATAAAAGTGAAATTAGGTCTTGTTTAAGACTGGGAAAATACTTGATCTAGCGTAATTATAAAAAATAATAGGCGTTAGAAGTGAAAGCAAAAAAATGGCCACTATATTCACATAGCGGCCATTTTTATAAGTGTATCGTAATTATGCATAACTAAGAAAATTAACGGTTATAGAGCTTGTTTGGCTCTTGCAGTTAATTGAATCGCTTGATCACATGCATTGGCTAACTCGGCACCTTTTTTTATGAAATGATGACTGAAATATTCGTTATGTTCGGCATGCTCATGAAAATTATGAGGGGTCAGAACAGCTGTTAATACGGGTATTTCAGTTTCGAGTTGGATTTGCATTAATGCATTACATACTGTTTGCGCGACAAAGTCATGGCGATAAATACCACCATCGACCACCAATGCACTGGCTGCAATGGCGGAATATTGACCGCTTTTGGCAAGCAACTTTGCCTGCAATGGAATTTCATACGCACCCGGTACGGGGATCACATCAATGAGTGATACGTCATAACCGCGTGAGGCTAATTCTTTTTTAAACCCATCTAAACTATTGAGAACGATATCTTCGTGCCAAGTAGCATGCAAAAAAGCAATGCGTTGAGTAGCAGGTGTGAATTTCGTTGAGCTCTGATTCATTATAAAATCCTATACATATAAAGTGAATCAGGGCGAACGGGCAGGCAATATGCCATATAAAATGGCATACCTATTATATTGACGGCGCACAAATATGCGGTCTATTTAGGTTTTGTCTGACACGCTCTCTATCATCCGGACTGTAACCGTCGGCTCTGGAGTCACACCAGATCTGCTGACCCTAAAAGATCACTCTTAAAGGCGCTCGCGGGCTTAGAATGAATTCTTTACCGCCGGTGGGGAATTTCACCCCGCCCCGAGAACGAAATCGAAATAATTCGACGCAGGGAATATACTTGCTTTTACTTGGCTTTGTCAAAATCTGTTGCTCAGTGTTCGTGGATTAGTATGTCCCAAAATACGTGAATACTAAAACGATAGATTAAAAGGGGTGTTTAGAGGAATGGAGGATGTTATCGCTTAGATAAAATAGCGCTTCTTCTCGCGGATCTATGGTCAATATGCCTAATATTGGTCTAGTTGCGTATGCGTATGCGAATCGTTAAGTAAATAAATTTAATTTATTGGCTGGTTATTTTATTAAGGCTGTGTTGTCACATAGTGCTCAACAATTTTTTGTATTTCACCTGATTGCTTTAAGTCTATTATTATACGGTTAAATTGTTGAATGAAATCAGCCTTGTATTTGAATACTTCATTTTTTTGGGTAAAGCCAAGATACCCATGGTTCGTGTTGACTATCATGCCTCGCTTTATTAAAGGATACGGTTTTATATCAATCAATTGATCGGTTATGTAAAAATCAATTCTGCCTTTTTCAAGTTTTATTAGATTTTCATGATTACTATTTGCTTCCTCAATTGTGATTTTTTCAGATTTAACGGCCTTGCCAAAGTTATCTCCGCCCATGGAAAATGGATTGTAACCTCTGGTTAAGCCAATTTTATAGCCATAAAAATCTTCTGGCCATTTGGTTTTGTCTTCTAAATTTTCAGACTTACCGAAAACAGCAACATTTTCTTTTAGTATTGACTCTGAAAACAACATCCAAGGCGTTCTTGCCTCAAGATAGTAAGGGGGGAATAGTGCTAAGCCTTTGCCGACTTCGATATATTTTATACCTCTGCTCCAGGGAATCATTTGTATTGTAATGTCGTAGTCTGGCATATTAGAAAAGGCTAAATTTAAGACATCTACGTAGATGCCTTTTGGTATACCATTTACCTCGTAAGAATAGGGTGGATAGTTTTTATCACCATAAATTGTGACTTCTTCCTTTGCTAAGGCAAGGTTTTGACTAAGTACACCGATAATCAGTACTAGAACTCTAAAAACGACTTTATCCATTGTAGTGTTCCTTGAATAAATCATGAAGCCAATAGCTATAAACCTAAATAACAAGTGTTATAACACCCAAAATTCTATGATTAATCGAGATATACTTTATTTCGGCCTGATTTTTTTGCCTTATACAGTGCATTATCTGCACGAATAAATAAGTCATCGAACTCTTCGTCAGTTTCTTTAATCATAACTAAGCCAATACTGACGTTTACACTTATTGTTTCATTTTTTTGTTCATTCACCACAAATATATGTGGTGTATGGCAAATACGTTGAGCAACAACCTTTGCTTTTTCCAAGGAGGTGCTGGGTAAAATAACTGAAAACTCTTCGCCGCCAATTCGGGCTAAAATATCTTCCTTACGTAAGTTTTTAAAAATACTGACGCCCATGCTGATCAATACTTGATCTCCAATAGGGTGGCCATAGTTATCATTAATATTTTTGAAGTGATCAATGTCAATTGAAATAACCGCCATATCTAGACTATGGCGTTTAGCACGGCTAAATTCGTTTGCGGCATGTTCAAAGAAATATCTGCGATTATATAAGCCAGTTAACACATCAGTATTAGCTTGTTTTTTGAATTCTTCTTTTAATAAATACAGTTCAGTCACTTCAGTTGAAAAACCAATCAGTGCGTGTGAATTTTCATTGATTTGATAGGGCATTTTTATACTGAGATAATGATGAATGTTGCCTTCAGGATCTACAGCTACTTCGTTAATGGTTTGTTTTTGGTTAGTTTCAAAAACCAGTTTATCGGATTGCCAAAAGTGATCTGCCATTTCTTTGCCAATCACATCTGAGTCGAGTGCTCCAATAATAGCAGCGGCTGATTGACCGAACATTTCTGCCGTTTTATTGTTCACATAACGAAAGTGACGTTGATCATCTTTCATATAAATATAGGCATCTACATTATTTAAAACGGCCTCTAATAAGTGGTGCTGTTCTTTGACTAAAGCTTCTAGTTTTTTTTGTTTAGACATATCGGTAGAGATGCCGCACATACCAATGATTTCGCCTTTATCATTGGTTAGGGTTTTTTTAACAGTGTGATATGTTTTTAATTCCCCAGTAGATTTAATCAAATTTTCTTCTTCTGAATTAATTAACGTATCGTTAGTTAATACTTTTTCATCATTTATTTTTAACTGATTGTATATTTTCAAATCGAAAAAGTGACTGTCATCTTTACCGATAATGTCTTCAGGTGTGGCGTTAAACATTTCTGCGGTTATATCATTGACATAGGTATAGCAACCTTGCGTATCTTTGGTGAAGATATAGCTACCGATATTATTGACAACGTCTTCAAGCACTTTTATTTTGATTAATAGCGCTTCTTTCGTTAGATCTTTATTTGGCATTAATACTTCCTATTGTGAAGATATACCCTAACGTTTTGGCTTAATTTAAATCGTGTACTTATATAATCACAGATTATTTATAAAGTCTTAATGATTGAAAATAATACGGTAGTTCCATAATCAAAATACACGGACTTTAATAAAGTATGATACCCATAATATTTATTTGTTAGTTATAAGAACCGATTTAAATATAACAATTTAAATCACATTTATGCGTGCTTATATGTTGTCCGATAAAATCGGTTTTCTTATTTAAACCATTGATTAATAAGCTATTTTATGAATCCTTTCCTATGAAACATTAATAAATAGGTGCTTACATTTTCTGTAAATGAGCCCCCTTTGCTTAGTTACTTATCTTTAATAATAGCTTGATTTTTTTAGGTCTTTTCAAATATACAGTATATCTGTTTTTTATTGCGGTTAAGTAAACGGCTGATTCAAATTTGAAGTAAGGTAGGCCGCTTATTGAGATGGTTGGCGAACGGGGTCTGACGTTAGATTTTTTATATAACAATTGATAGGCGCTTTGAAGACGCTTGCCCCAATGTGGTTGGATTTTATAAAATAAGGCGTTTTTTGATTGGTGCATTAGGGTAGCGATTAATATAATTAGGCCGTGTTCTTCAATGAACCTAGAGGGTTTTACCACAGAAGCGGGCTTTTCAGGTCAAGTGCATATAAGCGCGAGTTTAGAAAGTTGGCAGGTGTGAGCTCCAAAGAGTATTAAATAACTAAGCAATATAGATGTTTAATGTTTGATAATCATGATCTGCGATATTACGAAGGCCGACTATTCTGTTTAAGCGCCCAGTTAAATCGTCATTTATGACCCCTGAATTGTGCCTTGAATTGGATTAAGATTTTAACCAGCCTTGTGAAACGGCGTAGGCAATTTTCTCTTTAAACCAAGCGTGAACATCTGAGTTAAGGTCTGCAATAAAGGCATGGGCCTTTTCTACTTGTGATACGTGAATGCCATTTTCTATCCAAGCTTTACCTTCACTTTGAATGTTCAATAAAAAAGGTAGCACTCTGTCCATGACTTTAAGTAGTTTGGTCTCTTCGCTTTCGCCGTATTCCTGCTCGTCCCACAGCGTTAATAATTGAGAGATGGGATTGCCCATATGGTTTTGCAATATCTCAATGCCTTTGCGTTCTTCTTTATCCGCTTGATTGCGTTCATTGGAATACAAAAATGTATCCCCTGCATGAATTTCACCAAGGTCATGTACCAGCGCCAGTTTGATTAGCTTTTCTTGGTCATATTTGAAAGGCAGGTACTCAGCCATTGCCCAGCAGGCCATGGCGAGGTGCCAAGAGTGTTCTGCGCTGTTTTCGTAGCGGGCCGAACCCGTTACATAGCTTTTACGGTTGACCAGCTTTAGCTCGTCTAGTGCGTAGAAGAAATCGGTGATGGAGTGGATGGTTGCAGACATGTTGGATTCCAAAAGCGTTTTTTCTATGTTACTTGATGCCGTGTAATAAGAGAAAGGGGAGGTTATGTATTGGGGTGCAGTGATCAAGTATTTAGTCCCCTAGGATCGCCTTGATTCTGCTGATTTCTTTGTGCGAGGTGGTCAATCTAAAGGATTAGGGGTGAGAAGCCTTATGAATGTCAATAATAAGTTGAAATTAAAATAGCGGGGGATATTTTAAAAGTCTTATGAATCAATAGCTTATAAAATGTACCGATCTGGAGTATACACTGGTTCTGTGCTATATTTTGATAGTCTAATTGGATAAATGTGATTGCCATGGCTTGTGCAGGAACAGTTAAAAAAATGACATCAACCGCTGCTAAGTGTGCCTATGTTCGACGCACTCGTGTGGGTAATTATCTGTCAAGTCGTATGCTTGAAGGACTTACAGCTAAAAAATCCACTGATTGCACGACTAAAGAAGATGTTATCGCTAAGTTTCGAACTAAAAAATCAGCTTAATATCATATGGATAAATATGGTACAGGTGAAGACCCGTTATGTTATCCAGACTCCAAGGTATTAATTAATCACCTAGATATCTATGATCAAAATGAACTTGATCAAGCTGAAACTGAAATTACAGACTTTACCGCATCTGAAATAGAATTCTCCCTACCTCCTTACGATTTACCTTATCTTTGCAAAATACATGAAACGCTTTTTTCTGATATTAATGCTCCGCGTTGTTTTCATAGAGTGCAGACTCTGTTACGTAGCTCTTACGGTTGACTAGTTTTAGTTTGTCTAGGGGGTAGAAAAAGTCGGTGACGGAATGAATGGTGGGCGAGGGCATGATTGTTACCGAGTATTTTTAAGGGAGTATCGAGAGTCACTGGTATTAAATCAATGACTCTACCTCGCTTGATTATGGCCCTCTTGATTATTATTTAAAATATCGAGACAGAGCCTGATGCTTGAACTGTATCCTCATCAGGATTGTCTAGATTTGGTGATATTCCTGTGAGTGAAGAATTATCAGTAGGGTCGCCAATGGCGATAGTTTTTCCATCCATGCTGATGTCAATAGCAGTACCAAACTTAAAAGAATTATCGGGATTTGCAGATTTTAGGTACGCACTTTCCTCCCATAAGCCCTCTTGCAATTTATAAATATAGGCTGCGCCAGCGAATACTTTTGACGCCGAATCGTCCGTCGGTAGATTGACTCCTTGCAGAGGGCCTCTTTGACTTGGAGCGCCTATAGCTAGTAACGTCCCATCAAAATTTAAGGCCATATCTTGTGAGAATTTTAGGGTGTTGTAGTTATTCGGGTTACTTGGCTTAATAGAGGCATTAAACTCCCATTGATTGTTTATATTGCTATATAAGCTTACTTCCCCTTTATTGTCATAGCTGCTATAAGAGCCCAGTGCTAGCTTTTCGTTATTTCCACTTAAGCTAATCGACATCCCTAAAGCAAAGTTTCGAGTAAAGCTTGTTGGTGAAAATGTTTGTACTTTTTCCCATTGATCATCAGCGTTAAGTGTATAGCTGAAAGCAAGTCCGGTATTCTTTATAACGGTATCATCACCGCTAATATGATCACTATACGGAGCGCCAACAAAAATTTCAGTTCCGTCATGATTGATTTCAACAGATTCACCAAAGTTAATATTTTCACCGATTGAATATTCATTTATATAATCTTGTTGATACCATGCATCATTCTTTTTTTTGAAAATATAAACGGCTTCTAAAGGATTGCTTAAGGGGCCTGAAAAGTTAAGCTCGCTGCCAGGAGCGCCGACTACGAGTGTATTGCCATCAGCGCTTAACTTGCTAGAAGTACCGAACAATTGAAATTTGTATGAGTAACTTGGTTTTATATAAGCGTCTTGTTGCCAAGTTGAATTTCTATTTTTATAGACATATACGGCGCCAGTTAAAATCTTATCGTTATTAGCGATACTATTTATTCCTAAACTTGAGCTGTTTTCTTTGTAACTTCCTATAGCAAGAGTATTACCATCTGAACTTAAGCTAACAGAGTTTCCAAACCCGTCATTGTTCTCTGGTTCAGGGGCTTGTAGTTTTTGTTCTTGTAACCATGTGCCATCAATTTTTCGAAATAGATAAACAGAGCCTGGGATCCATTCTTCTCTAATGTTTGCTTCATCGATAGTGAAATAGGGAGACCCTGGAGCACCAATTGCTAAAACTGTTGCGTCAGAGTTTAGGCTAATTGCTTTCCCTAAAAGTTGACGCTCTTTAGATTCAGTTGTTTTGATATAACCAATAGCCCCAAGCATATTTCCAGCATATAATGTAGTATCATCGGTACAGCCAATAGGGTTACAGCTTTGCAATATATATTTAGCATCAACTTTGGATGCTAATGAAACGTTAACAGTATAAGTGTTGATGCCTTTCTCAATATTACTGGAAAGAGTGGTGTAGTTTTCGTCACCAACTTGTTCAAGGATATTGTAATAGGTTGCATCAGGGGCATCTAACCATTCAAAGATAAATTTTTTAATTCCAAATTTTAGTTTAGCTTGTGCAGCAATTAAGGGCATTTTCTCTTCTGCATAAATCGTAATGCTTACGGGTAGGGTATTGCTAATACCTGAAAGATCACTGATAGATAGAGTTGGAATTGTAACTGTTACATTATTATCAGTGCCATCAGGAATAATAACAATTTGATGGTTGTTGCTATTGATTTCTTCTGTACTTACTAAGGAGGCATTGGTAATGGTGATACTATTGAAATTAATACCTGTGATTGGCTCATTCGAATAGAGTTGTAGTGTTATATTTTGAACTGCGCCTAAAGTGTTGTATGCAGAAAATTTACTTTCCAGCGAAAGTTCAGGAGCTAGGGTATCAACTGCCTTTATGATAAGTATAGAAGAAGCCAAGTTTTCTTTACCATTTCTATTTTTACCAGCAGCAGCTGGAACACTTATTTCGATATCCTTACCTTTGTTATTTGGTGTAATGATGATTTCAAATTCAGAGCTAAGCTCGCTTAAGTTTACACGACCAGTTCTGAAACTTGCATTTTTAACTGTTGCTTCTGCAGGATGAAAATCATAGATGGGCTCGCTAAATACAAACTGAACTGTAAATGGCTCATTAGATTTATTAATTTCAAATGATTTTTTTTTAGAAGTGATATCAATAGTTAAATCGTTTGATTTACTTTCAGTGGGAAGGCTTTCTTGTTGAGGGGTAATTGGATCCTTACCTCCCTCACAAGCTATCAGTAGTAAAAGGAATATAGTAGAAAGGAATGTTTTTATAATTAATAAATTATTCATGGCGAGTCTATAGTGGTTTATTTAAAAACGGCCCGAAGGCCGTTTCACTAAATCATCGAGGTACGAGGTGATTTAATTACTCCTCATACTCCTCAATCGCAGGACAGCTACAAATCAGATTACGATCACCATACACATCATCAATGCGGTTAACGGTTGGCCAGAACTTGTTTGCATACACAGCTGGTAGCGGAAAGGCCGCTTGTTCGCGGCTGTAAGGACGTGTCCATTCGCCTGCGATGTCTTTTACTGTATGGGGGGCATGCTTCAACGGATTGTTGTTCGGGTCTAGCTCGCCCGATTTAACCGCGTTTACTTCCGCTTTGATGGCCACCATGGCTTCGATGAAGCGATCCAGTTCGGCTTTGCTTTCCGATTCAGTCGGCTCAATCATGAAGGTGCCTGCAACAGGGAAGCTCATGGTCGGCGCGTGGAAGCCGTAGTCCATTAGACGTTTTGCAATGTCCACTTCGGTGATGCCGGTGTCGGCTTTGATTGGGCGTAGGTCAACGATACATTCGTGAGCCACACGATTGTTTTGGCCAGAGTAAAGAATCGGGTAGTGCTCGCCCAATTTCTTGCTTAGGTAGTTACCGTTCAATAAGGCCATTTGTGTGGCTTGGCGTAAACCCTTCGCACCCATCATGTGAATGTACATGTAAGAGATTGGCAAAATAGAAGCCGAGCCGTAAGGGGCGGCGCTGACTGCGCTTTGACCAATGGACTCATCATCTATTTCACGCACACTGTGGTTAGCAATGAAAGGCGCTAGGTGTTTCGCTACACCGATAGGGCCCATGCCCGGACCGCCGCCACCGTGTGGAATGGCGAAGGTTTTGTGCAAGTTCATGTGTGACACATCGGCACCAATGTAACCCGGTGCCGTGATGCCCACTTGCGCGTTTAGGTTGGCGCCGTCCATATACACTTGGCCGCCGTGTTCATGAATTAACGCACAAATTTCTTTCGCGCCGTCTTCGTAAATACCGTGAGTTGACGGGTACGTCATCATTAAGCACGACAGGCTCTCGCTTAGTTCTTCGGCTTTTGCTTTTAAGTCAGCAAAGTCAACGTTGCCTTGCTCATCACATTTGGTTACTACCACGCGCATGCCGGCCATTTGGGCGGATGCTGGGTTAGTTCCGTGGGCCGATTGTGGAATCAAACAGACATTACGGTGACCTTCACCACGGCTTTCGTGGTAATGCTTAATCGCCATTAGGCCCGCGTATTCACCTTGTGCACCTGAGTTAGGTTGCATACAAATGGCGTCAAAACCGGTGATGTCACGTAACCATGTATCTAGGTTTTTAATGAGCTGCTCGTAACCGGGTGTTTGTGCTTTTGGTGCGAAGGGGTGAATGCCACCTATGGTTGGCCAAGTGACAGGAATCATTTCAGCCGTGGCGTTTAGCTTCATGGTACAGCTGCCAAGGGTGATCATGCTGTGGTTCATGGCAAGGTCTTTGGTTTCAAGACGCTTCATGTAGCGCAGCATTTCGTGTTCTGTTTGGTAGCTGTTGAATACTGGGTGCGTTAGGAACTCGCTGGTACGTTGCAGGTTTTCAGGGATCGAGCTTTCAACTTCGTCATCCAGCATGGCGATGTCGATGTCGGTGCGGCCTGTGATGACTTGGTATAACGCTTCAAGGTCGCCGCGCGTGGTGGTTTCACCAATGGAGAAACCCAATACGCCATCAACGTCTACTTGGCTTTGAGTACGCAGGTTAAGTTCAGCGGCGTCAGCGCGCGCTAATATTTCGTCTTTATTTGGCACTTCTAGTGTTAGCGTATCAAAGGCGCTTTGGTTAACAATGATTAAGCCTTCGATGTCGGCATCGGTAATGGCTGCGGCCATGATTTCAGTCATACGGTGAATACGGTTGGCGATGCGGATAATACCGTCACGGCCGTGGTATACCGCGTAAAACGACGCAAGGTTTGATAGTAATACCTGTGCTGTACAAATGTTCGACGTGGCTTTTTCACGACGGATATGTTGTTCACGGGTTTGCAGTGCCATACGCAATGCGCGGTTACCGCTGGCATCAATGGATACACCGATTAAACGGCCAGGGATGGCGCGCTTAAATGCATCTTAAGTCGCAAAGAAGGCTGCGTGGGGGCCGCCAAAGCCCATTGGCACACCAAAGCGTTGGCTGTTACCTAGGGCAATGTCTGCACCTAGCTCACCTGGTGATTTTAATAATGCCAATGCCATAAGGTCAGTGGCCATGGCGACTAAGGCGTTGTTAGCGTGCAGTTGTTCAATCAGTTCGGCGAAGTCATTGATGTTGCCGTCTACGGCTGGGTATTGCAGTAGGGCACCAAAACATTCTACGTCGGCGGCGGTTTCGACTGGGCCAATGTGCAGCTCCCAGCCAAAACCGTCGGCACGGGTTTTTAATACGTCGATGGTTTGCGGTAGGCAAAGCTCATCCACAAAGAACACGTTTGATTTGTTTTTACGCACTTGGCGCTTGATCAACGCCATGGCTTCGGCGGCGGCGGTGGCTTCGTCTAGTAGTGACGCGTTGGCCAGTTCCATGCCGGTTAGGTCGATGATCATTTGCTGGTAGTTTAATAACGCTTCTAAACGACCTTGGGCAATTTCAGGCTGATATGGGGTGTACGCGGTATACCAACCTGGGTTTTCTAATACGTTACGGGTAATGACGTTGGGTAGACGAGTATCGTGGTAACCCATACCAATGAAGCTTTTATAGACTTTGTTTTGGTCAGCCAGCGCTTTTAGGTTGGCGAGTGCTTCGGCTTCTGGGATGGCGTCGTCCATTTGTAAGAACGGCTCACGTAGAATCGATTTAGGCACGATTTGCGCGGTTAGGTCGTCTAATGAATCAGCGCCTACCTCGGCCAGCATCGCATTGATGTCGGCGACGTTTAGGCTTAAGTGACGGCCAATAAATTCATTGCGGTTTTCAAGTTCGCTTAGACTAGGGTGTGACAATGTCGCCATGGGAAGTGCCTTTTCGTCAGTGTGCCGCTAAGGCTGAGCCTTAGCAGTAATCAGCTAGTAATAATTGCGCCGGATTGTATCAGTGAGGCAGGAACTTGTCAGTGGAATTACCGCCAGAAAGCAGGGTTTACCGTCGTTTGCAAAGTCTGCTCATGTTGGCGTGAATGACGTGCAATTAATCACAGAGGTACTCATTAGTGCGTGGCTATATTTGCACCAGAAAACAGCTGAAAGAGCTGTACACTCAAAAAAACTAAGCACATAGCTGCGCCTAAGTAGGGCACCCAGACTTTGACGCTAGAGGTATCGGTGTCACTTGGTGTGCGCAGTAATTTGATAAGCGAGATGTTCACCAGTAAAAATACCATGATGATGATAAAACTGGTGACTTTTGCCAAGGTGGTTAAATTTAGATTAGTAGCCAGTATCCAAACCACAAAGCCCAATAATAGAGTCGCTATATAAGGGGTTTTACGGCTGTGATGGAGTGTCGAAAGCCAAGCTGGCGCCATACCTTGTTTGCCCATGCCGTAAAGAACCCGTGAACCCATAATGATTTGCACCAACGCACCGTTCACAACGGCGGCTAAAGAAATCAGGCTAATAAGCCAAGCGGCTTTTTCACTGTGTTGTTTCATAATGTCGGCCATAGGGGCTTTACTGGCGATTAATGTCTCGAGCGGCAGCTGTAATATGGCGGCTAATGCAATGGCATAATAAAAGAGGCTGCTAACCACAATTGCGGTAATGATGGCTTTGGGCAGCGTGGCTCTTGGGTTATTAACTTCTTCAGCCATGTTGACCATGTCTTCAAAGCCAATGAAAGCATAAAACGCTAAAAAAGCCCCTAGTAAAATGCCAAACCATATGCCGCCATCGTTCATGGGTGGAAGTAATTCAGGTAATCGCTCTGGCAATGTTAGAAAAGAAGGGGCGCTGTAAATTAAGATAATAATTAAACCTATGATGCCCAGAATGGTGGTCACAGCCGTTACCATGACAGACTCTTTCACTCCCCAAACCGCAAGCAATGTCATGCTAGTGAGCAAGACAGTCATGGCCCAAAAATCTGAGATATTTACAAATACTTGTAGGTAGCCAACAAACCCGTTGGTGATCGTAGCGGCGCTGACGACCCCAGTTAATATTACCATCCAACCCACTAGACTGGAGAGTTGTTTCATGCCAAAAGCGGCTTGTATATAAACGGCCTCCCCCGCACTTTTTGGGTAGCGCGCACTTAATACCGCATAACTGTAACCACTCAAACCGGCTAATAGTGCCGCAATCAAAAATGAAATCGGTGCGTAGATTCCTGCCGTGATGGCTACTTTACCCACCAAGACATAAATGCCCGCACCTAAAATGGTGCCAAGACCATAAAGTGTGAGCATAGGAAAACTAATCGTGCGTTTAAGTTCAGTCATAAGGTACAAGCGTTAAGTGTTAATAATATGAATTGTAAGGTAACAGTAATAACCGTAAGTGAGATACATCAGTAAAGTTACGATTGATAACGTATTTTTTATTGTTGAGAAGGGGTTGGCAATAACCACGCAATCAGAATGCGCTCTAGCAAAGTCTGTTCAATGGGTTTGGGAATGAAGTCATTCATGCCTGCATCAAGGCATTTTTGTTGATCGCCTTTTAACGTGTTGGCAGTGATGGCAATGATAGGTGTTTCCATATGAGTATCGCCTCCTTTACCTGCTCGTATTTGCTGAGTTGTTTCAAAGCCGTCCATTCGTGGCATCTGGCAGTCCATCAAAATTAAGCAGTAGGGTGAATGTGTGCGTACATTTAATTGACTAAGGGCATCTAGGCCATCTGCAGCGACGTGTACGGTAAAGCCAAAATCTTCTAATAAATCAGTGGCGACCAATTGGTTAATGGGATTATCTTCGACCAATAAAAGCTCAGTATTACTAAGCAATGATAGGTGATCTTTAAGGCTTAAAATGGGCGATGGCTCAGCAATTTTTAAACTGCTTAAGTAATCATGCGTTAATAGAGGGCTTGCTTGTTTTAATGCATTGCCATTATCACCAATGACACTGAGCGCTAAAAATAAATCAGCAGTGTTAACGGGTTTTGAAAAATGCGCACTGAAACCAATGTCGGCCATAAATTGATTGTCGTTGTCCATCAGCATTGAGGTCATCATTACTAGGTGCATACTGCTGAAACGCGGGTCTTGTTTTAACAGCGAGCCCAGTTCGGTGCCGTCCATGTTTGGCATTTGCATATCCAGAATACCAATATCAAACATCGCCTGACCACTTAATACGCGTTGTTCACATACCACTAATGCTTGTTGGCCGGAGTTAGCTTGAACAACGTTAATCCCCCAGTGGGTTAATTGGTCTGAAAGAATACTCAAATTAACCGAGTTATCATCAACAATTAAAATCTCAAGTTGGCTGACATTAAAGTTAGGTGCGACAATTTCACCCGTGGCAGATTTACCCAATAAGATACTGCCATAAAAACGACTGCCTTGGCTGAGCCTGCTATGCAGTTGGATTCCCCCTCCCATGGCAATGGCTAAACGTTTAACAATGGCAAGGCCCAAACCTGTTCCACCATATTGACGAGTAGTGGAGGCATCGACTTGTGAGAACGCATCAAACAGCTGTGCTTGTTTGTCTTCGGCGATGCCAATGCCGCTATCTTCAACACTAAATTCCAGTTGCCATTTGTCTTGGGAATAAGATACGAGAGCGACACTTAATATCACATGACCCTCATGGGTAAACTTGATGGCGTTGGCTAATAAATTAGTAAGGAGTTGGCGAATGCGACCAGGGTCACCTTTAACACGCGTGGTTTGAACATTGCGCGTATCAAGCACGAGTTCTAAGTGTTTATTTTCAGCGAGCTGAGCCAAGCTATCGACGAGCTCGGCTAACATTTTGTTTAAGTCGAAATCAATTTCTTCTATGTGTAGCTTGTTAGCTTCTATTTTAGAGAAATCCAAAATATCGTTTATGAGGGCAAGCAGCGATTGTGCGCTTGAAAGAGCGATTTTTACTCTTTGTCTTTGCTGATGATTCAATGGCGTGTTATTAAGAAGGCCCAGCATACCCATGACCCCATTAAGCGGGGTACGAATTTCATGGCTCATGCTGGCAAGAAAATCCCCTTTAATTCGCGTAGCCGCTTCAGCTTTTTCTTTGGCTTCGATCAGGTCGATTTCTTTATTTTTTTGGTCGGTAATATCTTGGTTCGTACCGACCACCCTCACGGGGTTGTTATAGTGGTCATATTCGATAATAGAATGAACCTGAATATAACGAATAATATTGCTTGGAGTGATAATGCGAAACGTTGAGCTTAGGTTATTTTCGTTTTTGATCGAGTTATTAAATTCATCTAGCGTGTAATGTTTGTCTTCTGGGTGAATACGGTTTTCAAATAACTCGAATGCATTGATATTAGGTTGTGGGTCGCTTTCATTAAAGATGCGCCACATTTGTTGATCCCATTGCAGGGTTTTTTTGCTTAAGCTATATTCCCAAATTCCTACCGATGCACTGTCGGCTGCTAGCTGTACCCGTTTTTGTTTGAGATGCACTTCACCCATACTGTTGCGAATTAGCCTTAGGGTTGGTTTAAATATGTAAATATATTCAAGTATTAAAACCAGTAATCCAAATAACCATATAGCAATTTCTGTTTTGTAGCTGTCATAAAGGTGATCCTTCGCTTCGTCTTCATAGGCGCTCACAATCACGTTTAATATAAATAATAAGTAACTCACATTTTCGATATCGAAATGACTTAATGGCTTATTTTTTAATTGTTTGATGTTTGAAACATTTAGGATATCAAGTGCACTATTAGCATATGCCTGGACGGCTTCATGCAGTGACGGGTCACCATCAAAGTAGAGCTGGCGTATTTTTTTTGAGTGAGTAAGTGAGATTAGACCTTGATGGCTATTAAGCATTAAATTAGCGGACTCACGAATGACACTTCGAGTATTCTCTGTCACCGTGCCATTGTTTTGTAATTGAGAGATATAATGATGCACGCCCAAAGCAATACGTTGAGAGAGCATACGTTGGCGGCCAGCTTGGTTGACCAAGCTAGCATCGTATTCTTGAGCGTTAAGCAGATAGCTCATTGTGATCATTGATGCGCTAGAAATGAGGGCGATAATGCTTAGCGCGGCAATAATTCTAAAACGTGATCGAGCAATAATGGGGTTTATTTCAGCCACAACTTGCCTATTAATAGTGGTTTTGCGACCAATTGATCGCATCTACTAAATACTAGACCAAATTTATCAAGGTATATGGGAAATGACTAAGCACAGGCAGGTATAACAAGTTATAGCAGACATAAAAAAAGCAGCCTAAGCTGCTTTTTTTATATTTGAGTGTTTATTCGCACTCAGCCGCGTATTGGTCTGCGGTTAGTAGTTCCGCTAATTCACTTTCTTCTGAAAGCTTCACTTTGAAAAACCAAGCATCGTCATATGGCTCGCTATTGGCTTTTTCTGGCTCGTCGGCTAGCTCTTCGTTGATCTCAATGATCTCGCCAGACACAGGAGCATAAATGTCGCTAGCCGCTTTCACAGACTCAACCACAGCAATTGAGTCATCTTTATTTACTTCATTGCCCACTTCCGGCAATTCAATAAATACTATATCGCCTAGTTGTTCTTGTGCGAAATCGGTAATACCAACAGTGACAATGCCGTTGCCTTCATCGCGAATCCACTCGTGAGAAGCGACGTATTTTAGTTCGGCTGGGATTTGAGCCATATTGTGTTCCTTAAATGGGTGTTAATTATGGGGCTAGTTTAGCTCGAATAAATTTTTTTAAAAGGGGGGAGCGCCTATCTACCGATGCGTCCCCCTAATTTAATCAACAGATTGAACGAATTATTCGTAAACTTTTTTGCCGTTACGCACAAATGGCATGCTTACCATGCGCACAGGGACGGCTTTACCACGCATGTCGATTGCGCATTCAGTACCAGCATCAGCGGGTACACGGGCCATGGCAATTGAAACCTGCAAGGTTGGGCTGAAGGTGCCGGAGGTGACTTCGCCAGCTTTGTCGCTGGTGGTAAAAATCACTTTTTGATGGCTGCGCATTACGCCGCGGGTTTCAAGCACTAGGCCCACGAGCTTGTATTCGATACCCGCTTCTTTTTCGGCTAATAATGGTGCTTTGCCAATGAACTCACGGCCGTCTTTAAGGGCCAGTGTCCAGCCCATGCCGGCTTGCCAAGGGCTGATGGTTTCATCCATGTCATTGCCATAAAGGTTCATACCAGCTTCAAGGCGCAAAGTATCACGGGCACCAAGGCCAGCAGGTTTAACGCCGACTTTGATTAACGCATCCCAAAAGGCGGTGGCTTCTGCTTCTGGGATCATGATTTCTAGCCCGTCTTCACCGGTATAACCTGTGCGACCGATGAACCAATCACCACATGACAGGCCTTGGAAAATAGACAACTGTTCAATAACGGCGGCTTGTTCTGAGCTGGCGGCTTGTTTGGCTTTTTCGATGGCTTCTGGGCCTTGTACTGCAATCATAGCCAGTTGTGGGTGCTCGGTTAATTGCGCATCGAACTTAGCAATGTGTTGGTTCATCCATGCTAGGTCTTTTTCGCGGGGGGCACAGTTAACCACGACACGGTAACCGCCCAGTGCATCTGCACGGTAGACGATTAAATCGTCAATCACGCCGCCTTTCTCGTTCAGCATACCACTGTATAGCGCCTTGCCTTCTTGTTTTAACTTAGCCACATCGTTGGCCAGTAAAAATTGTAAGTAAGCGGTGGCGTCTGGGCCAGTGATGTCGACAACCGTCATGTGACTCACATCAAACATGCCAGCGTCTTCACGAACGACATTGTGTTCCTGGATTTGAGAGCCGTAATGGATCGGCATATCCCAGCCACCAAAGTCGACAATTTTCGCGTCAGCGGCTAAATGTGCATCGTATAAAGCGGTGCGTTGACCCATGGATATAATCCTAGTGTTGGTTTTGGTGTTAAATGAATAAAAAGCGGCATTATACCTAGGCTTTGACAAAGGCGAAACGCAGAGTTTTCATCAAAAGATGAATAGGGTGCTAATTAAGGGGTAGGTGCGATGTTCCAACGGCCAATACCAACGCCACGATCGATAAACTCGGTGGCTAAGCGGCCCGTACTGGAGTCGGTTCCGGTGACATTAAGATTAGTGCTAGTTGGTACATTCATAAAAAAGCCTTTGCTGGCAATTGGGCCTTGGCCCCAGTTTAATGCGTTTTTTTGAAAAGATAAGAAAAAGTCAGCAGTGCCTGCAGTGCCATCGCTACTGCCTACGTTTAGGCTCTGAATATTAGCAAGCGAAACACAGTCAACGCCATCGGTACAGCTGCCTGCATTGTCACCAATATAGGTGGCGCGGTTATTAGTAGCTGAACCACCGGCACCCGTAAATAAACTGGCGGCATTACCATTAATGGTCATACCGATGTTGCCGCTAAAATTGGTGAAGTCACCCTGTAAAACGCCTTTTGCGTCTTCAAAGCCAATGCGAAAACCCATCATGTTGTTTTTGCTGGTGGTGACGGTGTTATCAATGGCCCATTCAAAGTAAGGGTTGGTAAACTCAAATGGCACAATGGTGTTTGTTGCTGTGTCTATGTAGCCAAGGGAGATATTTGTTGCGTTAAAGTCAGTGCCTACATTGACGCCATTATCATAACCGGCCCCTAAAGTAAGGCTGTCGGCGTTGGCTTGAATTTTAACGTCTTGGCCAAACGTGATACGGCTGATTTTGTTGTTATTGACTAAGCGAGACTCCATTTCTATATATGCTTGGCCCACGGTCTGCTCCAATTGAGCATCGTCCATAGGTTGCAACTGTGCCGTTGCGTGATGATTCACAGCAAAAACGCCTGTTAGCAGCAATGATGTATATGAAATTAGTATCTTCATGGGTTTTTTATTATTTTTATCCCGTTTTGGTCCGTGGCGGCCAAAAAATCAGGTATGCAGATTAGCGCAAACTAGGCTCTTGTCAAAGTCCATCTATGGGCTTTTTTTATGTAACAACGTGTTACTGGCACTTATGTCCATGGAATAAAAAAATATTTGGGTCATACGTACCACTTAGATTGTTATTCTGTTGTTTTTTAAGCGAAAAAACTCATGCATAAGCATGATGAGGCAATCATTCGCTTAATCTTAGCGTTCTCCCATTTTGCTAATAATGACAAGCAAAGGGTCTAACTGGCTTGTCCTGGCATGGATTGGCATTGATTCAAATGGCGTTGCCATGCTCTGACATGCTCACGCCAGTGTGTTTGAAACTGAACCCAAGGGCTGCCCTTATGTATAAATAAGCGTTGATGAAAAGCACCCATGGTTGGGTGTTGCGCCATCAGCGGCGAGAGTTGTTTTTCTAATGATTGGCCAAAGCGGTTAAGCTGGCTAATCCAAGGTTGCACTTGCTGGCTAAACCATAATCGAAATACATTAACTAAAGCGGTCTTTTTAATTGATTGCTGGCTGTACACACATAAGCCCTTATGTTGATTCATAGCTTCGGTCAGGACGACCAAAGACTGGCTGGCTAGATGAATCTCTTGCAACCAATGGCCTATTTGTTGGCCCTGTTGCAGGGTATTCAAAGAGGACTCTAATAGAGTGTCATCCAAAGGTG
Organism: Bermanella sp.; assembly: GCA_034111105.1. GTDB lineage: Bacteria > Pseudomonadota > Gammaproteobacteria > Pseudomonadales > Oceanobacteraceae > Bermanella. Next base: position 15,175 of record JAWUXY010000060.1, on the reverse strand, counting down.
TATTTGGCCATTCGGGGGTTTTAAGTTGTTCTTGTAGTGTCAGCCAATAATTTAATCCCTCTACGCCATTCGCAGAAAAGTGCTCTCCCATTGGCCAAAAGTGAGCCGCATGAAATAGCTTTGAAAACTCATCATGAAATAAGGCATTAGCAAAATAGATATGCTTATTGGCTTGGTAAAACGCAATGGCTTGTTTAAGCGCATCTGCGTTTTCTGCGCTGAGTTTTTCAGTTTCTAAACATTGTTGTGCCAATGGAATAAATTCACTTATGTAAATAAAAATTTGGCTGGGCAGCATAACTTTGCCCAGTGGTCCGTTGCGTTTGGCCACTAAACTATTTACCGGACACTGATATAGTTTTAAAAATTGCAAAAGACTAATGCTAGGAGGTGACAGTGTCTGTTGGCGTTGTTTTTTATCAGGTATGTTAATAACAAGCAGGTCAAAATCTAATACGTTAATATCGGTGTCGAATATGTTACCAATGCGTTGGCTGTAATCGTGCCAGAGGTTTGTACTTGTATTATCTGTACAGCCCTGTAGTGTTGCTAATATAAGTATGCATATACATGTTAAAATACTAACGCGGCTCATTGAAGCGTTTACCTAGGGTATGTTTCGATACCCAACTTTAGACTCCATAAGGAATAATTACCATGACTAAAACGCTGGATTTTTACTTCGATTTTGTCAGTCCTTACAGCTACTTGGCTTTGGCCCAATTACCAAAGGCGATTGCCGGATTAGATGTAGAGGTCAATTACAAACCTGTGCTTTTAGGCGCATTGCATCAAGCGCAAGACATGCCGTCGCCTGCGTTTATTCCAAACAAGGCTAAATGGATTCATCGTGATTGTCATCTTTGGGCCGAGCATTATCACTTACCGTTACAATGGCCCAAGCAATTCCCATTTAACACATTGTTTTTGTTACGTACTTGCTTATACCTTCAACAAACCCAGCCACAAGACATGCCGATTTTTATTGAAAAAACCTTTAATGCCATTTGGCAAGAGGGTTTAGATGTGAACAGCGAACAAGCCGTGGCAGAGCACTTAACCAATATAGGCTTGGATGTGAACGCTATTTTAGCGGGTTGTCAGCAGTCGGCGGTTAAAGAAGCGCTAAAACAAACTGTAGCGGATGCCCATGAGTTGGGTTTATTCGGTGTGCCTGCTTTTAAAGTAGGTGATGATGTTTTCTTTGGGCAAGACCGCCTTATGTTTGTTAAAAATGCATTAGCTTGATTTATGAGTAAACAAACGAGCTGTCCTCTGTGTGAACATGATCAACACAGCATCTTTCATCAAGATGATAACAAGCGTTCAAAGCGGACCTATTTAAGGTGCCACGAATGTCATTTGGTATTTGTACCGCCTGAATTTTATTTGTCGGCGGATGCAGAAAAAGCCGAGTACGATCAACATGAAAATAATATTGCAGATGAAGGTTATCAACAATTTTTAAATCGTTTGTGGTCACCACTTAAAGAAGTGTTACGACAAAACCAAACGGTACTGGATTTTGGTTGCGGCCCGGGGCCACTACTTGCAAAAATGATGCAGCAAGATGGTATGAAGGTGAGTGTGTATGATCATTTTTACCACCCTGATCAAACAGTATTACAGCCAAATTATTATGATGCCATTACATCAACCGAAGTGATTGAGCATTTGCATCAACCCAAAGACGTGTTTGAAAAATGGTTGTCTATGTTGAAGCCTAATGGCCATTTAGGTTTGATGACAAAACGGGTAAAGGACAAAGCAGCATTTGCCACATGGCATTATAAAAACGATTTAACCCATGTGTGTTTTTTTAGCGAGGCATGTTTTGAGTGGTTAGCACATCGATATCAACTCACGTATCGATTTGTGGTGAATGATGTGGTTATTTTTCAAAAATCGTGAGGTCAGTCAGTTGGCAGTTGTTGTGCCTGCTTGACTGACGCAACTAAAGTTTCCATGACGGGGGGGATATTTGTTATTTCTTCGTTAAGGTCGTGGTTACCTTCTTTAAGCTTGCGATCAATACTTGTGCAAATGGCGTATATTTCATCGGCCGCCAAGTTGCCTGTCACCCCTTTAAGTGCGTGATTAATTTCATTCACTGCTACCCAGTCTTCTTGGGTGACAGCCTCAATAATACGATTCCCATCTTCTAGATGGCTGGCTTCAAACATACCCAATAGGCGTACATAGAGCGTTTTCTTGCCTCCCAGTTGAGATAACGCTTGTTTCAGGTTCAAGCCAGGTAAGTTATCAGGCCAATCAGACACGTGAGTCTCCTTTATGCTACGTATGTAATTAGTTTGGTTCAGCTTATTAGAATGTCAAACCTTGAAGTGTGCCATTTGTGGGTACTTTACGGGCTCTTTGCTGGTGTTTTGTTAGTATCTGTTTTTAAATAGCCGTTTCTATTAAGTGGGCGTTTCTTCATGCTGTATTTGTATCAGTCTAACAAGGTAGAGCGTTTGCTGGCACAGCTGGTGGCTTTACTGTTAGAGCAAGATGTGGCGCCTTTAGAGCATGAAACCATCGTGGTTGAAAACCCGGGCCTTGCCCATTGGTTAAAAATGCAGCTAGCTAATAGCTTGGGCATTGCCGCTAATTTAGAGTTCCCAATGCCTTCGCGGTTTTTTTGGCAAGTGCAGCGCCAATTAATGCCGGATTTAGCCCAAGAGAGTGTTTTTAACAAAGACAGCTTAACGTGGCTCATTGTTGAAAGCCTGCAAAACGAAGCGCTTATGGAGCAAGAGGCGTTTCAACTATTACAAAGTTATTTAAGAGCTAATGATAGCGATACCGCATCTGATACCGCTTTAAAGTATTACCGGCTCGCTACCACTATCGCCGATTTATATGACCAATATTTAGTCTATCGGCCAGACTGGATTGAGCATTGGCAGGATCAAGCATTCGAAATTGAGGGCGAGGCTCTCACGGATCATCGCTGGCAAGGCATCTTATGGCACCACTTAATTGAAAAAGTAAAAGCAAAAGACTTGTCTGATCGCCATCGCGGCAACATGGTGACCGATTTTATGGCGGTTTTGGCACAAGCTGGCAGTGGCGAGCTACCTAAACGTGTCATCTTTTTTGGTTTTACCACCCTCCCTAAGCATCAAATAGACGCGCTGCAATTGTTATCCCAAAAGATGGATGTGCATTTGCTCACCCCCAATCCTTGCCAGTTTTACTGGGGCGATGTGGTGAGCGAAACGGTACAAGCCAAGCTTCGAGCGCGCAATATTCAGTTGCCCATGGCCGATGCCGGTAATGATCTATTGGCATCCCTTGGCAAGCTAGGCCAAGACTTTCAACGATTGCTATTAGAGGTGCCCGATATTCAAGAGCAATCGTTATTTTTAGAAAGTGGTGCTCATAATCTGCTTGAACATATTCAAGATCAAATTTTAAATTTGCAGCAGCCAAGCGATGCCATTGTATTAGGCGACATTGACGACAGCATTCAAATTGTGGGTTGCCATAGCCCCATGCGTGAAATAGAAGTACTGCACGATCATTTATTACATGTATTTGAAAACACTACTGTAGCACCGCAAGATGTGGTGGTGATGATTCCTGACGTTGCCAGTTATGCGCCGTTTATTGATGCGGTATTTAATAGCCAAGCATTTAATACGCGTATTCCTTATTCGATTTCAGATAGACCACTGCAAGCAGAGCACCCTATATTAAATGGATTTATTTTATTACTGGGTTTGCCGCAATCGCGTTTACAGTTTAGTGATGTCATTACCTTGTTAGAAATTCCCGCCATTTATGCGGCCTATGACTTAGCTGAATCGGACATTCCTACTTTAAAGCAATGGCTAATAGATGCGGGTGTGCGTTGGGGGTTTGATGGTGAAAGTCGTGCACAAATTGGTTTGCCTAATTGGCAGCAAAATACCTGGTTATACGGTTTTAAACGTTTGTTAATGGGTTACGCCATGAACACCAGTGAGGCGGTTTATGGCATTGTGCCCGTGCCAAATGTTGAAGGGCTAGATGCGGCATTACTTGGGCCTTTGATGGCATTTGTGAATCATTTACATGCGTTTTCAGTTGAGGCCAAAAAAGCGAGAAAACCAGAGCAATGGACGCCTTTTATTCATGATTGGTTACAACGCTTTTTTGCGCCAAGCGATGAAGAGTTGAATGTATTAGAGCATGTGAACGTCGCGCTTGAAAACTGGGTGCAAGGTATTCAAGCCGTTAAGTTTGATCAAGACATTGAGCACACAGTGTTTGCTGACGGTTTAAAAGTACGACTACAACAAGCCAATGGTTCGCAACATTTTATGGTGGGAAAAGTGAATTTTTGTACGTTACTGCCCATGCGAAGCATTCCATTTAAAGTGGTTGCCGTACTCGGGCTTAATGACAGTGAATACCCGCGCAGTGTCATTCCTAATAGTTTAGATTTAATGCGTTTTAAACATCGCTTAGGGGATCGTAGCCGACGTAATGAAGACCGCTATTTATTTTTAGAGGCCATACTGTCTGCGCGTGAATCCCTGTGGTTAAGCTACAAAAGCAAAAACCAAAACAATGATGAAGCCATGACACCGTCTGTTGTGCTGGCTGAGTTATTAGACTATCTGTCAGATGGCAAGGCTTCTCAAAACAATGAGGCCAATAATACGGCCCCGCAAAGCTTGATTAAACAGCATCCATTGCAGCCGTTTAATCCGATTTATTATCAAAAAGAATCACGCTTTTTTAGCTTTAATCAAGATTGGTTAGGCGCTATTGAAGAGACGAACAATAGTGCATTAAGTGACTCAGTTATTAAGGATATGGTTCAGCCTGAACATTCAAACGCGCAATTAAACGATGATATATTGCTTGAGCAATTAATTCAGTTTTACCAAAACCCTGCGCGCTTTTATCTCAACCAACAACTGGATATCAGTTTGTATCAATATACAGAGGCGGTCGAAGATAATGAGCCGTTTATGTTGGATGGTTTAACGCAATTTAAAATCAAGCAACATGTGTTACAAGATCATCTCTATGGTTCAAACACCAGTAAGCGCGCAGCAGAAGGTGAATTGGCCTTTGGTGAAATAGGCCAGCAGCATTGGCAAGGTTTAGAGCGACAACTGCAATCTATGCTGAACGCCTATGCGCCTTATAAAACCGCCAAATTAAGTGTGCCGTTAGAGGTGAGCATACATCTTGATGATGCATTTCCACGACTATTGGGCTGGCAGTATAAAATATTTGACCAATACCATGTGGTATTGGTCCCCAGTAAATTAAAAGCAAAACATTTGATTCAGTTAATGCTAGAGCAAGCGTGTCTGTCGGCTATGGGTTATCAAAAACACAGTCGTCTAATTTGCCAAGACAACATGGTGAGTCTACTGCCGATGTCAGCGGATGATGCGAAACAATATTTGAAAAATCTCATGCAAATATTTTTGAATGCCACACTCAAGCCGTTGGCGTTATTGCCTGAAACCGCTTGGCAATTAGTGGCGCCATTAAAAAAAGGTGCACGCACCTCGCAACAGGATAAAGCGCAGAGTGTATTTGAAGGATCAACAGGGCCGTTTGGTGTCAGTGGTGAACGAGACGATCTACATGTGCGACGTTGTTTTGGTGATTTAACCGACATTCCTCAAGATACGGTTAACTACGCGCATGATCTTTTTGCCATTTGGGTCGAGAGTGAATTATTTGAGGTGGAAACGCTATGACGACAAACGCCTCAAATGACACGCAAGTATTAGATGTTACCCGTATTGCACTCAATGGTGTTTCATTAATTGAAGCCAGTGCAGGTACCGGTAAAACATACACCATTACCAGTTTGTATTTACGTTTAGTGCTAGGGCATGGTTGCACATCATTAAGCCCAGAAAACATTTTAGTGGTGACCTTTACAAGGGCTGCCACCGAAGAGTTACGTAGCCGAATTCGTGGACGCTTACGCCAAGCCTACTTAGCGTTACAAGATAAAGCGAATGATCCCCTTATTGATCAAATTAAACCTGAGTTATCAGATATTACTCAGGCGTTGCAAAAATTAAAAGATGCACAGCAATTAATGGACTTGGCGTCTATTTATACGATTCATGGTTTTGCGCAACGCTTGTTACGCCAAAATGCGGTTGAAAGTGGCATTAATGCTGAGTTCGAATTACTGCTTGATGAAACCGAATTATTAGAACAAGCCATTCGTGATGTTTGGCGCGCAAACGTTTACCCATTAAATGGTGCCATGTTGCAACTGGTATTAAGTGAGTGGAAAACCCCTGATTTATTATTAAAAAATATACGCGCTCTTATTTATAAGCATGCGCACTTTCATTTAGGCAATGCTAATAACACCATCAGCTTTGAAAAAGCAAATGAACAATTATTACAAAGCCAACGTGGTTTTAACGAAAACTGGCAAACAAGCCGTGATGAATTCATGGCTCAAATTATGAATCACCCATTATTGCATGGCACGTTTTCAAAGGGCGTGAATAAACGTACTGGTTTGATTCAAGCGTATCTTGATGCACCGCATACCATTAAGACAAAAGATATTGTAGATGCATTACAGGCGTTTACACCGCAAGGGCTAACTAAGTCGGTTAAAAAAGGAGGCGAGCCGGTTGCTCATTTATTATCGGCGCAGTGCGAGGCGCTAATTGAGCACATTGAAACATGTGAGCAAGCGAAAGTGCAGGCGGTAAGGCAATTGCGTATTGATTTTTTATATGCATTACGATCACGCTTAGACGATTTAAAGCAGCAACAGCAAGTGTTATCAACCGATGACTTACTGAGTTATGTGAACGGTGCATTGAATGGTCAAAACCGAGAGGTTTTATTGCAACATATTCGCCAGCAATATCCGGTTGCCATGGTCGATGAGTTTCAAGATACCGACGCGCAGCAATATCAAGTGTTTCATTCTATCTATTGCGACGATGCTGTCCGGCAGCAGTACGGATTATTTATGATTGGTGACCCCAAACAGGCCATTTATAAATTCCGTGGCGCCGATATTTTTACTTATATTGAAGCAAAGCAACAAGTGGATGGCCAGTATACGCTTGATACAAACTACCGCTCGACACATGCCATGGTATCGGCGGTGAATGAAATATTTACTCAGCACCAGCATCCTTTTATCTACGACGACAGTATTCCATTTTTAAAAGTTAAATCGAACGATGCTGCGGCGCCTCTTGTGATCAACGACGAGACTCAAGCTGCGTTAAGTTGGGTCGTGATTGATGATCAAAATGTTCAAAGTAAAAGCGCACTCAATCACGCGTGTGCGCAAAGCTGCGCCGAACAAATCAGTGTTTTACTTAATGGTGGTCAACAACAAACCATTACAGTGGGCACGGCCCCTTTAAGTGCCAATGATATGGCTGTGCTTGTGCGTAATCGTCAGCAGGCGGCCATGATTAAAAACAGTTTGGCTGAGCGTGGCATTAGCTGCGTATATGTGGGCCAAGAAAGTGTGTTTGACAGCGAAGAAGCACATGCATTATTTGCATTATTACAGGGTGTACACAGTTTAAGTGAGCGGCAATACCGCAATGCCATTGCACATCCCACTTGGGGTTTATCACTGGCTGACTTTAAACGATTTAACCAAGACGAAAACGCATGGGAGGCACAGTTAGAGCAACTTTACCTTTGTCACGAAATTTGGCAAAAACAAGGTGTCATGGCCATGGTTATGCATTGGCTGCATAGCCGAAAATTACCGAATGCTTGGTTGCTGCTTGCGGATGGTGAGCGTCGCCTGACCAATACCATGCATCTAGCAGAATTGCTGCAACATAGCGCCACCGAAGTACAAGGCATGCAAGGTTTGTTAACGTGGTTTACGCAGCAAATTATGCAGTCACAAGATGGTGGCGACCAAAAACAATTGCGTTTAGAAAGCGATGCAAACTTAGTGCAAATAGTCACGATTCATAAGTCGAAGGGGTTAGAATATCCCGTGGTCTTTTTACCTTTTAATTGGGATGGCAAAGAGTCAAGCGATGAATTGTTTTACGATGAAAGCACTAAGCAATTAGTCTGTGACTTAGCCGATGATTTTCGGCCTCAGCGTGTGCAAGAAGGGTTAGCCGAAGAAGTGCGCTTACTCTATGTGGGCCTGACACGAGCCGCCAGTAAGTGTTATGTCACTTTACCGGAAGTCACCGGCAATAAACGCTTAGATAGCAATGTGCATTTGAGTGCACTGCAACATGTTTTGTTTGAGAGCGCGCAGGATTCGCGTTTGCCAGCTTTACAAACATTAGTAAGTACGAACGCTAATGCGTTTGATATCTCACCGTTATTAACGTCTGTTACGCATTTTAATCAAGTAAAAACGGACGAACAATTGTCAGCACGATCCTTTAATGGGCGTATTAAACGTGATTGGCAATTGTCGAGTTTTTCTAGTTTGGTGCGGCATGTTCACGCACCGGTAAGTGCGCGCTTTGATTTAGATGATGAACCAACCCAGAAAGAAATATTAACCCAAGAGCAGCAAGCATTATTAGCCGGCCAGTTTAGTTTCCCCCGTGGTGCTCATGCGGGTAATTTTTTGCATACCTTATTAGAAGAAATCGACTTCACCGCCTTGCCAGATAATATCGATGAGTTAATTGAAACCTTACTTGTACGTTTTGGTATTGATTTGTTTTATGCTGATGCCGTCAAGCCTTGGTTGCACACCATGTTACATGCACCATTAACTCAGCATGATGCCTTATCCGATAGTGATGCATTAAGTTTATCGTCATTGACTGAGAAAATGAAAAAAGTAGAAATGGAATTTTATTTTCCAGTTGAAACACTTAATGCTCGTGATTTTAATCAATTATTAAATCAATCACCGTCTGTGACTTCGCCTGTACGAGATTTAGATTTCAGCCAGTTAAAAGGTATGCTCAAAGGATTTATTGATTTAACGTTTGAGTGGCAAGGTCAATTTTTTATTTTAGATTATAAGTCTAATCACTTAGGCGATGATCATAGTGCTTATGATCGAGCATCGATGGACGGCGCAATGGCCGAACACAGATACGATGTGCAAATGGTTATTTATACATTAGCGCTACATCGTTTGTTGTCATTACGTTTACATGACTACGATTATGATCGTCATATTGGTGGTGGCTATTATTTATTTTTACGCGGTTTAGATGAATCAAATGCTGAAACCGGTCAGTTTTTTGCTAAACCCGATAAACAATTAATTATACAATTAGATCGTTTAATCAAAGGTGAAGCCTTGAGCGATATAGTATTAGCTGAGCAATCAGAACCCGAACAAGGTAGCTTACTATGATAACGTTGGCCCAGTACCTTGTGCGCTTAGAGAACAAAGAAGCCCGTTTACTTGATCAGCAATTCGCCCACTTTTTACAAGCACTTGAGCCGGCCAATCATGCATTGGCCGTCACTGGGTTTGTGCTGAGTTCACACCTTGGTAAGGGGCATGTGTGTTTGGATTTTTCACAATCTCATGAATATTTAACCCCAGCTGAATTGCAGTGGATCAAACAATCTTTAGCTGACAGCAGCGTGGTCTGCATGATCAATACTCATGCAGATACGATGTGCGATCTGGTAAACGATGCTCAGCAGCCATTGATATTTGATAACAATCGCTTGTACTTACAACGCTATTGGTTGTATGAGACACAATTAGAAGTCGCCATTAAACAAAAATTGGTGCCTAAAAATTGGGATTTAACCAGTCAGCAAACCTTTATTGCGCAATTGTTTGAACTCTCAGCGAATAACAATGAAGTAAATTGGCAGGCGTTAGCCGCCTGTATCGCGGCCAGACAAAGTTTTTCTGTGATCAGTGGCGGGCCGGGTACAGGTAAAACCACCACTGTGATTCGCTTGCTTGCGTTATTGATTCAACTGTATCAAACCCAATTGCACAGCCACCCCATTATTAAATTAGTGGCGCCCACAGGTAAAGCGGCCATGCGTTTAACCCAATCCATTAGTTCGGCTAAACAGGATTTAGCGGTGACTAACACGGTTAAACAATTTATACCCGAGCAAGCCAGCACCTTGCACCGTTTATTAAAGTCAGATGGCAAAGGCGCATTTAAATACAATGAATTTAATCCACTGCATTTAGATGTGTTAATTGTGGATGAAGCCTCTATGGTGGATTTACCGTTAATGGCCAAGTTATTGGCTGCATTACCCGCACATGCGCAACTGATTTTACTGGGTGATAAAGATCAACTTGCTTCGGTAGAAGCGGGCAGTGTATTAGCGGATATTTGCGACAGTGAGGCACAGCATGGGTATTCCCATAATATGGCTAAGGTATTAACGGATTTAACCCACATGAATCTTCAAACCGAAATAGAAGCCGATGGTGCATCGCTGCGTGATCATATTTGTCACTTACGTAAAAGTTATCGCTTTGATGCCAATAGCGGTATTGGCCATTTATCCGTTGCGGCCAACAGCGGCGACTTCAATGCGTGGCAAAATGTGGCGGCGAAAGGGTTCAGTGATATTAATCTGGCTGAATTAAATGAAGAGAATTTTGAACAATTCGTGCGACAAGGGGCCAATATTTATCGTGAATATATTCAACATATTCACACGCTGGCTTCTGGAGAGGGGCTTGATGATGCGCAAGCCCATGATATTCATAATGTCTTCAGCCGCTTTCAAATCTTATGCGCCTTGCGCGATGGGCGCTTAGGTGTTTCGGGTTTAAATGAGGTGATTGAAGGGCGCTTAAAGCACATTGGTGTGATTGATCCTAACCAAACTTGGTATGTTGGCCGCCCCATCATGATAATGCAGAACGATTATGGGCTAAACCTGTATAATGGTGATATTGGGTTAGTACTGCCTCAATTAGGTGAGGACGGTAAACTAAGAGTAAAAGTGGTGTTTATAGGTGCTGACAAACAGGTGCGCTGGTTGCAGCCTTCTCGTTTACCGGCCCATGAAACGGTGTTCGCCATGACGGTGCATAAAAGCCAGGGGTCTGAATTTGAGCACTGTGCGCTTGTCCTACCGGACCACAATACGCAAGTGTTAACCAAAGAGTTGATTTATACCGGCATTACTCGAGCTAAAAAACAGCTAACCTGTATAGGTAAAAATAGCATTATTCAACAAGCGCTCATACGTAAAGTACAACGAGCCAGTGGCTTACGTCAGCGCTTGTGGCAAATAGAATCGAGCCCACAGGTCAGCGCCGAAACACAGGCGTTACCAGCAGATGATTCACAGTTTTCATTATTTTAATAGGTGATATCCATGGGTATGCAAACCATGATTACAAAAGACCAAGCATTACCGGGTCGTACTGAGAAAATGCCCATTGTTGCTAAACACGCGGTAAATGGTCGCAGCTTAGAAGGGCCTTGGCCGGCCCATTCTAAAAAAGCGTTTTTTGCAGTGGGCTGTTTTTGGGGAGCAGAGCGTTTATTTTGGCAGTTGCCGGGTGTCTATTGCACCGCAGTTGGCTATATGGGCGGCTTCACTAAAAACCCAACGTATGAAGAAGTGTGTTCAGGTCACACAGGGCATACTGAAACGGTAATGGTCGTGTTTAATCAAGAAGTAACGGACTTCTGGACACTACTTGAAACATTTTGGCAGTGTCATAACCCAGCCCAAGGCATGGCGCAGGGCAATGACAAAGGCACTCAATATCGTTCAGCTGTTTTTTGGGAAGACGATATGCAAAAAATGTTTGCTGAAAAGAGTAAGCAAATGTACCAAGAGAACTTAAGCAAAGCCGGTCACCCAGCCATTACGACTGAGATCAGCAAGGCGCGTGAATTTTATTTTGCTGAAAGTGAACACCAGCAATACCTGCATAAAAATCCAAACGGTTATTGCGGTTTAGGCGGCACAGGTGTGTCGTTCGTTTAATGCACTCTAATAATCCACATGCAAATGGTTACGATATGCAGGCTTTGGCTCAGGCGTTGCCTGAATTAAAGCCGCATTTATTGCGTAATAAGTATGATCGTTTAACCATTAATTTCTCAGATGCTCTTGCGGTCAAGTTGTTAAATAAAGCGCTGCTCAAAAACGAGTACGGTTTACAAGATTGGGATATTCCGCCGGGCTTTTTATGCCCGCCTATCCCTGGTCGTGTTGACTATTTATTTCATTTGCAAGAATACCTCGAACAACATCATTTTTTTAGCGCCAATAAAACCGCGCCCAGTGTGGTTTCTGGTTTAGATATCGGCACTGGTGCCAATGTGATTTACCCATTATTGGCAAATCGATCATTTAATTGGCATATGGTGGGTAGCGACATTGATGATGTTGCATTAAGCAGTGCAAAGCAGAACCTTGATAAAAATGCGCAATTAGATTTATCCATTACGCTTAGAAAGCAATCATCAAATGAGCATATTTTTAAAGGCATTATTCAAGCGGATGATTATTTTCATGTCACACTGTGCAACCCGCCTTTTCATGAATCACAACAAGCGGCTATCGCAGGCAGTGTGCGTAAAAATAAAAATCTAAATACTAATAAGAAAAAGCGTGCGTCAAATGTAAAAAAAATAGATCAGACAGATGCATTAAATTTTGCTGGGCAAAGTAATGAGTTATGGTGCAAGGGCGGTGAAAAACGCTTTATTACCAATATGGTATTAGAGTCAAAACTATTTGCAAAGCAAGTAGGGTGTTTTACATGCTTGGTATCAAAGAAAGAAACCTTACCTTCTATTGTTCAACAATTGAAAAAAGTATCGGCTTTATTTGATGTGATTGAAATGGCACAAGGCAATAAAATCAGTCGCTTTATTGCCTGGCGCTTTGAGTAACCCTTTTACGGGTTACTTGAGATTGAGCGATTATATTGCTGTAAGCTATTTTGCTTGATCATAAGTTGAATTTCATCAACATAAGCTTCTCTGCGAATACTGTAGCTCCATAAACCATTGGCAAGATTGATTCCTGTGATCATATTTTCATCTTCACGTGCTTGTGTGCGTAATGTACGTAATTTTTCATAGGAAAATTGCGAGTTTAAGTTACGCATATAGCTTTCAATGGAGTCTAAAATGCTATCAAACTTGGCTACTTCATGGCGTTGTTTTCCATGGCGACCACTAGGGATAATGCCGCAGCCTTTTACATAGCACCATTGGCCAAAGAGATTATTACCTTCCTGAGCAAAGCGTGAGGTCCCCCAAGCTGACTCATTAGCCGCTTGAGCCAGTGCTAAAGAAGCTGGGATAATATCGACGCGCTTAATGAGTTCATTAATCGCTTCTTGATGATTGCTTAATTCAATTTCGTATTTTTCTTTTAGTTGGCTTAGCGATTCAGTTTCAGCGCTGCTTAAACTCGGTAAACTTGACTGCAATTTAAAAACCAAGCGACGTTCTTTTAAGATGTTGTCGTTTGCATGCTTTACCTTAGGTAATAGATATGCAAAAAAGTCTTCTTTTTTCTTTGTTACGTCAGTGTAATTCGTGAAGTCGGGGAGCTCTCCGTGAAATGATGACCCCGCGTGTTTAGTTTGAGCGGTTGTAAATGATGTAGGAAAGAAAACGCCAGAAAAAAAACTAATGATTAATAATAGTGTTAAAAGACTGCTCAATACAATTTGCATACACTGCCCTCGATAAATACTAAGACTTAGAGTCTATCAGTTCACAGTTTCAAATAATAGTCAGCTAATATGGCCGCAAATTCGGAGGTGTACTGTGGATTGTTAGGCTGATAAATAGTAATGCTGTTTTTACTTAAAGATAGATTTTTTTGTTTGCTGTATACCCAGACACCTAGCTTACTGGGTTTATTTTGACGTGCGATAATGTCGTATTGTTTTATTAGATGAAGCTGATTGCTTGTTGCATTGGGTAAAAAATTTAAGTGTTCATGTTGAGGGAGTAATAACCAAGCTTCACCTTTTGGTGCAAGCAATGTATTGATGCTTTGGCACAGGTCAGAAAAGCTTAAACTATCATTATGACGAGCCAAATTTCGCTGTGTATTATTGCCTGTTAAATGCTGGCTAAAAAATGGCGGATTACAAATAATCCGGTCGTATTGGTGTTTATCGCTATTAACTTGGAATTGTTGAATACTGTGTTGATGCAGTGCAATACGTGAAGCAAATGGGCTGTTGGCAATGTTTTCGCTGGCTTGTTTGGCCGCGTCATTATCCAGTTCAACCGCGTCAATGTGTGCATGGCAGCGCTGAGCCACCATAAGGGCTAATAAACCCGTGCCAGTGCCTATGTCCAAAACTTTACGGGCACTACTAACATCACAAAGTGCCCCAAACAGGCAGGCATCTAAGCTAACCTTCATGGCGCATTTATCTTGCGCTACAGTAAATTGTTTAAATTGAAAACCAGTGGTGCTCGACAAAATAGATCCACAAAAAAATGATCATTATAAAGAGGCAATGAGAAAAAGGTAAGCAGTGGATGCATGTAAAAACGGGCGTTCATAATGCGCACCCGTTAAGTGTGTCTATGGTGTTATTCTCAACCGCGAATTAAGCAACGCAGTGAGCAAGTTCTTGTGGATGTAAAATATAAAGCACCCACGCGATGGCGGTTGCGTAGCATAAATTCGTTACAAGCTCGCTGTGTGGGTCTTCAAGAAACGCACGTTGAGATGCCAAGCCTCGAATACGGCTGGCCAGCTCTGGGTGAAATGCTAAATACTTATCCCATATGATTTGGTGAGTTGATGTATCAATGCCATATGGGCCTAGGCCTTTGTGGTTATATTGTTTAGTGTTATGGGAGTGCTGTTTTTGAGTGACAATCGCAACCAGTAAGTTTTCGACAGCGGTGCCTGCTTTGCCCAAATATTCGAGCGTGGGGTGGATGATTTGGTCTCGTAGTTCTTGTTTGCTGATATCCATGGCTTACCTCCTCGGGCGCCCTAGGATCGGCTAATTATTGACTTCATTAATATGAAGCAAAAACCCTGCCTAATCCCTCAATATCAATAACAATACCCTTAATTAGGGATGTCGCTGTGCTATTAATATTATCGACCAATCCTTCAGCTTACTTAAGCTTTTTTACTTGGCCCATGTATAGAACATAGTTCCAACAGGTTAAACTGCAAGTATCGTTAAATTGTATACGTGTAACCGCTGTGTTTGGTTGCGTGTTTCAGAGGAATATATGGGTTGGATTGATAGCCATTGTCATTTAGATTTTACCGA
>JAWUXY010000059.1:0-16929 GCA_034111105.1 Bermanella sp. | reverse complement strand
TTTTCACCATACTTAACCCACTCAAACTTCCAATCACCTAATTTATCCGCCACTAACATTGTTCCCTTACTAAAAGGATAAACATGATAATTGTTAACTGAGCTTGCTCTAAATTTATATGTGTTTTTTGTTTTCTTCTCCAGCCACTTTACATTTAAGTTAGGGCCCTTTGAAACCGCCATCAAACCTGCTTGTGTCTGAATAACACTGTCTTCTGAAGTTAAGCTGGTTGTCATTTTTAAACTTTGCGGCGATTTCATTTGCCAGATCCCAGTGTTAGTACCTCCGGATATTTTTCCATATAAACCGTCACCAGCTCGAAAAACTGATTCCAACTTTCCTTTTTCAAGTGCTGTATACATCCAATCTAAGTTATCCTCTGCACCAAAGTTAATCACACCACCATCACCACTAGTGGTTTCTAAATCAGCTAGTTCTAATTCTTTATAAAAATAAACATATTTAATATTTTGGACATTAGTATCCAAATCAATTTTACGCGGGGCGTGTACACAACCTTCATCCCAATTGCGAACAAGTTTCCGATTAATATCATCATAAACAGTCCAAGTAGTATCTTCATGGAATACAAAACTATCTATATTAGAACCTTCGAAATTCGATTTATCCACAATTAACGAAAAACCTGCTGAACTTAAAAAAGATGATAATTCATTTGCATCTCCTCCTGACGTTATCACAGCGTCTTCTACTGGCTCAGGGCATAACTCATTAATAATCAATTGTGCGTATTTATTATCGACTATTGGTTCATCCACAGGTGTATCTGATTCGACTTCTTTAGGGTCGATATATTTAATAGCATCAATCGTCATCTGCAAATCAACGTCAATGGTGATACCAGCCGAAAACACCGGCGCAGAGACCAGCAGAAAGAAAAGCGAACGCAGTAACATGGAATAGTCCTTTAAATTTTATTATTTTTATAAGTTTATATTTTTTAAAACGTTTTAATTATTATGAATTATTCATCATCAAACTCTCGCCCTTCATAAAAACCAGGGGCTAAGTTTTCAAAGCGCGTGTATTTACCAATAAAGGCTAAACGGTCTGTTCCAATTTCACCGTTACGGTGTTTACCAATGATGATTTCACCAATGCCTTTATCAGGTGAGTCTTCGTTGTAAACTTCATCACGATAAATAAACGCGATGATATCCGCATCCTGCTCAATGGCGCCCGATTCACGTAAATCTGACATCACTGGGCGTTTATTAGGGCGTTGCTCTAACGAGCGGTTTAACTGGGACAATGCAACTACGGGGCATTCAAATTCTTTGGCGATGGCTTTTAACGATCGCGAAATCTCAGAGATCTCTTGTGTACGACCTTCGCTCTTACCGGCTACTGTCATTAACTGAAGATAATCGACCATCACTAACGCAAGATCATTATTATTTTCGCGGTAAACACGGCGACAGCGTGCACGCATTTCTTGTGGCGTTAACGCAGCGGTATCATCAATGTAAAGTGGTTTGTCTTTTAGCATATTGAATGCGGAGGTCAGCTTTGGCCAATCTTCTTCATCCAATTTACCACTGCGTAATTTATTCGACGGTATACGGCCAACTGATGAATACATCCGCATTAAGATGGATTCTTTAGGCATCTCCATACTGAATACCAGTACCGGGCGGCCTGACTCTAATAATGCATTCTCACACAAGTTCATCGCAAACGTGGTTTTACCCATCGAAGGACGACCTGCCACGATGACCAAGTCAGCGGTTTGAAAACCGTTAGTGCGTTTATCTAAATCAGTAAAACCAGTGGTTAAACCCGTAAGGCCGTCTTCCATGTTGAAAAGCTCTTCGATCTTTTCAAGCGTACGAGACATGATCGGGTTAACGTGCTCAGGACCGGAATCTTTTTTACCACCCCCTTCTGCTACTTCAGCGATGCGTTTTTCTGCATCACTGATTAAACTTAATGGGTCCTGCCCTTTATTGCTGTAGGCGCTGCTGGCGATATCGGTGGCCGCTTCTGCAAGACGGCGTAACAATGCTTTCTCTTTTACGATATCCGCGTAAGCGGAGATGTTCGCCGCTGACGGGGTGCGCTCGACTAAGTCAGATAAGTAATCTAGGCCGCCAATATTATCGAGTTCTTCTAAGCCATCCAGTTCATCACTTAATGTTAAAACATCAAATGGCTTTTCTTTTTCAGCAAGAGTGCAAATAACTTGATAAATAAGACGATGGCTATGGCGATAAAAGTCATCGGTTTGCAAACGCTCAGATACCACCTCAAATGCTCGGTTATCCAGCATCAAGCCGCCAATGACCGATTGCTCAGCATCCGCAGAATTAGGCGGCATTTTTATGTTTTCGACTTGCTGATCCATTGGATAAAAAACAACCGATTTATGAAGAATAATTAGCCGCTTAGTTTGCCCTTTTTACCGTTTAAGCTCAATGGCCACTGTTAGTAAGGAATACTTTTTGTTAAATAACAGGCATTAAAAAACCCCGAGATTTGACGTCGGGGTTTTTCGAAGCGGCCATTGTTACTTAAATAGCAAGCTACTTAAATGGGAAGCCACCGCCACCCATACCCGGTGGCATACCGCCGCCAGGCATTCCACCAGGGCCGCCTGCACCGCCCATGCCTTTCATAGCGCCCATCATTTTGCGCATACCGCCTTTGCCCGTCATTTTTTTCATGACTTTTTGCATTTGCTTATGCTGCTTAAGTACGCGATTGATGGTTTGAATATCCGTACCTGAGCCTGCCGCAATACGTTTTTTGCGTGAGCCGTTAATTTTATCAGGGAAGTGGCGCTCTAGTGGTGTCATAGAGTTAATCACCGCCTCGGTTTGCGATAATTGTTTCTCTGCAACGTCCATCTGACCAGCTGCTTGACCCATGTTACCCATGCCTGGCAGCTTATCCATCATGCCCATTAACCCGCCCATGCTTTTCATTTGCAGCAGCTGATCACGGAAGTCTTCTAAATCAAAGCCTTTGCCTTTTTTGATTTTCTTTGCCAGCTTGTCGGCTTTTTCTTTGTCTATTTTGCGCTCAGCTTCTTCAATAAGCGAAAGCACATCCCCCATATCTAAAATACGAGACGCGATACGGTCAGGGTGGAAAGGCTCTAGCGCCTCAATTTTTTCACCCATACCCATAAATTTAATGGGCTTACCGGTAATGTGTCGCACAGATAGCGCCGCACCACCACGGGCATCACCATCAGCCTTGGTCAAAACAACGCCGGTTAGTGGCAAGGCTTCGTTAAAGGCTTTTGCTGTATTCGCCGCATCTTGACCTGTCATCGCATCAACGACAAACAAGGTCTCAACTGGGTCAATCGCTTTATGCAGCTGTTGAATCTCAGCCATCATCGCTTCGTCAATGGCCAAGCGGCCCGCGGTATCGACGATTAAGACATCTGAAAACTGGGTCTTGGCTTCTTCGATGGCCGCTTTCGCGATATCGATCGGCTTTTGTGAGATATCAGAAGGGAAGAACTTGGCGCCAACCTCTTCTGCCAGTGTTTCTAGCTGTTTAATGGCCGCAGGACGATAGACGTCAGCTGATACCACCATAACTTTTTTCTTTTCACGCTCTTGCAGATATTTAGCAAGCTTAGCGACAGTGGTGGTCTTACCCGCACCTTGTAAACCCGCCATTAAGATAATAGCAGGCGGTTTTGCCGCAAGGTCTAAACCTTCGTTGGCATCACCCATTACATGCTGTAATTCTTCATGCACGATTTTAAGCAACGCTTGGCCTGGGCTTAAGCTTTTTAATACTTCGCTGCCTATGGCGCGCTCTTTCACTTGGTTAGTGAATTCTTTCACAACCGGTAAAGCAACATCGGCTTCAAGCAGTGCCATGCGTACTTCACGCAAGGTGCCTTTGATGTTGTCTTCAGTGATTTTGGCTTTGCCACTAATGGAGCGCAATGCACCATTTAAACGATCTTGTAGATTCTCAAACATGTTTCGTGTCTCTATTCATTGGGCCAGACAATTTAGGCTTAGAAAACCTAGGCAACTCTATACATCTGGCGCATCTATGTGCACAATTGTCCGGCATTATATAGGTAAGCGCCGCATAACTCACTCTTCTGTGCTTCGGCTTTTAGAATTAGTGACGGCCACCATAATAACAACCCATGCATTTAGGGATCGCCATTCATATGGTTACGCTGTTCGCACTTATTGCCATTGCTCTTTATTTGGCCAGCAGTTTCACTCAATACGCTGCTATTCGCCAACCCACAGCTCAATCGCGCGCGCGGGTACTCAGACTAGGCTCCTTAGCCGTTGTGTTTCATGGTCTTGCTTGGTTTACCCCATTATTTAACGAAACAATGGATCTACGCTTCTTCCAAGTGGGGTCGTTAATCTCATTGGTCATCAGCGGTTTAATTCTCATCAGCGCATTGCGTAAGCCGCTAGAAAGCCTATTTTTAGGGGTTTTCCCCATGGCGGTGATTATTTTAGGTTGCAACCTTATATTTGGTAGTGACAACGAAGTCGCCAAAAAATACGACACAGGCTTAATGAGCCACATCATATTATCCATTATGGCGTACAGCGTATTAAGTATTGCGGCTTTCCAAGCCGTGCTATTGATGGTGCAGGATTATCAGCTCAAACATAAGCACATGACCGGTATCATGCGTGTGCTACCGCCCCTGCAAACCATGGATCGCCTGTTATTCGATATGATCGGGATTGGCACACTGCTATTAAGCTTGGCGATTGCATCTGGCTTTATCTTCCTAGATGACCTGTTTGCCCAACACCTTGTCCACAAAACCGCATTCACCCTGATGGCTTGGGCCGTATACGGGGCCTTATTAATCGGCCATTGGCGCCTTGGCTGGCGTGGCAATGTAGCCAGTAAATGGACCCTAGTGGGCACCGCTTTGCTGGTATTAGCATACTTTGGCAGCAAGCTGGTGCTGGAAATTATACTAAAACGCTAAGGACCTCAGCGAGCGGTCTTTAACGCTTTGGTTACGGGTGATTTCTGATACACTAGCGCCAACTTTTGTCACTAGGACCGCTTCGTGAGCGACATACCATTAAGCCTGCTGTTTGCAGCTTTATTTTTCCTTGTTATTTTTTCTGCTTTCTTCTCTAGCTCTGAAACCAGCATGATGTCCTTAAATCGCTACCGCATGCGGCACTTAGCGAAACAAGGTCACGGCGGTGCAAAGCGCGCGTCTAAGCTCCTTAACCGTACAGACCGCCTGATTGGTGTGATTCTCATCGGTAATAACTTTGTAAATATTGCAGCGGCGTCTATTGCTACTATTATTGCTCAACGTATTTGGGTCGATAACCCTGAACTGGGTGTCTCAATTGCCACGATATTGTTGACTCTGGTTATTCTGATTTTTTCAGAAGTGACCCCTAAAACCATCGCTGCAAACCACCCTGAAAAAATCGCATTCCCTGCAAGCTATTTATTACAGCCTTTGCTTATTTTACTGATGCCTTTCGTGTATGTGGTTAATGGTATTGCCAATTTATTGATTAAAATTACTGGCCTCAAGCTCGACCAAGACAGCAAAGACTTGCTTAGCACAGAGGAGTTTCGAACTCTGGTTCACGAAGCGGGGGCGTTAATTCCCCGTCGTCGCCAACAAATGCTGCTGTCTATTTTAGATTTAGAAACGGTGCGCGTGAACGATATCATGGTGCCGCGTAACGAGATTATCGGTATCGATTTAGATGATGATGTGCGTGATATTGAAACCATCATGCGCACCAGCCAGCATACTCGTCTACCTGTTTGGAAAGGCAACATTAACAATATTATTGGTGTACTGCACATGCGTAATGCCGCTAAGATTTTAGCGCAAAACGAATTTAACAAGGCTGAACTTCTTCAAGTAACACGCGAACCGTATTTTATTCCTGAAACGGCCCAGTTACATAACCAATTATTCAACTTTCAAACTGAACAGCGCCGTATTGCCATCGTGGTTGATGAGTATGGTAACGTGCAAGGTATCGCGACTTTAGAAGATATTCTTGAAGAAATTGTTGGCGACTTCACGAGCGATGCCTCCGCCACCAGTCAAGATATTACGCCGCAAGGCGATGATAGTTATATCATTGACGGCACCACGACAATCCGCGACCTAAATAAAGCATTAGATTTTGATCTGCCGATTAATGGCCCTAAAACCTTTAGCGGCTTAATTATTGAAAGCTTAGAATCGATCCCTGATAGTAACGTTTGTTTAAAGATAGACGATTATCGCATTGAAATTTTAAAGGTTCGTGCCAATACGATTAAGTCGGCTAAAATTTGCAAAGTTTAACGAATATCTAACATATACAATCAACGTTAATATGACCCGCAATTTTGCGGGTTTATTTTTTATTACCTAATTAAAAAGGTAATTCAACTTAATTTAAAGAGTGTAGAGGCGTATGCCGTTACAATCATTGTTCTTTCCTCGACCTTTTTCCATTGCACTGCTTGTTATGAGCGCCACCTTATTTGCAGGCAATCATATTGGCGCACGTTTCGCATTTGACGACGGAGCCGGCCTTTTATTAGCGGTGCTTGCTCGGAGTTTATTATCTTTAATCTTTATGCTCAGCATTGTTAAGATTCGTCATGCATCCATGGTTATTCCTGCGCACTTAATCAAATGGCAACTGCTGCTAGGTTTCTTAATTGCGGCACAAAGTTTGTTGTTATACACGGCCATCACATTAATACCCGTGGCCATGGCGTTATTACTCGTTAATACATGGCCTATGATGTTTATTATCGCCAATTGGATAAGCGGCAAAACGCAACCTAATGCAAAGATGTTCGCGTTATTAGTGATTATTTTAGTTGGTTTGATTTTTGTATTGGATATCGATCTTAGTGCGCCTATCAGTCGTGACTGGTTATTAGGTGTCGTCTTTGGCATTGCTTCTGCTGTTTTTTTAGCGACCACTATGTGGGTAACTCAATATCAATTAGCCAATATTGCAGGTTCAGTACGCAGTGCTTATATCATGATGGTTGTGGTGGCCTGTATGTTAGTAGCAGGTTTGCTTGGCGTGATACCCGGTGGCTTAGACTTACCTGAAAACCCAATTGGTTGGCTCGGCTTAGGGGCGTTAGCCGTGTTGTACGGTATTGCCGTCACGACTTTATTTGTATTAACCCCAAGATTAGACATGGCGCGTAATTCACCGATCTTAAATTTTGAGCCTGTGGCGTCTTTATTTTTAGGGTATCTTTTTTTAGGGCAATTTTTAAATACCATGCAGCTTATTGGTGGGGCAATTGTGGTATTGGGCATCATGGCCATTGGTTTGTCGCGCGCATAATAAAACCCCGTATTCATCATAATGAACACGGGATGGTTGATGCACTTATTTGAAAATATTAATGACGTAACGCTTAAAGCATAATACTGACTTTGCTTGAGCATTCGATAGCAGATGCTTTGGCTTGTTCGATACTATCACCTGTTGCTAATGCAACCCCCATTCGGCGCGTACCACTGACCGCTGGTTTTCCAAACAAACGCAGCTGTGTGTTCGCAACCGATAGCGCACGTTGTAAATTACCAAAACTGACATTTTGACTTTCGCCCGTCACTAAAATCACACTGGAGGCACTTGGGCCATTTTGCTTAATGTGTAAAATCGGCAAATCTAAAATAGCACGGGCATGCAGTGCGAATTCAGATAAGTCTTGTGACACTAATGTCACTAAGCCTGTGTCGTGTGGCCTTGGCGATACTTCACTAAAAATAACGTCATCGCCTTTAATAAATAGCTCTACACCAAATAACCCTTTCCCACCCAGTGCACTGGTTACTTTTTCAGCCATCTTTTGTGAGGCGCTTAAAGCTTGTTCCGTCATGGTTTGTGGCTGCCACGACTCTTGGTAATCCCCACCGTCTTGACGATGACCAATAGGCGCACAAAACGAGGTTGTCATCTGCCCTGCTGTGTTTCTATGTCGAATAGTCAGCAGAGTGATTTCAAAATCAAAATCCACAAACCCTTCTACGATAACTTTACCTTTACCGGCACGGCCACCTTCTTGCGCATAATCCCAAGCAGCATCGATTTCGCTTTCATCACGTAATAATGACTGACCCTTACCTGATGAACTCATAATGGGTTTAATCACACACGGTAAACCAATATTTTTTATGGCTTGTAAATATTCGTCTTTACTCTGCGCAAACTCATAACGACTGGTTTTAATGCCCAGCTCTTCTGCGGCTAGCCGACGAATACCTTCTCGGTTCATGGTTAATTGTGTGGCTTTGGCTGTGGGTATAACTGTAAAGCCTTCGTTTTCGAGTTCGGCCAATGTATCGGTGGCGATGGCTTCAATTTCTGGCACGATTAAATCTGGTTTTTCTTTTTCAATAATGGCGCGTAACGCGTCGCCATCCAGCATACTCACAACATGCGAACGGTGAGCCACTTGCATTGCCGGTGCGTTGTCATAACGATCAACTGCAATCACCTCGACACCTAGGCGCTGTAGTTCAATTGCTAATTCTTTGCCTAATTCACCAGCGCCGCACAGTAATACTTTTTTAGCATTTTTGCTTAGCGGTGTACCTAACATCACAGTCATAACGTTTTCCTTAATCAATTAGAGCAAGTGTAACAAAAGTGGCTATTTTGGTCAGGCATAAAAAAACCAGCCTTAGCTGGTTTGTTTCGCGATTAAAATGTTATGAGATTACCTGATGCCTTTTCTCGCTCGCTGACATTTTCAAGCACTTTTGCTTTTTCAGTGTTATCCATTGTGCCCCAGTTGGTAATTTCATCACCGGTACGATAACAACCAATGCACATGTCATTTTCATCTAGCGCACAAATCGCGACACAAGGCGACTTAACCATACCTAATACATTTTTTTCAATCTTACTCATACTGCCTCAACATACTTTAACTATTTACTATTCAACCGGCTTAATGTGCTTGCTCGGTTTTAAATCTTGCTGGTAACGCTTGGAATTATGTACATAGTGAGCGGCACTAAATTCAAGTTGTTTCTTTTGGTTGTCGGTAAGTTCTTTTTTAATTTTGCCAGGGCTGCCAACAACCATTGAGCCATCAGGAATCACCATGCCTTCTGGTATTAATGTGTTAGCACCGATTAAACAATGTTTGCCTATTTTAGCGCCATTTAACACAACCGCGTTAATTCCAACTAAGGTGTAATCGCCAACCTCACAACCGTGTAGCATGGCTTTATGACCAATGGTAACGCCTTTACCAACATTTAACTTAAAACCTGGGTCGGTATGTAAAATGGCGCCGTCTTGTACATTGCTATTTTCACCAATGCTGATTAAGTCGTTATCAGCACGAATCACCACATTAAACCAAACGGATACATTGCTGTGTAAAATTACGTTTCCAATCAGTTGCGCGCTATCGGCAATAAAGTGCCCTTCGCCTTCTAGTTCGATATCTTGATCTGATAATGAATACATCATTAAAGTACCTTTTTATTTTTATTGGTTTAAACACACAGTTTAAGGTTGTGCTATTTTTCCATTAATCCATCAAGTGAACCCAGTAACAGCTCAAATTCAGTATCAAAAAACTGATTAAACATTTCCGCTAGCATCACCGCGGTTAACCCCCAAATGGTGTAGTCTTCAAAATACCAGCGCGGCCCCCTGAAACTACCAAATTGATCTATTTGATCTGGCTCGCCATCTAAAAAGAAGGCTAATGGCACATGAAATAACGCATCTATTTCATGTGAGTCACTGCTTAAGGCAACATCTCTGGGCACAATCGCTAACACTGGTGTCACCAAAAAACCAAAACGAGAAACAACCTGATCCAAAGTACCAATTACCTCAACATGGTTGGGGTCTAAATTAATTTCTTCGTGGGCCTCACGTAATGCCGTTTCGATGATATCAGCATCACTGTCTTCCCGCTTACCACCAGGGAACGCAACTTCACCTTTATGCGTTGGCATCTGACTGGATCGAAGGGTCAATATAACGCGAGGTTCTGGCTCATCGGTAATCGCGATCAACACACCTGCTTGGGCTAACTCACTGTTGCTTAAGACTCTAGGCTGGTGGGCTTTTACTTTATTAATTAACGCATCTAATCCCATTTGCCACCTCTTTAACTGCGTGTATTTTAACCATTTTTTACTTAGGATGCAGTTAACTAATGTAACACTGTAAGCAAAAGGGTGCTGCATCACAATTTAAGAATATTAACTTATAAGATTTATTCCTAACCAGTTGCCCTATCTATGCCATTAATCAATGAAACGCAAAATAAGCCAAGTTAAGAATAAAGTTAACATACTGATATTAAAGACTATTTTTAGAAATTTTCCAGTATTGGCATCTTATTAGTCCGCTTGGGAGTTAACCCCTAAGCACGAAGCGCCATGCGTGACAAGCTTATGGCGGGCGTCGTTGATTGGTAAACTGTACGCATTGTTACAATCTATTTGAGATGCAGTATATGCAAAAGCCACTACCGAGTTTTGAGCGCATGTTAGACATGGCCAAAAACGATCCTGAAGCACTAGAAAGACTGCGCACTGAGATGGTTCGTGATGTTATTAATGCGGCACCAGAAGGTTATCGTCAGCGCCTACATGGCTTACAGTTCCAAATTGATGGTCAGCGTTTGGTGAGCAAAAACCCGATGCAAGCTTGCCTAGAGATTAGCCGGATGATGCATGAGTCTCTTCAGCAGCTAAAATCCTATATTGATGGTCATACTGGTGACCAACCAGTAGCCGAAACAACAACAGAACCGGCCAAAATTCTTAACTTCCCGTCTGAGGCAATGTAAGCCCGTACCATCAGCAGCATTCATCATGCTGCTGTCGTCACCCCTTATTTTTTATGCAAAGCACTCCGTAAAACGCACATGCTTTGCCTTCACTCTGATTTGACCGTTATACTGACCGCCTAAAACGGTTTTGGATGAATCAATGAAGTATTGCAGTGAATGCGCCCACCCAGTTACGTATCAAGTGCCAGAAGGCGACAACCGTGAGCGAGCCGTTTGTGATCAATGCGGCACCATTCATTATGTAAACCCTCGAATTATCGCGGGTACATTACCTGTGTATCAAAATCAGATTTTGCTGTGCAAACGTGCCATCGAGCCTCGTAAGGGATACTGGACATTACCTGCTGGGTTCATGGAGCAAGGTGAAACTCTAGAACAAGGTGCTGCGCGCGAAACACAAGAAGAGGCCGGTATCGACATCGCCTGTGGACAACTGCTTTCGTCCATCAGCGTTCCCCATATTTCACAGGTCCATATCTTCTTTTTAGCTAACATGGAAAATGCCGAGCATGCCGTGAGTACCAGTGAAAGCTTAGCGGTGAAGCTGTTTGATGTGGATAAGATTCCTTGGGATGAAATTGCCTTCCCTACGGTGAAGAAGACGCTGCAATTTTATTTAGATGATGTACAAGCGGGGAAACTAGAAACCCGCGTATTGGATATTCAATATCAAGACAGGTTAAAAACCCAGCCTAACTGAGGTCATTAATTGTAAGAGCCTGATAAATATCATAGGCAGGCTCTTCATAGGGGTGAGCCTCAACCATTGCCGCTAGCACCGGTTTTATACATTGTGTATCACACACCATTTCAATTTTTAATTCTTCAAGTACTTCTAATTTATCCACCTCGCCAATAAACGCATCACTGCCAGTTAACGGCTTAAACTGCCCATTACCCGTTGTTTGCCAACAACAGTGCTCATATAAACCAATACGACCGGCACCGGCATTGAACATAGCCAGTTTCAATTTTTCTGCGTGACTAGGGGGTACATAAACATTAATACGGTACATGATTATTTCACGTTAATTTGGGTCATATTGACCAACTCGATTAAGTTATCCATGGCTTCTTTTGCTGAATGACCACAAATGTCAATTTCTGCGCTAAATTGATCACAGACCTTAGGGCGCTCAGGCTGGCCAAAAATTTTGCAAAGGTTGTCGTCACTTAATTGAATACAGCGTTCTCCTTCTGGTTTGCCGTTTGGCATACCTGGAATGGCGCTGGAGATAGAAGGCGCAATGCAACAAGCACCGCAACCGGGATTACATAACATGACGTTTTTTAAACCCTATAGAGTCAGGTTCGTAGCATGTCATAAACCAAGAGAATGCACCAATTGACGATTATAACGGGTGCAGTAGCGCTCCAGTAAAATCTTCTCGTCTATGCCCATCTCAGATTGCTCATACAATCTAAATTCGTTCATGACCTTAATGCGGTATTTCTGCTTAATGAGCTCAAGGTGCTCATCTTTAATACCCGGCACGCGGCGCTCTTTATTATCACCAAAGATATAACCCACAAAGGTTGGATAGGCACCTTTAGCGCTTTCTTTGGCGTCTTCAACCGGGTATTGAAATAAACTGTAATCTAAACCTCGACCAAAGGAACTTATCGAAATAAGTAGCGTCAATATAATTACTAGACTTTTCATGGTCTTTCCTTTTGTTATTGCCCCACTCTTGGCACACCTCTGGTGTGCCTTTTTTTATTCTAGTCGAATAAAGAGTTGCTAGAGGTTACGGATTGTTACCGTTCACTGGCGGGGCCATCATTAAAGGAAATAAAGGCTGTTTGGTTAAACTCTGCACCACTTTATCAGCGATCGCTTGAATCATTGGCTCGGATGTTAGTGTCACTTGCTGCTGCCTAATGGCATCAATGGCACCCGCTTGTTGTTTTAAGAGCTGCTCCAATTGGTTGTTTTTGCGTTGCTGCTCTTGAACCCAATTTTGCCACTGCTGTTTCGTCATAAATTGTGCTTCATACCAGGACTTTTCGGGGCGCTGTGCCAATTGAGTTTCGATATCTTGCAACATAACAGGCAGCGTTTTGGCTGACATGGGCTCTTGAATCGGGCCTTGCTCTAATAGTCGCTGCTGACGGGTATTAAGCACAGGGCTCAAACCTAATTGCTTCGCAATGTCTTGCATGATGTTTAACGTTTCGAGTACATTTTTTGTATTACTGTTTGCACTTTGTAACTCTTCTTGAAAACCATCAATAGTTTGCTTAGTGCTATCTAACTTTGCAATCGAGTCATTCACTGAACTGCTGACTTTTTTAAGCCTTATTAAGGTTGTATTATTTTCTTTTGAAAATAAATCACCAAGGGTATCTACCGATTGGTTAATGGCCACAACCGCTTGACGAATTTCACAGTTTGCACGACGCTGGCTATGCTGTAATCGCTCGGTTTCTAAACCGGACTTTAAAATCGAATATTGTGTTTTATGTTCGTCACACCAGACATCACGGTCATATTCTGGTGCGGTAACAAAAAACAACATGACCAAAACAAATTGAGCACTGAACGCGACATACGTAAAAGAACGATAAAACCAACCTGTTTTTTTGCTTTCGTCCGCCACCGCTTTTGCGAGCATAGAACCATGAGTTCGCTTGAGTTTAGCTTGCTGGCGTTTTTCTTGTTTAAACTCTTTGCGATTATGGCTAACTAATAAGGTAATTTCTAAAAAAATACCCAGCAATAGTGGAATCAACGCCACGACAAAAATAGCCCCAATTTCACCGGTTAATAGTAGTTCATAATTGATGGCTAAATTGCTAAAACCAGAGTGAATCAGATCCACTAGATTTTGAAAAAATGAGGAGGTATCTGCTATAGCAGTCACATCATCGAATGCACAAAACTGACTCGCTTCGTCATACACAATACGTAATTCACGAGCAAACCCTGACAAACCAAGCTTAGCGTCTTCTAGCGTATTACAGTTTTCTAGTATATCCATGCTCATATCACTCAATTACCGATTCTTAGCCGAACAAAACACTACATCAAAAACAGCATCACATGTTACGCATATAAGGTGTGATGAATATCATTGTCCCTAATAATAGCAGCATTGACTCAAACACTGGCCATTACCTTTCAAGCTTTGTATTTGCATTACGACACGAGCCGCCATACCATAACAGTATAAAATCAATACCATGGGCAAATATGTGGTCTTGAGCATTCATCACGAATAACCGGATAACAACATGACCGCTGGATTATTTGAAGAAGAAAACGTCAACGATATTTTTTTCTCAAGACATGACGAGCACGAATTACTGGGCAGCGCATCGCTACACCCATTTATTCTTGATGAAAAAGAATGGCCCACAGCTGAACATTACTATCAAGCCATGTTATTTGATAATGAGTCTTTAAAAGATCAAATTCGTTCACAACACAACGCAAAATCAGTCGTAGCATTTACAAAATGGCGGTTTTTTCAAAAGAAAAAAGGCTGGAAGAAATTACGCCAAGTTCTTATGACCCGTGCAATTTATACAAAATGCAAAACCTATCCAGAAGTTGCCGAACGCTTGTTGGCAACGGGTGATAAAACCTTGGTTGAAAACAGTGCCTATGATTATTTTTGGGGCTGTGGAAGAGATCGCAGAGCAGATAATACGTATGGCAAGGTAATGATGAATGTTCGAAAAAAAATTAAAGATGAATCAAAAAAACAATATGGTCAAACTTAATATCATAAGAGAAGCCTAAGAATAGAGCCATATGTTTTTTAGTTATGGTTCATACAATATAGTCATTTAAAATATTTTAATACAGCCGTCTTCAATACATCTAAAAATAGATACCCCCCACTTTATAAAAACCATGAGGATAGACCCGTCATGGTTTTCATACCGAATATTATTAGAATTACTCTATTTCAACATCAACAACTTATCAGGCGTATTGTAATTATCCCAATTCCAATTTTTTATCAGCTTATGGGAATAATGTTTTCGAGCTTGAAACATTAACATTGATAGTTCAGGAAGCGTCTCTAATACAGTTAAATCACCATCCTCAATATTTGTGGTTCCTGAAAAAGAAAATGCCTTCAGTTTCTTCAAGAAACTTACAGGTGAGATACTTAAAAGCCCTTTATTGCCCGTAAGATCTAAAATTTTAATTTTTTCCAACTGCCTTAAGAATGAAATATCATTAAGAGCAGAGCAACTTTCAATACCAAGACGCTTTAACTGACTACATTGACTAATAGGCGAAAAGTCACTAAGGCCTCGCCAACTACAAATCTCTAACCACTCTAATTCTTGAAGGTTTTCAAGCCAGTTTAAATTATTTATGCCACCATCAACAACACCAAATGACCTAAGATTTATCAACGTGCCTAATGACTCATAATTTTTAAGCTTCAATTTATCAAGGGAAAGGCCTGTTAATCCTGTACATTGCAATATGCTTTCAGCACCTTTCCACCATGGCGCTGAAAATTCAACTAAGTTATCTAACTTGGTAAAGTCGACCTTTTCTTTCGGACAATAGCCCAATACAAGATGATGTAAGGACTCCATCTTTTCAACTGCATTAAAATTTTTATAATCTGTTGCTATAATATGTAATTCTTCGATCGTTTTTAGATCAGCAAGAAATGCATAGTCATTAGAGACCCATCCTTTTGTATAATTCAAATACACTGCTTTTATATTATTATCTAAAATGAATGTCGTTATTTCTTGGCTCCACTCCCCAGAAACCATAATACCTTTACGTCTACTAGAGTGGTAATTGTTATAAGGGTTATCTACCAACTCAACATTTGAAGGAATACCAATCATCATATTACAACCCATACTTTGAATATTTATTTTTCGCGATTTCATTACGTTTATTATCTAAAGTAGCGTCGCTACGTTTACCTGGGATACCTGTTTTATCAATTCCTATTTGCTCTGCTTTTTTACGAGCCCTCTTATCTCCGACTGGATAAAGACCTATAATTTCAGCATCTGTTCTATCACGACCATCCTTTGCTTTTGCTCTAATATCTAAGTCATTAGCGCTACCGACATAGGGCTTACCTGTTCGAGTGTCTTTACCAGCAACCCTATATATAACCCCGACATCTACTTTATCAACCGCTCCTTTTAATTCTTTACCAAAACCAGTTAAAAGGTCAACCGCAGCAAAAACATCATCTGAAGTAAAGTCACCGTCCAGTAATTCAGCCGCATTTTCTACAATATCTTGCCATTCATCTTTGCCTGCTTTTTTGAAATCGCCACCATTTTTATAGGCTTTTTTACCAATGTTCCATGCTAGTTTAACTAACTTTGCAATTTGCCCGTCTGGGTCGACATATTTATATGGATTATTATTGGCGTAGGCATATCGGTTAAATGAATGGGTATTACCATCTTGGTAACCCACGGGGTCAATACTTAAAAATCTACCTAATTCAGGGTTATACCAGCGGGCTTGCATGTAATTAAGATCAAGCGTTTTATCTTGAACATGTCCAGTAAAGCCTACCGAGTTATCGGTGTCTTCTTTCTGCATAACGCTACCAAAAGGCTGGTAACGCTTTTGCCATTTAACACTGCCATCCGCATTGGTTGCCATAACGGGCGAACCAAGATGATCACTGTGAATATAAGTCGGTGTGCCAGCAGAAAATGCATTCACTGCTAATAACATTAATGACAGAAAGGTCACTTTAATACTTGAACAACTTGGTTTTAATTTTTTCTGTCTATTTAATTTCTGTACAATTTTACTAATAAAAATTTTCATGATTTCCCTTTTCTTTATTCAAATGCCGTAATCAGTACTAAATTACGGCGGTTTATCACAAGCCCAATATTTAAGGCATTAACGTTAAGGTGACTTGAGTGCTGTCTTCAGCCCCTTCGTTATCTGTGACTTTTAAAGAAAAAATAATGGTCGTTGTACTGGTCACTGTTGGTGCAACAAATTGCAATACCCCGAATTCAGGTTGGCTTAAACTCAGAGCGACTGGTGAAGAGTAACCCCATCCAATCTGCGCAACATAGCCATCGGCGTCGGTTGAGTTTCGAGAATCAATTATGATCGTGTCACCTGAATGAATAATGCGATCATCACCCAGTATCGCC
>JAWUXY010000058.1:0-19090 GCA_034111105.1 Bermanella sp. | reverse complement strand
ACGTTCAGGTAAACACGTGGTGTTTTTATGTGAAGGCGACCCGTTATTTTTTGGCTCATTCGCATATCTATTAGAACGCCTAGAGTCTGCATGCGTGTGCCAAGTCATACCGGGTATCACCTCGCCACAATCGGCATCGGCGGTGTTGCAAAATCCACTTACCATATTGAAAGAATCGTACGCCGTTATCAGCGGTCGCCACAATGATGACATTATTTGTCAGACGTTGTTGTTGCATGACACCGTGGTTATCATGAAGGCAGGCATGGCAAGGCCCAGATTATTGGCATTATTAAAAGAAACCAAGCGGTTTGAAGATGGCCAATATTTAGAATACATCGGCCGAGAAAACCAAAAAATTATATCGGATTTATCTTTATTGCCAGCAGACTCTACAGGCCCATATTTTTCATTATTTTTAGTGACCCAAAAAAATAGGGGGCGTGCATGATTCGTATTGTTGCACTCACTGATGCCGGCCTAAAACTCGCCAATACTGTTTATGCGATTTTAAATCAAAACATCCACGAAAACACAGCTGAGATTGTGTTTAAACCTGCGCCGTTTACTCAAACCGTACAGTCGTATTTTTCACAAGGGGATCGATTAATTTTAATTTGTGCCATGGGCATTGCCGTGCGCACATTGGCCCCTGTTCTAAAAAATAAATATGAAGACCCTGCTGTGTTAGTGCTTGATGAAAAAGGACAATTTGTTGTGCCGTTAATTTCAGGTCATGAAGGCGGCAGTAATGATTGGGCGAATGATATTGCCAACGCATTAAACGGCACAGCAGTTATCACCACGGCTAAACCGTATTTAAAACCGATTTATACACTGGGTATGGGATGTGAGCGTGATTGCCCAAATGAATACTTGGTGGAGATTAGAGATGAGTGCTTGGCAAAAGCCGGTTTAACATTAAGCGATATTCATAGTGTTAATAGCATTGATATAAAAGCTGATGAAACCGGTTTGATTTGGTTAGCCGATATCATGCAACGCCCTTTTGATACTTGGCAAAAGCATGAGCTTGCAAAAGTCGAACATCAATTAAGCACAAAATCCGATTATATATTTAAAACCGTAGGGGTTTACGGCGTTGCCGAAAGTGCAGCGCTGGCTGGGGCCAGCCATGCAACTTGTGATGTGGCCGAGCTTATTTTACCCAAGCATAAAAATGCAAAAGCCACGTGTGCGATTGCAAGAAGTTATCCGCGCCTGTGAGCATTAATGGATAACAAGCCAAATTACACTTTTAGCGAAACATAATATGACACAATTATTTGTAGTAGGAACAGGGCCGGGCGCCAGCGACCTAGTTGCACCAAAAGCCCACGAAGCCATTAAAGCGAGTAGCGATTTAGTGGCGTATGGTTTGTATTTAGATTTACTGGGTGATGTGTGTAAAAACAAGCAACATCACGATTTACCATTAGGGGAAGAAATCGGTCGTGCACGTTTAGCTTTAAACTTGGCGGCCAGTGGAAAAACCACCGCGCTTATATCCAGTGGTGATATTGGTATTTATGCCATGGCCACCTTGGTATTTGAATTATTAGATCAGCAACTTCAAGGCAATGAAGATCATCCTGAATGGTTAGATGTAGACATCGAAGTGATTCCCGGAATATCAGCCATGCAAGCGGGGGCGAGCCGAGTAGGCGCCATGCTTGGTCATGATTTTTGCACCGTATCGCTAAGCAATTTATTAACGCCATGGGAAACCATCGAAAAACGCATACACAGTGCAGGTGAAGGCGACTTTGTGATTTCTTTTTATAATCCGGTATCTAAAAAACGAGATTGGCAACTCAATACCGCCCGCGATATTTTATTGCAATACCGTCCTGCTTCTACCCCTGTATTAATTGGTCGTCAACTCACGCGTGAAGACGAAACCATTACTATTACCACGTTAGATAAGTTAGATGCAAAAGATGTGGATATGTTCACCATGGTGTCTGTGGGCAACAGTGAATCACGCAGAATTGTGAATACTCAAACTCAAAAAGAATGGGTATACACCCCACGCGGTTATAAAAAAAAATTGGGTGTAGAAAATACGATAGAAACAAATGAAGGAGCAACTGCATGACCGTTTATTTTGTTGGTGCAGGCCCGGGCGACCCAGAATTAATTACCGTTAAAGCTCAGCGCATTATCGAACAAAGCCCTATTATTTTATATGCAGGCTCTTTGGTGCCGCGAGAAATTTTACAAAGCTCAGAAGCCAGTGCTGAAAAAATTATTGATACCGCATCGCTTGATTTAGAAGAAATCATGCAACACATTGGTATTGCACATGAGCAAGGCAAAGATGTGGCCCGTGTGCATTCTGGTGATCCGTCTGTTTACGGTGCCATAGGCGAACAAATTCGCCGCTTAGAGTCTTTGCATATTCCTTATGAAGTGATTCCCGGTGTGACGGCCACGTCGGCATCGGCTGCATGGTTAGGTAAAGAGCTTACGCTTTCGGGTGTTTCACAAACCATTATCATGACGCGTTACGAGGGTAAAACCCCTTTCCCAGAGCGCGAACGTTTACCTGCATTAGCCGCATCGGGTGCCACGCTTGTAATTCATTTAGGGGTGACGCGCATTCATAAAATCGTTGAAGAGTTAATTCCTTTTTATGGTGAAGACTGTCCAGTTGCTGTGTGCTATCGCACATCATGGCCTGACCAAGATAAAGTTGAAGGACGTTTAAGCGATATTGTTCAAAAAGTACGTGATAAAAAATTCACACGCACCGCACTTATTTTAGTGGGCCATGTGCTTAACACCGAGCAGTTCGATGATTCCTATTTGTATGATCAAAATCAAGCGCACGTGTACCGCCCAAAAGTGAAACCATCAACACCTAGAACCGTTAAACGCGCGATAACTCCCAAATTAAATAACGAACAGAATCAGGATGTTTAAACATGCAACTCAATAAAATTCCCGCCACCATTGTTACTGGATTTTTAGGCAGTGGTAAAACCACGTTACTGTCTAACTTACTGAAGCAAGCCAAGGGCAAACGCATCGCCGTTATTGTGAACGAATTTGGTGAGCTAGATATCGATGCCGATTTATTACGTAGCTGCCCATTAGATTGCGAAGACGAAGCGGCTTCGATTGTAGGCGAAGGTGACAGTGGCATTTATGAATTAGCCAATGGTTGTATTTGCTGCACCGTAGAAGAAGAGTTTTTACCTGTGATGCAAAAGTTGGTTGAGCGTCGAGATGATATTGACCACATATTAATTGAAACAAGTGGTTTGGCTTTACCTAAACCATTAGTGCAAGCGTTTAACTGGCCTGAAATTAAACAACATTGCACCGTCGATTCTGTCATCACATTGATTGATGGCCCTGCCGTGGCGGCTGGTCGTTTCGCTAACGATGAAGATCTAGTACAGGCACAACGCCTAGCCGATGAAAGCCTAGACCACGACCCAAGTTTGCAAGAGTTATTAGATGATCAGCTTAGTGCCGCCGATTTAGTCATGGTAGGTAAAAACGATTTACTCAGTGATGATCAACGCGTGCTAGTTGAAAAAATCGTAGGCGCAAAAGTGCCTAACAGCGTTAAAACTTTATATGTGAGTCATCCACAAGACAGTGAGGAATCAAACAGCCCGTCGTTAATTGAATTAATGGGCATTGGCGCAGCCGCAGAAGATCGTATTGAACACGTGCACACCCATCATGATCACCACCACGCACATGGTGAGCACCATGAACATGCACACGATCATTTTGATTCGTGTGTGATCACGCTAGGTGAAGTGGATGGCGATAAGTTACAAACCGCGATTCAAACCCTACTTGCAAACCATACCCTTTATCGCATTAAAGGGTTTGCAGCCTTACCCAATAAACCCATGCGCCAAGTACTGCAAGCGGTTGGTAAGCGCTTAGATGTGTACTTTGATCGTTTATGGCAGCCGGAAGAAAGCCGTCAAACCCAGCTTGTGTTTATAGGTAAAGGATTTGATCAAGCCACGCTTGAGGCCACGTTATTAACCGCGTGTATCAACAAAAATAGTGTTACAGATGCCGAGGTGTCAGCTTAATTCATGCATTTATTTGCAGCCCAGCCAGGTGGCTTTGTTGAAGACGAAGGCATTGTTGATTTAGAGCAAACCCCTGCTGATATCATAATTTTATCAGCGGCGGATAGCAGTTTAAGCGCATTGGCCAGCGCCGTGGAATTAAACGATCACGATTCACTCAGTGTGCGATTAGCAAACTGGATGCATCTTTTAAAACCTGCTGCGTTTGATTTATATGAAGACAAGGTGCTGTCAGAATCTTCGATTGTGGTGGTATCACTTTTGGGCGGGCAAAGCTATTGGGATTATGGCGTTGAGCAATTACAAGCTTGGGCGAAAAACAAAACCGGGCGGCATCTTATTTTTGTGCCCGGTGATGACACGCCTGACCCAGAATTATTTGCCTCGAGTAATGTGTTGGTTGAACACGCGCATACCGTATGGCGCTATTTACGCGAAGGCGGTGTCAATAACAGCGTTAATTTATTGCGTTATGTGCAGCAACAGTTTTTAAGCTCAGTTGAGATAAAGAAAATTGAAATAACGTCAGACTTAGCGCCACCAAAACCCTTGCCACGTGCATTGTTGTATTGGCCGAATTGTGAATTTACTGATCAATTATCCATGTGGCAAAAGTATGCTCAGCCGCTTAATGAAAATGTATGTGCTTTATTGTTTTATCGCAGCCATTTACAAAGTGCCAATACACAAATGTTTGATGCGCTTATTAAGCGAATGCAGTTAATGGGGTTACAACCTTTACCCATAGCGGTTACATCGCTGAAAGAAAAAGAGGTGATGTCACAAGTAAGCCTGTGGATAAATGAAAGCCAGGCGTCTGTCATTATGAACACCACAGGCTTTGCCTGTAATCGCGTGTCGGCTCCTGAGTTATCAAATCAACCCAGTGACTTTTTATCACCCTTTGAACGTAACATTCCTGTGTTCCAGTTGATGCTGGCGAGCACAACACAAGACGATTGGAAAAATTATTCTCAAGGGTTACGCAGCCGTGATATTGCCATGCAAGTTGTTTTACCCGAAATGGACGGGCGTATTATTACCCGTGCTATTAGTTTTAAAACAGAAGGGTATTACAGCGCGCGGGCACAAATGTCGGTGGTGCGTTACGGTTTGCATGAAGAGCGTGCGGATTTTGTTTCGGCTTTGGCAAAAAAATATTGCCAATTAGGTAAAAAAAATAACACCGATAAAAAGCTTGCCATCATTATGGCCAACTACCCAACAAAAGATGGGCGAATTGGTAATGGCGTCGGGCTGGATACTCCTGCCTCCACCGTTACTATTTTACGAGCCCTTGAGCAGGCGGGTTATCCTATTAGACATATTCCCGATGATGGCACTCAACTCATTCAAGAACTGCTTGGCTCTATTACCAATAACCCAAATACACTGCACCAATTACCGTGCTGGCAGAGTTTAGATTTAAACGTGTATATGCAGTACTTCCAGCAATTACCCATAGAAAACCAACAAGCAGTTTGGGAAAAATGGGGCAGCCCAGAGCAAGACCCTAAGTGCCGACAAGGGCGTCTGATGTTAGCGGGCATGCGCTTAGGAGAAACTTTTATTGGTATTCAACCTGCGCGAGGGTTTGATCGCGACTTGGTGGCTAATTATCACGATCCAGACTTAGTGCCGCCACACAGTTATTTGGCCTTTTATTTTTGGCTACGACATGTTTATGAAGTGGATGCGGTCATTCATGTGGGCAAACACGGCAATCTAGAATGGCTACCGGGCAAAGGCACGGGCCTTTCAAATCAATGCTGGCCGGATATTGCTTTAGGCCCCATGCCGCATTTTTATCCGTTTATTGTGAATGATCCAGGCGAAGGCGCACAAGCTAAGCGCAGAGCACAAGCTGTCATCATTGATCATCTCATGCCGCCCATGACCCGTGCAGAAACCTACGGCGAATTGGCAACACTTGAATCATTGGTTGATGAATATTATCAAGCACTGGGTTTAGATATTAGGCGTGAGCAATGGCTAAAAAATAAAATTTTAGAAGAAGTAAAACAACAGCATATCTTAGAGGAGCTTAACCTTTCGTTATCAAAAGAGGCGCCTGAAGATGACGCTATTTTTGAACAACTGGATACCTACCTGTGCGATATCAAAGAAGCACAAATTCGACACGGTTTGCATCGCTTAGGTGAATTGCCCGATAACGATAAATTAAAAGACACGATCGTAGCGTTATTACGTTTGCCCCGAGGCCAAGCGGCTTATGCACAAGGTATTTTGCATAACTTATCCCATGACTTAGGGCTCTACATTGTACAAGAAGCCTTTGACCCATTAATTAGCCAAGTGATTCCATGGCTGCACGTTACCCAAAATGATTTAGCCATCTCAAAAGTTTGTGTGTATTTTGGGTTAGAGCAATGCTCGTGGCGAACCACTGCCGATGTTCGCGACACACTTGAAGTTCTGGCTGCGCAATGTATTCAATGGTTTGTATTGTGTGAAAAACCGCTACATGAAATAGCAGAGTGGTTGCCAAATACGGCGCAGCAACTTAAATATGCCAAGCACACATTATTGCCCGCCTTGCATCAAAGTGCGCACTTAGAAATACAATCCATATTATCCGGTTTAAGCGGTGGCTTTGTACCACCCGGGCCCAGTGGCGCACCGACGAGAGGCCGCTTAGACACATTGCCTACGGGGCGTAATTTTTTCTCTGTGGATAACCGCTCTATTCCGTCCCCCGCAGCATGGGCGCTGGGGCAAAAATCGGCGCAAGCCGTTATCGAGCGACACCTTCAAGATCATGGGGATTACCCTAAGCAATTAGGGTTATCGGTTTGGGGCACCGCGACTATGCGCACGGGCGGTGATGACATTGCCCAAGCATTTGCGTTGATGGGCGTTAAGCCTATTTGGGCAGCTGGCTCACAACGGGTAGTGGACTTTGAAATTACGCCCACCATGTTAATGCAGCGCCCAAGAGTGGATGTAACGTTGCGGGTATCCGGTTTTTTTCGTGATGCTTTTCCTAATGTTATGCGTTTGTTTGATGCCGCAGTAAAGGCCATTGCAAAATTAGAAGAACCGGGTTTTGGTAACACTATCCGGCAAAACGTTTTAAAGCGTGTTAAAGAACTAGAAGCGCAGGGTGTGACCGCGCAAGCAGCGCAACAGCAAGCCACTTTTCGAGTATTTGGCAGCAAGCCAGGTGCGTATGGTGCAGGCCTACAAGGCTTGATTGACGAACGTTGCTGGGAGAAAAACGATGATCTTGCCAATGCCTATTTAAATTGGGGAGGCTATGCATACGGGCAGCCTGTTCAAAAAGGCGATGCGGCACACTCAAGTGATAACTCTGAAATTGATATAGGCAATGAATTAGGTGACGCAATTGCCGCACATGGGGCTTTTCAGCATCAGTTGTCTACCTTAGAGGTTGTATTACAAAACCAAGATAATCGGGAACACGATTTACTAGACAGCGATGATTATTATCAATTTCAAGGTGGCATGAGTAACGCGGTCACGGTATTCAAAGAAAGTGCCCCGACGGTTTACCATGGTGATCACGCTAATCCGTCAGCGCCTAAAA
The DNA here is from genome assembly GCA_034111105.1 of Bermanella sp. Lineage (GTDB taxonomy): Bacteria > Pseudomonadota > Gammaproteobacteria > Pseudomonadales > Oceanobacteraceae > Bermanella. Next base: position 11,458 of record JAWUXY010000058.1, on the reverse strand, counting down.
TTCGCACATTAAAAGAAGAGCTTAATCGGGTTATTCGGTCTAGGGTATTGAACCCAAAATGGATATCGGCCATGCAAGAGCATGGTTATAAAGGCGCGTTTGAAATGGCTGCCAGTGTTGACTATCTATTCGCTTATGACGCCACGACAGGGCTCATTGATGACTACCAATACGAGCGCGTTGCCGATGCGTTAATTTTTGATCAAACGAATCAGGCCTTTTTAGAAGAAAATAACCGCGATGCGCTAGAAGAAATGGCCGAGCGTATGCTAGAAGCGATTCAGCGTCACTTATGGCAAGACCCCGGCGAGTATCAGTCATCTTTGCAAAACTTGTTATTGAATATCGATCAGCAAAAAGAAACGCAGGGATAAATAGCGATATATGTACTTCTTATATCGGTCGCTTTCAGTGATTTAGGGCATTAATCATTCATATACGTGTCTTTTTAGCCAATTTCAGTCTCTTCTGGTAAAATTTCCCGCCGAAATTGGTGCTCATGTCCATTTAATCTAATAACCCTTCACTTTACTCAAGTAAATAGTTGACTGTTTTAGTCGGGTTTAAGATAATCTGCTTTATAGATCGCTGACTGTACATGAGGGGTACGGACAATGAGACTGACAACAAAAGGCCGCTATGCGGTGACAGCCATGCTTGATTTGGCCATACATGGGCACTCTAAGCCGGTAAGTTTGAATGATATCTCTAATCGTCAAGGCATTAGCTTGTCTTACTTAGAGCAATTATTCGCAAAACTGCGCCGTAGTGAACTGGTTTCATCTGTGCGAGGTCCCGGTGGTGGTTATCGACTGGCCCGCAGCGAAGGCGAAATCAGCATTGCTCAAGTGGTCGATGCGGTAAATGAATCCATGGACGCCACGCGTTGCCGTGGTAAAGGTGATTGCCAAGAGGGAGATCAATGTCTCACTCATCATTTGTGGCAAGATCTTAGTCATCAGATACATGAATTTTTAGATGATATTAGTATTCAAGATTTAATTAGTAGAAAAGAAATTCGTGATGTGGCAAAGCGCCAAGATGAGCGTGCGCACAACAAGATTGAAACAGAATCACTGATTACACTAACGTCTGCTTAGGCGTTGTTTACGGTTTAATCAATCAAAGTAGTAGAGACAATATGACCCCTATTTATCTAGATTATGCAGCCACTACGCCAGTGGATCCTCAAGTGGCCGAAGCAATGGCTGCCTGCTTAACTCTGGATGGTAATTTTGCTAACCCAGCCTCGCGCTCCCATCGATTTGGGTGGATGGCCGAAGAAGCCGTTGAAAATGCCCGTGGTCAATTAGCAAAAGCACTGCAATGTGACAGTCGCGAAATTGTATGGACATCCGGCGCAACCGAAGCAAACAATTTAGCCATTAAAGGTGTTTGTGCGGGTAAGTTAAAAGGCCATATTATTACCAGCAGTATTGAGCACAAAGCGGTATTAGATGTGTGTGCTTATTTACAGCAACAAGGGTTCCGCGTGACGTACTTACAACCTCAAGGGTCAGGCCTTGTCGATGTTGAACAAATAGAGCAAGCAATAGAAGACGACACGTTTTTAGTTTCCATGATGTACGTGAACAACGAATTAGGGTGTATTAATCCTATCGCGCAAATCGCAGAGCTTTGTCACAGCAAAAATATTTTATTCCATGTGGACGCAGCCCAAGCACTTGGAAAAGTCGAAATAAATTTAGAACGCGACGCCATTGATTTACTTTCAATCAGTGCCCATAAGTTTTATGGCCCAAAAGGTATGGGGGCATTATTTGTGCGACGCGGCGTTAAATTGAGTGCACAAATTCATGGTGGCGGTCACGAACGTGGCATGCGCAGCGGCACACTAGCGACCCATCAAATTGTTGGTTTAGGCTTGGCAGCTCAATTGGCAGTTGAACAACTTACACAAGAAGAAGCACGCCTAAGTGCTCTTAAACAAACGTTAACTGACGGCTTAATGCCATTAGGTGGTGTTTGCGTTAATGGCGACAATACTGTGGCCAATATTACCAATATCAGCTTTTCTGATGTAGATGGTGAATCCCTTTTATTATCCTTACACGATTTAGCCGTGAGTTCTGGCAGTGCCTGTAACTCGGCCACAATGGCGCCGTCGTATGTATTAAGAGCCATAGGCTTAGATGATGAATTGGCTCACGCTTCCATTCGTTTTTCGATGGGGCGCTTCACCACAGAAGATGACATTAATCAGGCGGTAGCCAGTGTGACCACTGCCGTACAAAGACTGAGAGGCATAGCCGTTTAGGGTTGTGACTAGGAGCAGTTTGATGAGCGAAGACATTAATCAATATATCAAAAATGAATACGCAGCAGGATTCGTTACCGATATAGAAAGTGACACTTTACCACCTGGTTTGAACGAAGACGTTATTCGTTTTATCAGCGCTAAAAAAGGCGAGCCTGAGTGGTTACTTGAATGGCGCTTAAAAGCGTTTGCTATATTCTTGGAAATGGAAGAGCCAACATGGGCTCATGTGCATTATCCAAAAATTAACTTCCAAGATATTTCTTACTATTCATCACCAAAGAGCATGGCTGATAAGCCTCAGTCTTTAGATGAAGTAGACCCAGAATTACTGCGCACCTATGAAAAACTCGGCATTCCATTGCACGAGCAAGCGGTACTGGCGGGTGTGGCTAATGTTGCAATGGACATCGTATTTGACTCTGTTTCGGTAGCCACTACGTTTCGCGAAAAATTATCTGAAGCAGGTGTCATCTTTATGCCCATCAGTGAAGCGGTGCATAAACACCCTGAGCTGGTTAAAAAATATTTAGGCTCAGTCGTGCCGCAGCGTGATAACTATTATTCTGCGCTTAACTGTGCCGTGTTCTCTGATGGTAGCTTTGTTTATATTCCTAAAGGCGTGCGTTGCCCGATGGAGCTTTCTACGTATTTCAGAATTAACGAGCAAAACACGGGTCAGTTTGAGCGAACCTTAATCATTGCCGACGAAGGTTCTCACGTCAGTTACCTTGAAGGTTGTACTGCGCCAATGCGTGACGAAAATCAGTTGCACGCGGCAGTGGTTGAATTGATTGTTCTAGATGACGCTGAAATCAAATACAGCACAGTACAAAACTGGTACCCAGGTGATGAAAACGGCAAAGGTGGTATTTACAATTTTGTAACTAAGCGTGCCGTGGCGCATACCAATGCAAAAGTATCGTGGACGCAAGTCGAAACCGGTTCTGCGGTTACATGGAAATACCCAAGCTGTATTTTAAAAGGGGATAACGCTATTGGTGAATTTTATTCGGTTGCACTAACCAATAATCATCAACAAGCCGATACGGGCACCAAAATGATTCACTTAGGTAAAAATACTAAGTCGACGATTATCTCAAAAGGCATTAGCGCGGGTAAGAGCCAAAATGCTTATCGTGGCTTAGTGCGCATGAATCCAAGTGCAGCTGGCGCGCGTAACTTTACACAATGTGACTCGTTGTTGATTGGTGACAAATGTGGCGCCCATACTTTTCCTTATATCGAAAGTAAGCACCCAAGTGCGGTGATCGAACATGAAGCGACCACATCAACCGTAAGTGACGACCAAATGTTTTTGTGTCAGCAACGCGGCATAGACCCAGAGAAAGCGGTTTCTATGATTGTGAACGGTTTCTGTAAAGAAGTATTTAAAGAATTGCCAATGGAATTTGCGGTCGAAGCCGGCAAGTTATTAGAAGTGTCACTGGAAGGCTCGGTCGGTTAAACGTTTATGTAGGGTGGGCATTGCCCACCAATTGAAATGCGGCGATTGATATTTCCGCCCTACAAACAAGATTGGAATGAATTATGTTAAGCATCAAAAATTTACACGCAAGTATTGAAAACAAAGAAATTCTCAAAGGCTTAAGCATCGAAGTTAAGCCGGGCGAAATCCATGCGATTATGGGACCAAACGGCGCGGGCAAAAGCACCCTTGGCAATGTTTTGTCGGGTCGTGAAGGCTATGAAGTAACCGCCGGCGACGTGAAGTTTGATGGTAAAAATATTTTAGAAATGGGCACAGAAGAGCGCGCCCGTGAAGGTTTGTTCTTAGCGTTTCAGTACCCAGTTGAAATCCCAGGTGTTAGCAATTTAGAGTTTTTAAAAGCATCGGTTGATTCGGTGCGCAGTCATCGTGGTCAAGAGCCAATGGACAGTGTGACATTTTTAAAACTGGCTCGCGAAAAATGTAAAGCGGTCAACTTAGATCAAAACTTCTTAAAACGTGGCGTAAACGAAGGCTTTAGTGGCGGCGAGAAAAAGCGTAACGAAATCATGCAAATGATGTTGCTTGAGCCAAAACTGTGCATTTTAGATGAAACCGACTCTGGTTTGGATATCGATGCGTTACAAGTCGTGGCTGAAGGTGTTAATTCACAGCGTGATCCTAATCGATCTTTTATTGTGGTAACCCATTACCAACGTTTGCTTGATTACATCGTACCTGATTTTGTACATGTATTGGCAGACGGCAAAATTGTAAAATCCGGCGGCAAAGAGCTAGCGCTTGAGCTTGAAGAAAAAGGCTACGGCTGGATTGAAAACGGAGCAGCTTAATATGACACAAGCAGTTTCAGAGTTTAATCAACAAGCTTTGTCTTTTGTGCAAGCAAATGCAGCTGGACAGACATTTAACAATGTTAACGCTGCAGGTGTGAGTGCGTTTGCAGCGATGCCGTTTCCGACGCGTAAAACAGAGTCTTGGAAATACACAAGCTTGCACGCGCTCACCAAACAAGATTTTAACCAATCGGTTGAACCGATTAGTGCGAATGTGTCTCCGGTTGATTTTGCAATCGACGGTTTAGATGCGATTAAACTGGTATTTATTAATGGCCAGTTTCAAGCACAATTATCAGATGATGAATCGTTAGACGGTTTTCAGTTAGTTCGTTTTAGCGAAGCGAATGCTGAGCAACGTGCACATATTGAAAAGCATTTAGCTAATAACGCAGAAACTGAGCGTAACTTGTTCACCGCGCTAAACAATGCGCAGGTTAATGATGGCGTGTTTGTATTGGTGAGTAAAAATATCCAGTTAGCGAAACCGATTCAGATTGTGAATATTACACAGGCGCAATCGCATTCAGCCACTGCATTTAATCGTTGCTTAGTTGTACTTGAACAACATGCGCAAGCGACGGTCATTGAACAATTTTTATCAACCGATGAAACACAAAATGTTGTGTTGAATCAGGTGAGTGAAATGATTGTAGGTGACGGCGCACAGCTGCATCATTATCGTTTGCATAAAGAACACGAAAGCAGCTTACACTTTGGTGGAGTATACGTTGACCTTAATCGTGACAGTCAATTTAACAGTTACCAAGTGTTATTAGGCGGTCAAATTAAACGTTTTGATGTATTGGTTAATCACAACGTTGGCGGCAGTCACTGCGAAATGAAGGGCGTTTATTTGCCTAAAAATGATCAGCATGTGGATATACATAGTTATATCGAACACAAAGCACCTAATTGCACGACGAATGAAGTGTATCGCGGCATCATGGCTGATCGCTCTAAAGCTGTATTTAACGGTCGTATTCATATTCATCCGGATGCGCAAAAAACATTGGCTCAATTAAGCAATAAGAATTTACTGTTAAGTGATAAAGCGCAAATTAATACGAAACCAGAATTAGAAATTTACGCTGACGATGTTAAATGTGCACATGGTGCGACAGTGGCGCAGCTAAACGAAGAAGCGAAGTTTTATTTGTGCAGCCGTGGTATCAGCGCTCAACAAGCAGACATAATGCTCAGCTTTGGCTTTATCAATGAGTTACTAGAAAGTATTCCACTGGATGCGTTACGTGTATCGCTGCGTCCTTTGCTTGCACAACAGTTTACAACCGATAAATCGTTAACTCAGCACTTACTTGCTGACGATGCTCAGGGGTAATTATGTCATTTGATGTAGCGGCCATTCGTGAACAGTTTCCTATTTTACATCAACAGGTACATGATAAACCGTTGGTGTATTTAGATAACGGCGCCACCACACAAAAGCCACAAGCGGTGATTGATGCGGTTGAGCATTATTATCGAATGGATAATAGTAATGTTCATCGCGGTGCTCATGTTTTGGCGGATCGTGCCACTATTGGATTTGAAGAATCTCGTAAAATTGTGCAACAGTTTTTAAATGCACAGTACAGCGAAGAAATTATCTGGACCAGTGGCACCACAGAAAGCATTAACTTAGTTGCACAAAGTTTTGGCGCGGCGTTTATTAAAGCCGGTGATGAAATTCTTATCAGTGCCATGGAGCATCACGCGAATATTGTACCTTGGCAAATGCTGTGCGAGCGTACAGGGGCCGTTCTGAAAGTGATTACTGTGAGTGACGCTGGCGAGTTAGATATGACGGCCTTTGCAGATATGCTTAGCACCAAGGTTAAGTTAGTCAGTGTGGTTCATGTTAGTAACGCGCTGGGTACCATAAACCCCGTTGCCGATATTATTGAACAATCCCATGCAGTCGGTGCCAAAGTATTAATAGATGGTGCGCAAGCCGTTGCCCATTTTGAAGTGGATGTACGTGTCTTAGATGCTGATTTTTATGTGTTCTCGGCCCATAAAGTATTTGGCCCAACTGGTATTGGCTGTTTGTACGGCAAAAAAGAATTACTCGATCAAATGCCACCGGTACAAGGTGGTGGTGAAATGATTGAAAAGGTGAGCTTTTCAGGTACGACGTATCAAGGCTTACCGTTTAAATTTGAATCGGGCACACCCAATATTGCGGGTGTGATTGGTTTTGGTGAGGCACTTAAGTTTGTTATGTCGTTAGATCGAAAAGCGATGCTAGCCTACGAAGAAGAGTTGCTCGCCTATGCTCATCAAAAAGCAGCATTGTGTGAGGGCTTGCGTGTAGTGGGTACGGCCAATAAAAAAGCCGGTGTTTTAAGCTTTTTATTGGATGGCGCGCATCCTGCCGATGTGGGTATGCTGCTTGATCAGCAAGGTGTTGCTGTGCGAACAGGACATCATTGCGCGATGCCGATTATGGCGCAATTTAAAATTCCGGGAACGGCCCGTGCGTCGTTCTCAATTTACAATACGAAGGCTGAGGTGGATGCATTATTCACCGCCATCGAAAAAGTAAAAATGTTTTTATAAACATGGGCCTTAGTTTGTAAACTAATCCACATGTTAAAGGAGGTTGTAATGAGCGAAGTAAGTACATTTTCTCCCAGTGATATTACTGTCTCCATGACAGAAAAAGCATTGGCCTATGCGCGCAAGCAACTTAATACCAACGCAGATGCAAAAGGCATTGTGCTTGGTGTGAAAAAAAGCGGTTGCTCCGGTTTTAAATATGACTTGCAGTTGCTGACCGATATAAAAGGCAACGAAAAAGTATTTCAACCTGCCGATGATGTCACCTTGTATGTGACAGCAGAAGCGCTGCCATATGTAAATGGTACCGAAATCGATTACACCACAGAGGGCTTAAACAGCGTTATGAAGTTTAATAACCCCAACGCAAAAGATGAATGTGGTTGTGGTGAAAGCTTTAATGTTTAGTCGGTAGCGAATGCGTTTATACATACAATGAAAGAAAACCCGCTTGGTTTTTCTTTCATTGCTTGCGCTACTGTAAATGACTCAATCAATATTTTATAAGTAAGAATTCCAAATTATGGAAAGAAGAATGGTGGTGGCGCAGACAGATGTTCCTGCGCGCTTAGTGCCTGTTGGTACCAAGATTACAATTCCGTCAGGTAGCTTTGTCACATTGACACAAGCATTGGGTGGCAATTATACCGTCGTATATAACGGCAATATGGCTCGCGTTGACGGCACCGATGCAGCGGCATTAGGTTTAGAAGCGGAAACATTAAGCTTTGCCCCTGCTGATGGCGATCGCATTCGCGAAGACGATGTGTGGCAAGCGCTGAAAACTATTTATGATCCAGAGATCCCTGTTAACTTAGTGGACCTTGGTTTGGTATATAAAGTGGACATTGATCAAAATACCAAGAAAGTCTCTATCGACATGACATTGACCGCACCAGCTTGTGGAATGGGGCCTGTACTTGTAAGTGATGTTAAGTATCGTGCTGCATTGGTGCCGAATGTAAAAGCGGTGCATGTTGAGCTTGTGTTTGACCCGCCGTGGTCGCGTGAAATGATGAGCGAAGAAGCTCAGCTAGAAACCGGAATGTTTTTTTAGGTTTCCAATTGAATGACATATTAAATGCGGCAATAGCCGCATTTTTTGTGGGTCATACTATTTGATTTTGGGTTATTCGATTTATTCATTATTCGCTATTAATTTGTGTAATAGTTGTACGCTTTTCCCTACAAAACTCACCTTAGGGGCTTTTCAAATCTTACGGTTTACGTCATAGTGTGCCCCGCAATTTTAAATAAAAATAATAAACAAACAGTCGAAAGCAGGCGTTTAGCCTTACATTTTATGTGCTTTAGCCTTATCGCTTAGATTGTTGTCTATCACCTATGTTTTAGGGGAAAAAAATGGAAGCATCTTTTTGGGATGGTAAGCGCGCACCGGGTGTTAATGACAGCATTACCGCTGATCTTGCACAATATGGCTCTGTTGTTGAAGTGATTGAAAAAGCCTTCAAAGACTACGCTGATCGTCCAGCCTTCACTAGCATCGGTTATACCGTCACGTATAAAGAAATCGATGAATTAAGTGGCGCATTTGCAAGCTACTTGCAAAACCATACAAATTTAAAGCCTGGCGATACCATCGCTGTGCAAATGCCAAATACCTTACAATATCCAATTGTTATGTACGGTGCTTTACGTGCAGGCATGCGCGTGACCAATACCAACCCACTTTATACCGAACGTGAAATGCTGCACCAGTTCAATGACTCAGGTGCAAAAGCATTAGTATGTATGGATGTTTTCGCCAAAAGTGTGCAAAACATTAAAGACCAAACCGGTCTAGAAACCATTATTGTGACAAGTCTTGCGGATATGCTGCCAACGGTTAAGCGTACCCTGATTAACTTTGTCATGAAAAATGTGAAGAAAATGGTACCCGCTTATAGCTTGCCTGACGCGATCCGCTTGCGTAAGGCATTGTCGTTAGGTAAAGGCAAAGCGTTTAAAGCTGCTCACATGGCTAACCCAACCGATACCATTATTTTGCAGTACACAGGTGGTACAACGGGTGTCGCAAAAGGGGCTGAACTAACAAACCGCAACCTTGTGGCAAACATGCTGCAATCCAAAAACATGTTGCATCAAGTAAATGCAAATGGTGAATTGTTAAAAGGCGAAGGCCAAGCCATCGCTGTGGCACCATTACCGCTTTATCACATTTATGCCTTTACTGTGCATTTGATGGCCTTGTTCGAGCAAGGGGATCACAGCGTATTAATTGCTAACCCGCGTGATACTGAAACGTTCATTAAATTCATTATGCCGTTTAAATTGAATGCCTTTGTTGGTTTGAATACGTTGTTCGTTTCATTAATGGCGAGCCCTAACTTTAAAAAGTTAGATTTCAGCGATCTTAAAATCACCCTATCAGGCGGTACCGCTTTGATGGACGATACGGCCAAGCGTTGGAAAGAACTAACGGGCACGGGCGTGTCTGAAGCGTATGGTCTGACGGAGTGTTCACCTGCGGTAACAATGAACCCTGCTGGTGGCTTAGAGCGCATGGGAACAGTAGGCCAAGCGGTACCAAGTACAGCGCTTATGTGTATCGATGACCAAGGCAATGAAGTGGCCATTGGTGAACGTGGTGAACTGTGTGTGAAAGGCCCACAAGTGATGAAAGGTTACTGGAAGCGCCCAGATGCATCAAAAGACGCCTTTACTGCAGATGGCGAATGGTTCCGCACGGGTGATGTTGCGATTATTGATGAAGATGGCTTTGTTAAAATCGTAGACCGCATTAAAGATATGATCTTAGTGTCTGGCTTTAATGTATTCCCTAACGAAATTGAAGCGGTTGTGTCTGAGCATCCTGATGTTGAGAACTGCGCGGTTATCGGCGTGCCGGATGATAAATCAGGTGAAGCGGTGAAATTATTTGTTGTAACCGATAATGCGAACCTTAAAGCAGAAGACGTGAAGGCGTTCCTGAAAGATAAGTTAACGGGCTACAAAATGCCGCGTCATATTGAGTTCCGTGATGAACTGCCAATGACGCCAGTGGGTAAAATTCTACGTCGCGAATTAAAAGACGAAGAAGAGGCCAAACGAGCTAAAACCGCAACTGCGGCGTAAGCTTAATCGGTCTATCAAAAAAGCCGCAAGGGTAACCTTGCGGCTTTTTTGCTTTTAGTACCCTGTGTCCGTAAAATGCGGCTCAATCCAATGTTGAGCCAACATCATGTCTAACGTAGTGCAAAGCCCTTTCGGTAGTAAAATCACCCCAGAAGAGATCATTGATACCCTGAGCTTTTTTGATGCATGGGAAGAGCGTTACAAGTACATCATTGACCTTGGTAAGCAGTTGCCTGTGATGGATGACAGCTTAAAGACAGACGAACGCTTGATTGCAGGCTGTCAGAGTCAGGTATGGATTGAGCCCTACTCAATTGACGGTAAGCTTTATTTCGATGTGGCCAGTGATGCTTTCATCGTGTCAGGCTTATTAGGTGTTGTGATGGCCGCCTACAATGGCAAAACCCCAGAACAAGTCTTGGCTTTCGATATGGATGGCTTTTTTGGCGAGCTTGACTTGCTTAAACATCTAAGCCCAACCCGTGGCAATGGGTTGCGCAGTATGGTGGCGCGTATTCGTCACGTGGCTCAAGGCGCATAATCGAACGTAAAGTAAATTGCTCGTCTCTCTCTAAAGGGGAACGAGTTCACTTGTTTTCGGCCGAATTCTGGATAATACACCGCCTCATCTAGCAAGTTATCCACATACACAGACAGACTCCATCCCTTTGTTTTTAGCCAAGGCTCCAGTGATTGTTTAAATTGCACGGTGGCGAGCACATAGCTATTAGGTGATGGGTTAACAACGGCCACATTAGGGTTTAGATCCACAGGTTGAGTTGGCTCGCCAAAATAACTGGCATATAGGCCAAATTGTCGAGACGCCCATTGGGCACTGATGCCTTGCTTGATCATGATGTTAGGGGCGATACCGGTATCCTTCTGGCCGGTATCAGATTCGTTCTGCTGATAACTCGCGTTTCCTTCTAAGCGCCATTGAGCGTTAATATTCCAGTTGTATTCAAATTCAACCCCAGCGTAATCCACATGCCCAGCGTTTTTCAGTTTTACTGGAGATTGCGCCTCATCGCGCACAATCAGGTGTTCATGGTGGTTAATGTATAAGGTGCTGGCGAGGCGAAAGTCATGTGCATTGAATATATGTTGAAGTGTCCATGTCTGTATGGTTTCGGGTTCTAGGTTGTCATCGCCTTCTAAAAAGCCCGCCTTTAAAAATAAATCCAACCCAAAGGGTGAGCGGTACGCTTCGTCATAACC
>JAWUXY010000057.1:0-7184 GCA_034111105.1 Bermanella sp. | reverse complement strand
GCGCACATTTCTTCTGGTTTACTAAAATAATAACCTTTGGTTTTCTTGTCCATCAATGCGCTGTGTTTAAAATAGTCACTGGGTGCATCACCGGCTGCATTCAAAATAATGGTTTGAAAGCACTGAGAGAGTAAATCATTTAATGGGTGCTCTATTTGAGTGACATCATCCAACCATGCGTTACTGGCAAAGTCACCTTTAGCCGCACCATTGAACGATTTTTCAGTAATATAATGATCAAAGCCATGAAACCATTCATGGGCAATGCTACCTGGTCCTGCATTTTTGGCTAAAGAAAAGCTGCGAGTAGCAGGCTCATAATGAGCCATTACACCCGGTTGACCGCCACAACCGTATTGCAGAGCCAAGGTACCGCGTAAGGATATTAAGTTTTCAGTGCCCCCTAGGATGCTCATCAAGTCACACAGTGCATCATAAAATAACGGGGCCGCCTTTTGTTTTTCAGCCTCTTTGACCCACTTTCCAATTTGTATGCTGCGAAAGTCAAAGCGCTGTCGAATCGACACAAAGGAAATATCGTCACCTTGCTGATGATTGGGTCCACGACGATAGAATTCTCGATTCAACATAATATTAAAGGGACATGTTATTTATCTGGCACTAGGATAACGGCTTGTGAGCGTAATGACACTATGCCTGCTGCAAACAGCGCCCCTAAACTGGTCAAACATAATGCAATAACACCGTGAAAGGTTAGTTCCTCTGACAATAAAGCCACTGCTGCTAAGCCACTAATAACAGGGACAAACGCCATCATTGCGCCCATTTTTGATGGCCCTATTTTTTCAACCGCCACCATATATAAAACCATCGCCACAATCACCGCAATAAAGCCCTGATAAAAACCTTGAAGTAATAACTCACTCCAAGGCGCCATCGGTATTTTAGATTCAAAAAAGGCAATATAAATAGGTAAAAATAATACAAGTGAACCATAGGCAACGGTGGTGGTGGCTTGCCATGGTGAAATTTGCCAGCGCTTTGCAAGAACCGTGTATAACGCCCAGCACACGACAGACAGTACAATTAGCGCATCACCCAACATCGAAGCATTAGGCGATGTCTCCGTCAGCATTAGTGCGGCGCCTACGCCAATTAAGGCAAGGCCCATGGCTCGTAACGCACTCATTTTTTCAGCTAAAAACATAAATGCAAATAAAGCACTTAAAAACGGAATCAACCCAGGTAATAACACCGCGCCATGCACCGCAGTTGTATGTTGAAATCCCGCATACACAAAAAAGCAGTAACCAAGGCCACCCGTTAACGCCAAGGTAAACCCTTTCACGTTAAACCAAGGGCGATGATAATAAGCAAGTGGCAGCAATAACAAACAGCCAATCATAAAACGCAAGGCAACGGTATCAACAGGCATTAATGTGCCCTGCCCGCCTACGCGTGACACTAAGACAAAGCCAGACCAACAACTGATGGCAAGTAAACCAGCCATATAGCCAATCATGTTATTTGTTGGTTGATGCATAAATACCTTAATACTGCGAAACGTAAGAATGGGTGGCTATAGTAACAAACTAGGAAATGAGCTGAGTAAAAATCGACTAATTTATAAGAGACAGAGTGTTTCTAAATTTAAGACAATCAAGGTGAGGCATTTAAATCGCAGTATTTTCTAAGCATCTAAGTTATGCATAAAGGCGCACATGCGGGTTTTAAAAAATATAGTGTTTAATCAATAGTGAAGATAGTGACCTCATAACACTCCGAAAACTAGTATATAGAATATAACATTTCTCTAAAAATGATCAGACTATCGAGGAGATATAATCGAAATGCCTTGTTCAAATAACGCATCTATCTTGCTATGCGATAACGGACGACTAAAGTAAAATCCCTGAATAAAATCACATTTGTGCTTATTTAATAACGCCAATTGTTGAGCATTTTCGACGCCCTCTGCAACCACTAATTTTTCTAATTCGTGAGACAACGAGATAATCGCCCGCACTAAAACATAATCACTTCGGTTGCTGCATATATTATCAATAAAGCTCTTATCTAATTTTAGCTTTACAACCTTAAGACGCTGTAAATATGATAGCGAGCTATATCCTGTACCAAAATCATCCAGTGAAAAAGTGACACCCATTGATGCAATCGCGCTTATGTTTTCAATCGCCCGCTCTATGTTCGCTAACAAGCCACTTTCAGTAACCTCAAGCTGCAATAATTCAGGCGAAATACTATGGCGATTTAATTGTTCTTCTATATAAATAGGTAAATCTGTCAATACTAATTGTCGATGAGACAAGTTAACGGCAATTGGTTTAACCTGATTGGGGTATTTGTTTTGCCAATCACGCAAAGTTTCACACACTTTTTCTAATACTATATCCCCAATGCGAATAATAGTTTCAGATTCCTCTGCCACTCCAATAAAATCAACCGGAGAGATAACATTGTCATGTTTATCTTTTAATCGAACCAGTGCTTCAAAACTTATAATTTCTCCTGTATTTGAATTTACAATAGGTTGATATTCAACATAAAAGCAATCATGATCTAAACCATGTTGAATCATTTGTTTAATATCATGATGCCTAGACAAGTCGTCACTATTCGATTTTTCAAAATAATTAATAACACTCTCACCAAAGCTTGCACTTTTAGCATTATTGAGTAGCACTTCAGCCATCAATGAGTCATTAGGGAAACTTGATACCCCTATTTTAATATTCAAATAATACTGTTCATCATCCAGCGGAACGACCTCAGATAAACATTCTTCTATCAAAGACTCTAATAAGAGTTCAGTGCTTTTTCCCAATAATTGAACAGTTGATTTTTCATAATAAAATACAGCAAAAACACCTTCGTCTAAATAGGATATATTAATGGCCACATCTAAGTTGGCCCTTAAGCGTATTGCCATGTAGTAGGTCAACTGGTCTAACCATTCTTTGCCTTTCACTTCTCTTAATTCGATAAAATCAACCAGACGAATAACACATACTTTTATGCCTTTACTGTGCATGCCTGTAATGATCATTTGGTCTAGGCGATCTTGAAATAACTTTTGATTGGGAAGGCCTGTCAGCTCGTTATAATATGCGATAGCCGTCGCATGATTTTCTAGTTTCTTAACGTGCTGCTCATGTAGTAATTGATCTTGGACTAACTTAGTAAATAATTTAAGTTGTTCAGCATCCTCTACTGAGAACTGGCGAGCTTTCGTATCAATAATGCAGCATGTCCCTAAGGCCAATCCATTTGCAGAGCGCACAATGGCTCCCGCGTAAAAACGAATATTTGGCTCATCAAGTACTAATGGATTATATCTAAACCGATCATCTAGCAAAGTATCTTCCACCACTAATGTATCGTTTTGAGCGACAGCATGGCCACAGAATGATACATCCCTGGGGGTTTCTTTAACCGCTAGGCCATAGCTAGATTTAAACCACTGCCGATTTTCATCAACCAAACTGACAAGGGCCATAGGAACCGAAAAATGCCGGCTCATCAGTCGAGTCAGTTGATCCAAGATTTCATCGGTGGGAGTATCTAAAATAGCTAACTCATGCAGCTCCGCCAGCCTATCTTGTTCATTATCTGGCTCAACGGGTGGTGTGTAGTGCAACTGCTCATTAACGTGCTTTGAAAGTATTGCCGATACATTTGTTAATTTATTCAATTCTTAGAAACCCCTAGTGAATAGAGCATTACATGATAAGAATAGATTGAATTTTAAGCACAATAGGCTCGATAGTACCGATATAACACTTTAATCTAATCGATAATTTTCTAAAACTTAACGCTAAAGAAAGCTGTTAGGAGCAATTAAGAAAAACGTAGAGATAGGATGATATAACAAGGAGGTGGAGGGACCTCCAGCCACACCCCGGCACACAAGTCCATAACTACCGTTGCTCCCTTCCAGGCCTGGCGGAGTTCGTTATTTATTGTTGCGGGGGGACCGGAGGCCACCATAATGTGAAAGCTAAAATAACGCCTTCAAATGCTTCACTACAAATAAAGCACGCGCATTGTCTTAAAAAAACAAGTTAGTTTCAAGGACTTATTGCCTTTAGGTCACATTAAAGCAATACAGGCAGGCCTACGGATTCCTGATACACTCACAAAAAAGCATGAATCGGTAACCCTATGCTCAAAATGACACCCATTCCTATCTTACAAGACAACTACGCTTGGCTTGTACAAAATGAAGGCCAGACCCTTGTCGTAGACCCAGGTGAAGCTGAGCCTGTTATAACTTACCTTAAGCACAATAATCTCACCCTAGATTACATGTTTATCACCCACAAACACTGGGATCATGTTACCGGCATCGCTGAAGTCAAAGCCGCATTTCCGGAATGCATCATCTATGGCACAGGCCATCATGAGATCCCTTGTCGTGACATAGCACTAATGGGAGGTGAAGTGTTCGAACTAATGGGCCTCAAATGGCGCGTCTGGCACACACCCGGGCACACCCTTGACCACATTGTGTTTCATACACAAACCAAAGAAGATAACGGTATAACTCAAGATCATATCCTAAGTGGTGATAATATCTTTGCCTGTGGTTGTGGCCGTATGTTTGAAGGCACGCCTGGACAATTCCATGCATCCCTACAAAGTATTGTTGCGTTGCCTCCGTCAACTAAAATATATTGCACTCACGAATACACTTTGACCAATATTGACTTTTCTTTGCATATTGAACCTAACAACACCTACACGCTTCACCGCCAAGATGTATGCAGTGCGCTGCGGCTAGAAGGCTTACCGACCCTGCCCACTACAGTGGCAGACGAACTTAAGAGCAACCCCTTTGTACGCTGCAACGCACCCGATGTTATTCGCGCAGCTGAGCATTTTAGTGGCAAGGTATTGGGGAAACCAGAAGAGGTGTTTGCGGTTATACGACAAATGAAAGATCAGTTTTAAATATCAGCCTGCATTTACACAATGACTAAGGCCATCTTATGATGGCAAACTGCATTCCACTTTCAAGATAAAATAATAATGAAAAAACATACTTGGCACCCCATCCCAAACCACCCAGAGTTATTATTTGGGCAGTATGTTGTGCCCAATTTTGCTTCGAACTCTGTTGCCGTAAAAATCTCGGATACTGAGTTTGTCGTCATCAGTCCTGGTGAATCGTTACTGGCACCTTGGATTGAACAATTCTCAAATAACATAAAATTACACATTATCCTTCCGAACGCCTATCACCACATTGGGGTTAAAGCGTGGTTGGCTGCATTTGATGATGTCACCCTTTATGCAAGTGAATTAGCCATTACACAGCTTAAAACTAAGGGTTTTTCACAAACGTCCATTCTAGCACTTGAACAAACCCAGCCCCCTTTGCCGTTGGGGTACGATGTATTGTTTCCACCTGGTCACCGTGCGGGTGATATTTGGGTTCGTAAGCAATATTCAGATTCAGGCGACGCAGTCAACCAAAGTACTTGGATTACCTGCGACAGCTTTTTAAATTATGAACGCCTATCTCATCAGCCAGTTGCGCGATTAATGCAAACAATATTAGGCGCTGCACCTAACCTAAAAATAAGCCAGATCGTGAAGTGGTTTATTTTAACGAATAGACAAACATTTAAAGCATGGGCTTTAGATTTATTAAAAAGTGATAACCCCACAACCTTAATTCCAAGTCATGGTGAAGTTCGATCAAATTCGAAATTAGCCCAAGAAATACACCATCTCATACAGCAACGTTTATAGGTTTTAAGCCCACTATTTTATCGTCGTGCAAATATCCATTAAATTGCATGGATCCATCATAATGGATGAATTCATAATTACTCGCTATCGACAGCATGATTTTGACGCATGACATCCATGACACAGAGCGATAAATAAAGCATGCCGTCAGCAGCCTGCTCTTATTGACCTTCCCCATACCTTCGGCCATTGCACTTAACACGATACTAGGGTGTCTGATTTTGCCGTCTATTAATGGCCATAAATAGGCGTCTTGTGTACAATGCGGCAATTTTTAGATCCTTTTAAATCTTACTGGCAGGTACATACATGCAGACAGTTCAGCACATTCTTGAACAAAACCAAATTTCGGCCCCTTTGACCGAAACCATCAACACCGTGCTAACTGCCAGTAAAGACATTGCCTTACTTTTACAAAAAGGCGCTATGGGCGACATTTTAGGCTGTGCTGGTGTAGAAAATGTTCAAGGGGAAACGCAGAAAAAGCTAGATGTTATCTCTAACGATCTATTAAAAGATGCATTAAAGGCCTGTCCTCAAGTTGCGGGAATCGCCAGTGAAGAAGAAGACCTACCTGTAGCCGCAAACACCGATGGCCAATTTTTAGTCATTTATGACCCACTTGATGGCTCATCAAATATCGACATCAACGTTACCGTCGGTACGATTTTCTCTATTTTACCAAGCAATGGTGGCAACACAGCAGAAGAAGCCACTTACCTGCAAAAAGGCCGCAACCAATTAGCTGCTGGCTATGTGCTGTATGGCCCGTCAACTTTATTGGTTATGACAACAGGCCAAGGCGTGGATGTTTTCACACTTGATCCAGACACAAAAGAATTTGTTTTAACCGAAGCCCAATCACAAATTACGCCTACGACCAAAGAATTTGCCATTAACATGTCAAACCAGCGTTTCTGGGCAAAGCCAATTCAGAACTACGTAGCTGATCTACTTGAAGGTGAAGAAGGCCCGTTGGCTAAGCGCTATAATATGCGCTGGGTAGCCGCAATGGTGGCTGAGGTTCATCGTATTATTAATCGTGGCGGCATCTTTATGTACCCATGGGATAGCCGTGAGCCAGGTAAGCCCGGCAAACTGCGTTTAATGTATGAAGGTAACCCAATGGCAATGCTGGTTGAACAAGCCGGAGGCATAGCGAGCAATTCAGAAATCTCGATTTTAGATATTCAACCAGAATTGATTCACCAGCGTGTGCCTGTGATTTTAGGCAGTAAAGAAGA
The DNA here is from genome assembly GCA_034111105.1 of Bermanella sp. Lineage (GTDB taxonomy): Bacteria > Pseudomonadota > Gammaproteobacteria > Pseudomonadales > Oceanobacteraceae > Bermanella. Next base: position 204 of record JAWUXY010000057.1, on the reverse strand, counting down.
AGTGAATACTGCCCTGTCTTATTACAAGTAAGGCTGCGCATTTAAAAAGCCCTAGTGACTTATTTGGTAGTGTTCAAAATTCTGTGTCATTTCTTTAAAATCACTAAAAAAGAGATGACATATGACCAAACCAACATTCGATATGGAAGCCGCCCTTAAAGCCCTACGTGAAGGTCAAGACCTCACTGGAAAAGACGGTATTCT
>JAWUXY010000056.1:0-23784 GCA_034111105.1 Bermanella sp. | reverse complement strand
CTTCTAATTCTGCTTTCTCTATTTTTGCTTTTTTAATTAAGTCTTCTTGACGTTGCTCGGCTAATAACACATCTTCACGTTTTTTAATCCAAGAGGCGATTAATTGAGTTCGACCCTTGTTGTAGGTTACGGCATTGTAGCGTTGTAATAACGCCTTGTTCAGCTCGTTATTTTTACCAAGTATGCTGTTTTTGAATTCCCCAGATGGCGGAAGCTTACCGATCCACACATTGACTAAAAAGTTGAAAAGTTGAGCGGTGTTTGTCTCAATAATCTTTACATCATTAATTTTTATTATTGTGCCGACAGTAGAAATATAATCCACCGTGATCTCATCACCTGTGATTAAGTTATCATCTAAAAAACCAGTGAAGTTCAATAATTGCTGTGTTAATTCAATACCGCCTGCAAACGTATTATTTATAGCGATGTCATTTTGCCATTGAAGGGACCAGCGCCGAGGACTCCAACGCTTTGCCATCACTTTTAAAGCCATGCGTTTACTGGTGCCGCTTATGTTGATGCTTTCTGGGTCGTCAGATTTCTGCGTAAGATACAACGCGCCAATGTAAAACTCTTTGCGAAGTTGCTTGTATGAGCCAATGCCATTTAGCTCTAGGCTAAAGCTGACTTGAATAAGCGAAAAGCTGAGTAGAGCACACAGCAGAGTTTTAATAAGCATAATTGATGTGCCTTAGCGTATCCCATTGCTAAGTATAGACTAGTTATTTAAATGGTCTTTTTAGATCATAAATGCACTATCGAAGGATCTGAGTGCTTGCCTGGAAGTTTGACGCTCTGTATTTTTGGTTTGATTAGAGGGCGTATCTTCAACATAAACTGGCGAATACTGGTACGTTCGTTTCGCCAATATAATAGATCTATCATTGGCCAATACTATAATTATTAGTGTCTTTTTCAGTATATTATTAATTGTGCATATCAATTTATTTTTTAATTAAATTGAATTTTTTAAGCTTATTGTATTTAAAAAGTCACATTAAATTCATATGGTTAAAATGAAAAAATAAGCATGTTGACATCTTAATTAAGCATAAAATTAATGGCGTATCGTTACCCTTTATTAAGTAGTGATTTAGTATGAGTCTAATAAATAATTAATACTCACTTTATATTCGGCATATACAGACTAATTCTATCTCATTAGAACATAATTTTCTGATTCGTTATTAAAAAAACGCTTTAATTTCATTTAGTTACTTTATATGTATATTTATTTTTTAATGAAATATTTTTTTATTGTTCGATTCATCTTCTTATTTTAACAATATAACCATTGTTGCTGTATTTCGTGTCCGGTATTCACCTTGACCTAGTAATTCCCCACAAATCTAATGAAGACAAGTAGTCCCCAAGATGTAAATGATGTTCAAACAATAATAGGGAAGATGAGATGAAGAGAAGGGATTTTTTAAAGTCAGCCGGTATTGTATCAATAGCGCCAAGTTTTGTTATGAGCAACATGAGTCACGCCAGTGACTCTGAATTTCCTCTTTCAATCATGAATGGTGATTTAACACCAAGCGAAGGCAGCTTAAATGTGGTGTCGGGGGCATTACCTGATGACATACATGGCCATATATTTATGGCTGAAGGAATTGGGTTAGAACGAAACCATTTAACACCTAATGGCCGAGGCGCCTTGACGCGATTGGACTTTTCAAGTGAAGGCGTTAACTTTAAACGTAAAATGATCGACACGCCTTCTGCCATTATGCAAGACAACGTTACCGGATTATTAGATAAGTTCGATTTAAAAGGCGGGACGATATACTCCAGTACCAACTTGGGTTACATGAATTATTGTAATACCGCACCTAACTATATGGGCGATAATCGATTTGCGTTAAGTTACGAAGGGGGCATGCCCTTTGAATTTGATGCGACAACATTAGAGCTTGTTACATCTATTGGTAATCAAGACGAGTGGAAGTCCAGTCTTCCTCCGTTTGTGGATTTTTTCTCGCCTAAAAAATGGCTGTTCCCTCAAGTTCGTACCACAGGTCATCCCTTCTTCGATTTAGAACAAAACCAATGCTTCACGATTAACTATGGTGGCAATATTGGGAACTCGGGTTTAAAAGACGGTTTCATTCGATTGATTCAATGGGATATGACAGGCCCATTTAATACTTGGAATGTGGTCAGCAGAGAAGGCAAAAATGCTTACATTGCGGCAACCTCACATTCAATGGGGGTGACGCGAAACCACATACTTATTTTTGAAACGGCCGCTTACGTTGAAGCCAGTCGAATTTTAGGATTTAGAACAGTCGAGCCGCAAAAACACCGCACCCCTGTTTGGATCATTCGCAAAGCCGATTTAGTAGTCGGGCAAAAAAATGTGGTTGCTGACTACGTAGAGCTCGATTTTGATACTTCCGACATCATGTGCAACTACGATGATTGGGGCGATGAAATCACACTGTTTGGCCAGTACCTTGGTGCCATGGACAAATCAGAACAACAGTTTAATTGGGAGCGGCTTTATTTTGGTGATCGTGTTGATTGCGATATTTCAGGTTATCCGGTTGCCCCAGTTGATGTGGGTGGGTTAGTAAGAGCCAGAATTAAAGTAAATGCCCATTCTGCTAATGAAATTAAATCCGACTTCCGCTCGTTACGAAATGCCAACACCATGTGGGATTTAAATGACCCAGCTTATCGAGGTCATTTTCAATTTCCTGAAACATTTGATCATGTGTATTGGGCGGCGATTGGTTATCGACCAGAGCACTTGGTTAAGCGAGTTGCAAAAGCTTATGAAGACTATCCGAATCGATTGTACAGTAATGATACCTTGCCTAAGACGGCGATGCCTTCTGCATTAATTCATATGGACTGTCGTGATATCTCTATTGCAGAGCAATATCAATTCCCACAAGACTGTGTCATGCGCACGCCGCAGTTTATGAATCGACCGGGCTCAACGGCACAAGATCACGGCTACATTTTTACGGCTGTTGTACGTAAGTATCCATCTGGTGCGCATTCAAATGGCAAAGAGTTTTGGATATTTGATGCGAAGAATATTTCCCAAGGGCCAGTTTGTATTCTTGCAAATACTAACTTGGAATTTGCCACAACCAATCATGCGCTGTGGGTCGAGTCTATTGCTCCTCGTCCTTATGGTGCTTATAAATCAAATATGGCTGACTTTTTTAGAGAGAAAATGCCATCACACAGCGCAAACGTAAGGCAAATCTTAGAAGACAAAGTATTGCCTATTTTTGGTTAAGCCTCATGGCACTTAAGAATCAACTGACCATCGTCACTCATTGAATTGAGTTGGCGATGGTTTGTTTGGTAGCACTACATTAAAGAATGTACACCCCTAGCTTGTCGAAACATAAGGATATTAAATATGACTCTTAAAAAGCCATTGCTGGCTTTGGCTTCAGCCGCTCTTATATTGGGAGGTGCGTTGGAGCTGAATTCTCTTGAACAAGAGGATGCCACGCTTAAAAATTACCAAGGCACATATGAGTGCCATCCTAGTGTCATTTACGATCCAGAGTCCGTGGCGGAGGTTCAAGATATTGTGCGTAACGCACTTGCGAACAACCAAACGGTCATGACAGGTAATCGTAAATTCAATAGTCAAATTGATGCTGCCTGTACGGCCGATGGTCAGGTACAAGTCACATTAAAAAATATGAATAAACTTTTGAATTTTAATCTCGCTGAAAAAACCGTCACGGTGCAAGCGGGTATGCGATTTAATGAGCTTAATGATTTTTTACGTCCGCAAAATGTCGCAGTGAATATGGTGACAGAATTAGGATCATTCACCATTGGGGGAATGCTGGGTAGTGGTACACACGGGTCAACGTTGCAAAAGCCCAGTAACATGATTGCGGATTATGTTACCCAAATGAAAATAGTTGATGGTCTTGGTGATGTTCGTACACTCACTGGTGAGCAGCTTAATGCGGCACGAGTCAATTTAGGCGTATTAGGTGTGGTGGTTGAAGTGACCATTCAACTTGAAGAGGCTTTCAAAGTTAGAGCCGATGTAAAAGGGTATCGTGATGATTCAAACCTTGAGAATGTAATTCTTGATATCGCTCGTAATAATTACTCTGCCAATATTGCGTGGTTCCCAGGCATCGGACGGTTTGCAACCACGACTTATAATGAAGTACCACTTAGCACAAGAGGTGATTCTTATAATGGACAAGCGGACGTTTCTGGCGTGGCTGAATATTTCTTTGGTTTATTATTTAATGGGTTACATGAAACCTCTAATTCAAATCTGCAATGTTTTGTGGCAAAACTTCGTTATGGCGCAAGGGATAATTCGTACTTTAAAGATGTAAACACCAATATTGTCGATTATACCAGCCCAGTTGGTTACTCTGATCGTATGCAATATTTTACATGTAAAGACCCTGATAAATGCATATGGGATAAGCTGCCTATTGCCTTACAAGAACTTGCCATTCCAGTGGATGAACTTCCAAACTGGATCGCCGATGTGCGTCAGATTTTGGCCAAACATGAAAAAACGTGTTTCCCATTAAATGGTATTTACTTTCGCTTTGGTAAAGCATCTCCTAGCTATTTAGGCATGAGTGCTGGCCGTGATACCGCTTACTTAGGCATTGAATATACATTGCGTAAAGCGGGTGCTGAAGTACCGAAAAATTATTTTGTTAATCTAGAGATTGAACAAATGTCTTTGCGTAAATACGGTGGCCGCCCACATTGGGGTAAAAACTCGGTGGCAATTTTTGAAGACATGCCGTCTCGCTTCCCTAAATGGAATGACTTTATGGCTTTCAAAGCAGATATGGATCCTCATAATGTATTTACAAACCCATTCTGGGAGCGGGCAACCGGTGAAATTCCATTATCGGATTATATGACCCCTGGTTGTAATGCTCGCGGTGAGTGTTATTGCGAAACCGATGATCACTGCTCTGAAGGCACCACTTGCCAAACAGGCAAGCACTTTGAAGGCGCTAATATTTGTATTTAGCATAATAAAAAGGCCGCATTCGCGGCCTTTTTTCTTTGTTTGGTTTATTTTTTTAAATTCAATATCTACCTATTTTATGTCGTTAAGGAGTCATCATGATTAAACACGTTAGCTTGTTATTTGTTTTACTTTTTTCACTCAATGGTTGGGCCACCACCATTGATGATTTTAAAGCCCACGAGCCAACCGATACAGGCACTTGGGCAGAACAATGGTTTTATAATATTGCAGACCCCGCTATTGGTTACTTTAAAATTAGTTTTCAAACATATATTGCGCCATCACACGTTAACAATGAAATAAAATCCTATATTCACCTAGCATTCACCCCAATAAATGGCCCGACAATTAAATACGACTTATTTAACGATGATCCGATTGTTTCACACCCGACTGATCCTGATAAATTTTATTATGAATTACCCGGCTTGCTCAAAGCAGATGAAGATAACTTAAGCATTACTCACCCTGATTTTAGTTTTAATTTAGAATGGACAGGGCCTCACGTTAATTATTGGAAGGGCCATAATCCATACCAAACCCCGTTTAGTTTCATCCCTGAATTGCCTGGCGTGGGTGGCAAGTGGTTTCTTTATACCGTAGGCACACCTGTCGACTATGATTTTAATAATGGAAATCAAGCATGGAGTGGCAGTGGTTATGCTCAAGTCGATAAGGGTTGGTATGACAAAGAAACAAGTGTTGGGATGATGTATATGATGGGTTTAGCAGATGATGTCAAATTTATGTTTACAGGTGCGGTATTTGGCGATACATCCATTGAGATGTGGGGTGGACGTTATATTTCAAATAACTATGATCTAGTATTTTTACCCGCTTTTAAAGGCCTTTCAGTTAAGCGTGAAAGTGATCCATGCAATGGTCTATTAAGTGTTCAAATGAAAAAAATAGGGAAAAAAATTGTTATTAATGCTGCAGCAGATATTGACAGTTTTTATTCTCAGAGCTTTCCGTCAGCGATTATATTTGGTGGTGAGCAGCGTTTTATGAAAACAATGAACGCAAATATTGACTTTAAAGTTTATGAATTTGGACGACTCAAAGAAGCAATAAATATCCCACAGGCCTTGCTTGAATTCAGTGGTCGATTTGCGTGTGATGCCGTTGTAAACCCGCAGTGATTTCAATTTAATTAAAAATAGATGCTTTTTAGCATCTATTTTTAATTGTTTGTGAAGGCTAATAATATTTTGATAATGGGCTTTTAACCAAAGCTCCAGTGTTTAATGACAATTAACAACGTCCATGAGCCTTGGCTAATGCGGATGCGCTCAGGTAAGTTGTAGTAATCGTTGTAACGTAAAAAGTCTACTTTCCAGCTGTCTTGTAATATCTGAGTGAGAGTTTCGTCGTCATCTGTTTCTTGTTTGGCAGAAGAGTAAGGTGCCACTTTACCTTTTAGCCAAAACGGTAAATTTTCAATGGGAAAAAACCAACCTAACTCATCGTAAATAAGTTGCTGTGGGTTAATGCCTTTTGTGGTTTTTCCGCCACGAGTGAGACTTATACTAGTAATGTTACCTTCTATGCGCGTGCTGCCAACCGAGAGTGGACCACTGACATAAATATCAAAATCATCATCGTGTTGCTTCCATTCAATAAAACCAGCAACACTTTGTGACGGGGTAGTAATGCCAATTTTCCCACTTACGGCCCAAATATTGTTGTTGGATGTGGTTGGGTTTAAAGTACAGGCAAGTAAAAACTGGCACATGGCCAGTACAATAAAGTGTTTTAACATTTATAAATCAACTTCTAATCGCAGTAGGGTATCTTTTAGGATCTGGCTGTCAGGATCTTTTTCTAACGCGGTACGCCAGATGCTTTTTGCCTGTTGTTTATTATTCATTGCCCATAACACTTCACCTAAATGAGCCGCCACTTCTGCATCAGGAAACATGGCAAAAGCTTGTTCCAGTAATTCGAGTGACTCTTTGAATTTGCCTAGGCGGTAATATACCCAGCCCAAGCTGTCGAGAATGGCAGGGTCTTTCGGTGCAAGTGCTAATGCTTTTTCGATTAATGCTTGTGCTTCGTCTAGGCGCGTACTGCGATCGGCCAGTGTGTAGCCTAATGCATTTAATGCGGTGGCGTTTTCCGGCTCAAGGCTAATGATATGCTCTAGGTCTTGCTCTAGCTGATCTAAATTCCCCAGCTTTTCTGCGACCATCGCCCGTGAATAACGCAGGTCTGTGCTGTCTTGGTAAGCATTAAGCGCGGCATTGAGAACGTTTAACGATTCAGTGTACTGGCCTGTGCGGTTAAGTATGTCGACTTCCATTAAAAAGTAAGCTTGTTGGTTTTCGTTATCAATGACACGTTGCTGGCGCACATGGTTAAGTGCTTGGGTATCGCTTTCCCGACGCATATAGATGTTAACAATGGCGCCTTGTGCGGCTAAATATTCGCGTCCGCCTTTCATTGCTAGGTAGTGATTCAGTGCGGCTTCGTCATTCCCATTAAATTGCTCAATTCGCGCTAGGTAATAGTGGGCTTCACTTTGCATTTGATGCAGGTTGAGTAATTTTTGCAGTGATAGTTTTGCTGCATCATATCGCTTTAGCTCAAGCTGAGTTAAGGCAAGTGGTAATAATATTTGTGCATCATGGCTGTCGGTTTTGTGCAGTTTTAAAAATGTTTCACTGGCTTGTTCAATGTCTTTGTTTTTAATGAGTAGGCGAGCCTTAAGCAGCATGAATGCTTTGTCGTTCTTAAATTGAGATAGCGCGTTATTAATGGTTTTAATGGCCCCGACAAAGTCTTCTTGCGTGGCTTGTAAGCGTGATTTTAACGACCAAGCAGGGTAAAAATCAGGGTGCTCTTTTAGGAGTTGGCTGCAAATCTTTAATGCTTGTTCAATGTCTTCTTGTTGTTGATAAAGGCTAGCGATATTAAATAGCAACGCTTGATTGGTTTTGTAGCGAGGTACGAGTGATGTTAATGACTCTAACCATAATTCTCGCGAACCTTCGCTCATGTCGAGCCCTTGCAGGCTGATGAAATTCACATTGAGTAGCGGGTCAAGATCAAGGGCTTTTTGTAAGTGCAGCGCTGATTCACTAAAACGCGCTGCTTTCACCAGTTCCGAGCTTAAAGCCTGCTGAGCCAAAGGGTTATTTGGGTCTAATTTGGCCCATAGTGTCGCCGCATCTAAAGCGGCTTGGTCAGCGCCTATGAATTGGGCGATTTGTGTTGCACGTGCGGTGACGCCGGCGTCTTGTGTGCGGTGTGACTCTAGCAAATAATTGCCAAGGGCTACGTCGTACAATTGGCGCTGACCTGCCATTTCAGCCACAAGCAGTGCATAAAAGGTATTTACACTATAATGACTAGATTGTTGAGGGTCTGGCGCCTCATCTGCAACAGCGGCAAAGCCGGGGGCTGCTATAAACAGCAAGCTAAAAAGTGGGGCCAACAATAAACGGTTTGTCATAATATTTCTGGATGTGCCCTTGGTGAAAAGTGTTTTAGCGAACTTGTTTACAAGCAAGCCAGCTATTTTGCGCAATTATGGATATAATACGGCTCTTTTTTAAAAGTTTGAAACAAATGGCCCACATTTCGGTGCTTTCAGTATAAAACTAAGTTATTCATGACGTTATTGACCCTAGGTATCAACCATAAAACCGCTCCTGTGGCGGTGCGCGAGAAAGTGGCCTTTGCTCCGGACCATTTGCCAGCCCAATTAAGGCAGGCAAATGCAAGTCATGGGGTGGATGAAATTGCTATTTTATCCACCTGTAATCGTACCGAACTGTACTTTACCGCAAAAGATAACGATCCCAGTGCCTTACTGTCATGGTTGGAGCATGTTCACGGCGTACCGCTTGAGCAATTACAAAGCTGCCACTACGCCCTGAAAGACGAAGACGCGGTGCAACACATCATGCGTGTGGCCAGTGGATTAGACAGCTTGATCCTAGGTGAGCCACAAATCTTAGGCCAAATGAAGAGCGCCTATGCCGTCGCTAAAGAGGCTGGCACCATCGGGCCCGAGCTAGATCGACTATTTCGCCAAACCTTCAGTGTAGCCAAACAAGTGCGTACGGACACCGCCATCGGTGAAAACCCGGTTTCTGTGGCGTATGCTGCGGTTAATTTAGCGCAGCGCATTTTCTCTGACTTATCCACAAGCCGTGCGTTATTGGTCGGGGCAGGTGAAACCATTGACTTAGTTGCTAGGCACTTGGTGGATGCGGGCGTAAAAGACATCACGGTGGCTAATCGTACTTTAGAGCGAGCCGAGGCTTTAGCAGAACAGTTTGGCGCTAAAGCCATTTTGCTGTCGGCCATTCCTGATGAGCTGTATAAAGCGGATATCGTCATTGCTTCCACGGCAAGCCCATTGCCCATTTTGGGTAAAGGTGCGGTGGAGCGAGCCCTTAAAAAGCGTAAACATGCACCTATGTTTATGGTGGATATTGCCGTACCGCGCGACATCGAAGAAGAAGTGGGCGACTTAAATGATGTTTATCTTTATACGGTTGATGATTTAAAAGATATTATTGAAGAAAATGTTCGCCAGCGTGAGCATGCCGCGCAAGATGCCATCGAAATAATAGAAGCAGGCAGTGCGGCATTCATGCGACAATTGCGCACACTTGACGCCGTGACGACGCTCAAAGCGTTCCGCCAGCACGCAGAAGTGATTCGCAACCAAGAATTAGAAAAGGCCCTTAAGCGCTTACAAAAGGGCGATGATGCACACGCGGTGGTTGCCACGCTCGCCAATATGCTCACCAATAAATTAATACATCAGCCAACGGTACAAATGCGCGAAGCCAGTGCGGTAGGGCGCAAAGAAGTGATGACATGGGTGCAGGAGCTTTACCAGCTTTCTGATTCAGACTTAGATGATGAAAGCCCATGACTTGGCTTTACCTTATTTAATGGCTTTATTAATGTTCAAAAATAAAAATGAAGCCAGCGTTATCAAAACAACGTGACTACCGTTTTTACGTTTGTTTATAAATTCGAGATTTAACGCAAAACCAAAAGAATTCAAAAGTGGTATGACCACTTAAATATTGAAAGTACATAAAACCACTATGAAAGATTCAGTTAAAACAAAATTACAAACCCTTGCCGAACGTTATGAAGAAATTGGCCATTTGCTTTCTGATGCGAGCGTCATCAGCAATCAAGATCGCTTTCGCGCGTTATCAAAAGAATACGCAGAAATTGAGCCTGTTGTAAAAGCGTTTGAAGAATACACAGAGGCCGAAGGCAATCTTGCAGAAGCCCATGAGTTGATCCAAGACCCTGATCCTGAAATGCGTGAAATGGGTCAAGAAGAGCTAAAGTCGGCCAAAGCCGAAGTTGAGCGTCTTGAGGCCGACTTGCAAGTATTGTTATTGCCTAAAGACCCTAATGACGGCAAAAACGTGATCGTTGAAATTCGCGCAGGTACGGGCGGTGATGAAGCGGCTATTTTCTCCGGTGATTTGTTCCGTATGTACACCAAGTACGCTGAAAAACGTGGTTGGAAGTTTGAAGTGATGAACTCCAATGACGGCGATCATGGTGGTTATAAAGAAATCATTCTGCGTATTGCCGGTGATGTGGTGTATGGGCAATTAAAATTTGAATCGGGTGTTCACCGTGTACAACGTGTGCCTGCCACCGAAAGCCAAGGGCGGGTTCACACCTCAGCATGTACCGTTGCCGTGATGCCAGAAGTAGAAGACGAAGCCGAAGTGGACATTAATAAAGCGGATCTGCGTATTGATACGTTCCGTGCCAGTGGCGCGGGTGGCCAGCACGTGAACAAAACCGACTCGGCTATTCGACTGACCCATTTACCAACAGGCTTGGTAGTAGAGTGTCAGGATGAGCGCTCGCAACATAAAAACCGAGCACGAGCCATGTCGATTCTTGCGACACGTTTAAACGATGCTGTTGTACAAAAAGCGCAAGCAGAGCAAGCCGCTGAGCGTAAAAGCTTGGTGGGCAGTGGCGATCGTTCTGAACGAATCCGTACTTACAACTATCCACAAGGTCGTGTGAGTGATCATCGTATTAACTTAACGCTTTATAAGCTAGACGAGCTGATGGAAGGGGATTTGGATTCAGTGATCCAGCCGCTTATCCATGAGCACCAAGCCGAAATGCTGGCCAGCATGGGCGTAGAGAATTAATTTCTGTTTCTATGTCGATTAGCATTAAACAGGCCCTCCTTGAGGGCCAACAATTCATTACCCATTCCGATACCGCGGCGTTAGATGCTGAGCTGATTTTATTGCACGCTATCAAAGCCAACCGCAATATCTTGTTTACTGATCCCGATAAAACACTTACCACTGAACAAATAAACATTTTTCGTGAATTATTGTTACGTCGTCAAAAAGGCGAGCCGGTTGCTTATATTTTAGGCGAACAAGGCTTTTGGGATTTAATGCTCAATGTGGCACCGCATACATTAATCCCCCGATCAGATACCGAATCATTAATTGATTGGGTACTAGAGCAGGGTTTTCAGCCTAAGCAAATTTTAGATCTTGGCACGGGCACGGGGGCGATCGCTCTCGCATTAGCAAAAGAGTTTCCTAGTGCACAAGTCACGGGTGTTGATTTAATCGCGCAAGCGGTTGAGCTTGCTGAATCGAATAAAGTAAAAAATAAAATAAATAACGTGCAGTTTTTACAAAGCAGTTGGTTTGAGAATATTACCACGCACGGGTTTGATTTAATTGTGAGTAACCCTCCCTACATAGATGAACTAGATGAACATTTAGCGCAAGGCGATGTGCGTTTTGAACCGGCTTCGGCCTTGATTGCGCAACAGGAAGGGCTGGCGGATCTCTATTTTATCGCAAAAGAAGCTAAATCATATTTAGCGAAAAACGGTTGTTTATTAATGGAGCATGGTTGGCAACAAGCGAACGCCGTAAGTGAGTGTTTACAACAGCAAGGTTACGAGCGCGTTGGCAGTGGTAAAGATTTAGCAGGACAGTGGCGTTTTACGTTTGGTTTTATGGCGTGATGGTTATTTCTTAATAAAAACCACATTGCTACTTTCTGTTATTATGTTGTTGTCATCTTCTAAGGCCCAAGCGGCTTTAAATTCTTTTACAGATTTTAGCGCGTTGTTTGTGGATTGGTTTGAATTCCATATGACAACGTGTTCAATTAGCTTCTTATCTTTAACCTCTCTCACCATGTTGTGAGTTGAAATAGGTTTGTCTGGATATTGTATTTGGCTCCAATCGTTACTCACGACCTCATACTGACGCCAGTTAGTGTGCTTATCCCAACTGAACTTAATATCTTGCGAAAACAATTCAAAAACAGGGATTTGAGTAATGCTCATTTGAATGAAGACAGAGCTTATGCTCTCGGTTGATAAGTTATAGCCTCGGCTTAAATGAATGCATTCGCGAATTGCTTGGTCAATTGAGCTTAAGTAACCTTCACGATCACTATAGCGATTCAAATAATGCAATCGTTGCGATTCGTCTCGCATGCACACATTAGCTTCACTTTCTTGTAGCCACCAAACATTGGCATGAAAAGCAGATACTGGCATTCCCGGCTTAAACTGAAAGTTAGCGGGTATTAAGTGCATGGTTTCAATGCTGGCAATCGGACAGCAACTTAGTATCTTCTTCATATGTTGGGCAAAAGTGCTTAATTGAAGGGGTTATCTATATTAATGCATACTGGGTCACAAGTGTGTTATTTACTGTAAAGATGTGAGCCTAGACACTTAATTAGTGAATAAAAAATAAATACATTAATAATTAGCCATCGAGACTAAATGTCTCTAACTAAAAATGATTGAATATCTTTTGGTTATATTTGAGGGAATTTAATGCTTAAAAGAAATGCTCTTATTCTTTTTTTGAGATTCAGAGCCCTAAATGGCAGAGTAAATTAAAAATAAGTGTGTCTTCACTAACGAGCAAGTCGAGTATACGCGTGACACTTAACAAAAAATAACATAATACTTAGGTTGTAGAGAATAAGCGTCGATATTTCAACCCATTAGTTTGTTCTTTATTTGAGGTTTTTAGAAATAAAATATTACCAAACTAAACTACTTTATTGCACGGATACACACTAAATTTACATGAGGCCAGTTAAGGATTAACAGCGTATAAAGGGGGAGGGTCATAATATGAAAACGGTTATCATTTTATTTGTAATACTACTCATCTGCACAACCAGTCTTGGTGTGTTTTATGATCGCTTAGAGCAGCGCTTTTTGCCTAAAACCAGCGGTTTATTAGTACTCAATGTGCCGAATGGCTTTAGCGTTGAAAAAAATAGCGCGAGTTATAAGGGCGCTCACCCTCGAATGCTGGAGCGTCCACAAGAGGTATTTTCTTTTCCTATTCCCTTAGGTGTCACTGGCCCAGCTGAGCCACTCTTTGCGGGTGCTAACCAATACCCATTCATTTGTGATACTGAACATAGTGACTTAGGTCAACCATTGGTGGATAACGATAGCCAAGAGGGTATTGCCGTATATGCAACGAATGCCAATCAAAAGAAAACGAAGCAAGTCATTGGTTACAGTAAAGATTGTCGTTTACCAACACGCATTCAATATTATGTGAAAGACCAAGATGATCATGGCTTTATTAAAGTAGATGATTTAGTTAGTTTAAAACAAGAAACACAGCAAATTATTCGCATTGAAACGGGCACGATTAATCGCTTTATTTACGTATTAGCGATACCCGTTAATAAGCAGGATTTACCCAGTGACTTCAACAGCAGTAAGTGGAATCAAAAATTATTGTATCGCTTTAAAGGTGGGGTTGGCGTTGGCCGTAAACAGGGTAACGTTAATATTGATAAATTATTGTATGAGCACGAAGGGCAGTTACAACAAGGCTATGCCGTTGCGTTTAGTACAGGGACTGAAACCAGTAATCATTATGATATTTGGTTAAGTGAAGATACCGCCTTAAGAGTCAAGCGTCAGTTTGAAAGCCGTTATGGTAAGCCCCTTTATACGATTGGCATTGGAGGTTCAGGTGGTGCAATACAGCAATATCTATTAGCGCAAAATCGCCCAGGGATTATTGATGCTGCTATTCCTTTGTACTCTTATCCCGATATGGTTACTCAGGTTAATTACGCATTAGATTGTGAATTGTTAGAGTATTACTTTGATGAGACAAGTCATAACCAATACTGGCAACAATGGTCACATCGTTTATTGGTTCAAGGCAGTAATACGCTTGCAGGCTATAAAAACCGTTATGGTAATTTACAGGGCATAGCGGGTATTATGAACGGTGACTTTAATCAGCTGCCACAAGGAGCCAGTGAATGTACAAATGGCTGGCGTGGTGCGTCACATTTAATTAACAATCCTAAATTTTTTACCGCCTATTACGAGATTTCATCGAATGTGTTTGAACAATTTGATTGGAGCCATTGGGGGGATTTACAACACATTTATGGCACGGATGATCAGGGTTTTGGCCGACGTTTTTGGGGGAACGATGGTGTGCAGTATGGGCTTGCTTCTTTGCGTAATGGCAAATTAACCCCAGCTGAATTTATAACGTTAAACCAGCGAATAGGCGGTTGGAAGTTACCGTCTAACATGCAAAATGAGCGCTTTTGGCACATAAGTGGCGATGACTCATTAAGGCAACTGTCTCTTTGGGGGCAGCATAATATGACCCACGAAGGCGAATCGAAGCCATCATCCAGAAGCAAAGGCGACAAGCAGGCGGCGCTGGCCGCGTACAATGCTGGGCTTGTTTTCTTAGGTGTGGCTGATATCCCTATTATTGATTTACGCCATTACCTTGATCATCAATTAGATATGCATCACGCCGTCGCCTCATTCGCAGCTCGTAAACGCATAGAATATGCATCAGGCAGTAGTGAGCATCAACTAATCTGGATGATGGAAAAAGACGATCACTTATCCCGTAAAGATTTAATACGCAGTTTACCCATAGATGATGCTTTGCGCGTGTTAGATCAATGGCTATTTAATATGAAAGCTAACCCGGATGCATCACTTGCGGTTAATCGTCCGACGGGGGCCAGTGATCGTTGCTACGATAAAGACAATAATATCATTGATGACAGTGCCGGTACTTGGGACGGCGAATGGAACCAAAAAGTCACAGGGCCATGTCAGCAACGTTTCCCCCATTATACTCAGTCCCGTTTTATGGCAGGTGAGAGTATTTATGGCGACACCTTGTATTGTGAGAAACAACCGGTATCAAGTGCTCTTGCCTCTGGCACATACGGCGAACAAGATATGTCACCTTACCAGACACAACTAGAGCAAATATTCCCAGGTGGTGTCTGTCAATATCAGCAAGGGGTAAGCCTTAAGGTACGCGAGCTTGTTAAAACGTTACGCCAGTCAAAAAGGGAGTAGTCAGCACACCGCGTAAATAAGCTTAAGCTAGCCTATCCGGCACAACTAAGCTGACAACAATTGCAATGGCCGCGATAAAAATGGCCACAAACACCAGCGCGGCTAAAACGTAAACCACCGGATTGGTCGCGTTTAAATCCCGTTCCATGTTTTTACTTTTTTGTACACCAAATGCGGCGGCCATAATACTGAGTAAGGCCGTTAAAAAGCTTACTTTGTTTTTATTATTGTTCATTGTTCACCTACTTTACGCGTTTAAAGGTAAAAGCGTTTCATGTGTGACTGGGTAGCTGGCTTCATTTATCCAACTAAAGGCATCATCTTCTTTGGGGAATACTTTTTGCTCGAACTTCCCCAATACTTTTTCACCATACGGTCCATCAGGAACTTTTTCAGCATATTTGGGCGGTATACTTGAGCCGTGCATTTCAGCCCCTTTGCCACAAGTTGTTCAGCCAATTGGGTAAGGTAAGTGGCTCAATTTCAGGTGTGGCCAGCTCCCACTTATCAAGATACACGATATGAGACCAATCGCTATGTGCAATTGGGTGAATTATCGCGTTAAAAGAAACGGCACAGCGCATGGCCATATCTTTTGATTCGGGTCAGAACCACCTGGTTATCTAGCCATAAATCGTAATCCCCGTGTGCATACATCAGTGCCCCCTCATCATTGCTTAAATATAGCCCAATTTGTGATTTCATACTTTTAGCCTTGGAAGTTGGCTGCTATAGTAGCGCCTTGTTTATCTATCTAGGAATATCAGGGTGAGAGTACTGCTTGTCCCTAATCGATTGAATATAGGCCTCCATGCCAAGCGATGGCTATAGCAGGGCGCGCGAGCTCCTGTCTGCCTCGAAGTCTCAGCGTCCTGCCTGCCCCCATAACTACTAATTTATTTGTATTTTCGTATTAGGATCAAGATCCATGACGCCAGAATTGTACACTCAGCTGACTGAGCAAGGCTTCAATCGTATTCCGGTTTTTCAAGAAATATTAGCCGACTTAGATACCCCGTTAAGCACCTACCTTAAAGTAGCCCAAGGGCCGTATTCGTATCTGCTTGAATCGGTTCAAGGCGGCGAAAAATGGGGTCGCTACAGCATGATCGGCATACCCTGTAAGCGTGTGCTAAAAGTGTTTGCTAAAAAGGTTCAAATTCTAGAGCACGATAACGTGGTCGAAGAGCATGATGTTGATGATCCTTTAGACTTTATCGCGGATTACCAGTCCCAGTTTAAAATTGCCCCAGTAGAAGGACTGCCTAAATTTGATGGTGGTCTGGTTGGCTATTTTGGCTATGACGTGGTGCGTTATGTTGAAAAACGTCTGGCTGAATCAACCCCAGAAGACGATATCGGCAATCCAGACATTCTGTTAATGCAGTCTGAAGAAGTCATCGTGTTTGATAACTTAAGCGGTAAGTTATTTTTTATCGTATTGGCTAACCCAGCGGATGAGCAAGGTTTAGAAAAAGCCAAACGTCGCATTACGATCATGCGTGGACAAATTCGCCGTGCTTATCAAGGTCAAATCGGTCAGCCATTAATCCAGCCTCGTGACGTAAAAGAAACCGATTTTGTATCTGGTTACGGCGAGCAAGCGTTTATGGATTCGGTCGATAAAATCAAAGAATACGTGTTAGCCGGTGACATCATGCAGTGTGTGATCAGTCAACGTTTAAGCGTTGATTTTCACGGACACCCATTGAATCTATATCGTGCACTGCGCACATTAAACCCAAGCCCTTACATGTATTTTATGGATTGTGGTGATCACCATGTGGTGGGCTCTAGCCCTGAAATTTTAGCGCGCTTTGAAGATGGCACCATTACGGTTAGGCCAATTGCAGGCACCCGCTATCGGGGTGAAACCCCTGAGCAAGACCTTGCCTTAGAAAAAGAGTTATTAAGTGACCCGAAAGAAATTGCGGAACATCTAATGCTCATTGATTTAGGGCGCAACGATGTGGGTCGCGTAAGCAACATGGGCCAAGTAAAAGTGAGCGACCAAATGGTGGTCGAGCGCTACTCTCATGTTATGCATATAGTGAGTAACGTAGAAGGCCAAGCCAAGCCGGGTATTACGTCGATGGATGTTTTGAAGGCCGCACACCCAGCGGGTACATTAAGTGGTGCGCCTAAAATTCGTGCCATGGAAATCATTGACGAGTTCGAACCCGTCAAACGTGGCGTGTACGGTGGGGCAGTGGGTTACCTTGGTTGGAATGGCAATATGGATACCGCTATTGCCATACGTACTGCGGTGATTAAGAACAAAAAGATTTATGTACAAGCTGGGGCCGGTGTTGTTGCCGACAGTGTGCCGCGTCTTGAGTGGAAAGAAACCATGAATAAAGCACGGGCTGTTTTTAAAGCCGTGGCCATGGCCGAATCGGGATTGGATAACTAAGTAATGAACACCAGTAATTTTCAGCAACGTTTTTTAGCGCTGCGCAGTAATAAAGGCTTTGAGTTATTTGTTGTCGGTGTGATTTTATTTTCCGCTGTGGTAGTGGGCGCTAAAACCTATGACCTACCACCGGCTATGCTTACCGCTATTAGTTGGCTTGACCATTTTATCACGGTTATCTTTTTAGTTGAGTTAACCGTGCGGTTTATCGGCGAAGAGAATAAACGTCACTTTTTTAAAAGTGGCTGGAATATTTTCGATACCATCATTGTGGTTGCAAGTTTAGTCCCTGTGGATGAAAGCGAAATGGCGTTTATCGGGCGGTTGTTGCGTATTTTCCGCGTATTACGGATGGTGTCGATTATTCCTGAATTACGTGTATTGCTTAACTCATTGTTAAAAGCATTACCGCAATTGGGTTATGTGATGTTGCTGATGTTTATTATTTTTTACATCTATGCCGCGATTGGCTCTACATTATTTGCAACTATTAATCCTGAATTATGGGGCGATATTTCTATTTCGTTATTGACGCTCTTTAGGGTTATGACATTCGAAGACTGGACGGATGTGATGTACGAAACTATGACGGTATATCGTTTAAGTTGGTTGTATTATTTATCGTTTATCTTCTTAACCGCATTTGCCTTTTTAAATATGGTGATTGGTATTGTGGTCAGTGTCATTGAAAAAGAAAATGCCATTGAAGAAGCGGCGCATTCAACAGAGCCTTCTATGACTGATTTGCATGCCGAGATTCAATCATTAAAAGTGATGATATCCCAGCTGGCAAATGATGAATCTAACAAAGGAAAATCCTAATGTTATTAATGATCGATAATTACGATTCCTTTACCTATAACGTGGTTCAGTATTTTGGTGAGCTAGGTGCAGACGTTAAAGTGTTTCGTAACGACGAAATCACAATTGAAGAAATCGAAGCACTTAATCCAGATCACCTAGTGATCAGCCCTGGGCCTTGTACCCCAAACGAGGCAGGCGTATCAGTGGCGGCGATTGAGCACTTTGCAGGTAAGCTGCCAATTTTAGGCGTGTGCTTAGGTCATCAAAGTATTGGGCAAGCCTTTGGTGGTAAAATCATTCGTGCAGGTAAGGTTATGCATGGTAAAACCAGTGAGGTTTATCACGCAGACAAAGGCGTGTTCGCTAACTTGAATAACCCGTTCACCGCAACACGTTATCATTCATTAGTGATTGAAAAAGACAGCTTGCCTGATTGCTTAGACGTCACGGCGTGGACACAAAACGAAGACGGCAGCATAGAAGAGATTATGGGTGTACAGCATAAGACGCTGGCTATCCAAGGGGTGCAATTTCACCCTGAGTCTATTTTGACCCAACATGGCCATGACCTTTTTGCTAACTTCTTAAAAATGAAAGTGTAAGCAACGCTTCATACTCGCTGCCATCAGCCACCCTCGGGTGGCTTTTTATTGCCTGTCATTTAGGTTTATAGGATTATTTTTAAAATAAACCGGATTCAATGCAATCAAATAGGGTTCTGTGTCGTTAAGTAAAGTAAGTCAGTGAAACGGTAGCTGATGAGACTTACTCTTAATAACAGGAATCAATCTAATGAGCACTAAAACAATAGCCGCGGCATCTGCGGTTGCAGCCATCATGGCAATGGGCGTGAGCATCCAAGCGCAAGCCGTACCGAATCAACCTAGCCAGTGGGAAAAATGTGCTGGCATCGCAAAAGCCGGACAAAACGATTGTGGTGCGCTGGATGGTAGCCATGGTTGTGCCGGTCAAGCCGCCGCCGACAACCTACCAAAAGAGTGGGTGTATGTGCCTGAAGGGACTTGCGAAAAAATCACAGGCGGTAAAGTGGCCGCATTAAAGCCAGCGAAGTAATACCATGAATCAGCCGTCAGTTATCTCAGGTGCGGGTGTCGGGCTAAGAGTGCCTCATATACAAACGATCCTACAAGAAAACCCGGATATACCGTGGTTTGAAGTCTTGGTGGATAACTGGCTGGTGGATGGCGGTTTAAATGTTCACTTAATGGACGCCATTACTGAGCGCTACCCTGTGGTGTTGCACGGGGTTGGTTTATCGTTAGGGTCGGTTGATCCCTTGGATCTTACCTACATAAAAAAAGTAAACGATTTTAAAGCGCGTACTGGTGCAAAGTGGTATTCAGAGCATTGCAGTTTTTCCAGTGCCCAAGGTTTATTCGCCGCGGATTTGTTTCCTTTGCCTTATACACAAGACGTGGTTTGCTATTTAAGTGAACGAATTAAAATCGTGCAAGATATATTGGGTGAGCAAATGCTGCTTGAAAACATATCGGCCTATGTTGCTTGCCCTGATAACACGCTCACAGAAGCCGAATTTTTAGCCGCAGTGGTGGCTGAATCCGGTTGTGGGTTGTTACTCGATATTAATAATGTACTGGTATCCTGTTTTAATTTAGGCGAATCAGTTGATGATTATTTTAAACAGATCCCCAGTCACGCAGTGCAACAAATTCACCTAGCCGGTCATGAAGATAAAGGTGATTATTTATTAGATAGCCACGGCCAGCGTGTCGGTGAAACAGTATGGCGTTTATTTGATGCTTTTATTGCGCAAAATGGCCCAGTACCTACATTAATAGAGTGGGATACAAAACTGCCAGCTTGGCAGGTATTAGCAAGTGAACAAAAACAAGCGCAAACACGACTCGATGCACTGTGCTTTACTGATAATATAAAAAAGAGATCGGAGTTTGGATAATGTCACTACAAACGCACCCTTCCATGTCTCTGTCGCACTGGCAAGCAACGTTACTGGCTGATACGTCACCATCATTAATGGCGCCTTCGGCAGGGCTGCTTAGGGTGTATCAGCAAAACCAATACCATGCTTTGATTGCTTGTATGAGTAATGCTTACGCGTGCTGTAAGCAAGTTTTAGGTGAAGATGTCTTTTATTCGCTGGTTAAACTCTACTTATGCGCGCATCCGTTGAATACATTAAATCTTAATCAATATGGGCATGCTTTTTCGGCATGGCTTAAGCGAGAAAAAGGCCGTGCCACCTGTAAAGAACTGAATATACAGTCTGATCGATATGAACTGGTAATAGAGTTAAGTCAGGCGCAGTGGCATTGTCATGAGTTATATTATATTGAAGATGATGCCCAGTTTGATTTTGTTGCCTATCAAAAATTATCGCCTGAGCAAGCGGCTCAAGTATATTTATATGCCAGCCCTCAACTCATGCTGATGCAATCCTATTATGACCTTAATAGCCTATTGAATAAAAATTCAGCTGACAATAAAGCAGGCCGTCATACAGCTCAAAAGCAATTCAATTATTTTTGCATTGCTAAAGAACATCATCATGGAAAAATATTTAAGTTAACGCAATATCAATTTAAATTATTAAGTATGCTTAAATCAGGCGTGAGTATTCATCAAATACTAGACAATGCAGAGCTTGAAAATCAAGTTAGCAATATTTCACAATGGATTGCTCAAGGCTGGATCACAGGGTTTAAAATGAATAGGCCCACTGATGTTTAATAGAAAGGAGCTTGATAAGCTGTATCAATATGCGTATTCACTCACAAGCAATAGCCATGATGCTGAAGATTTACTGCACACAGTTATTGAACGCATGATTAAAAAATTAGCGCACACCGAAATTGAATTTACTCAAGCGTATACACGTAAGGCGATTCGCAATCAATTTATTGATGATTGCCGCCATAAAAATCGTATTGCATTTGACACTTTAGACGATCACCCCATGTTGTTATCCACAACAGATCTCGAAAAAAGTTATGTAGACCAACATCAAGTAGATCAACTCATGCAGTGTATATCTGTTGGTGAAAAAGAACTGTTGTATCTATGGTCGGTGTTAGGGTTTACCGCCAGTGAAATTGTCGAAGAAACAGGTCAGCCAAGAGGCACGATACTGTCTCGATTATTTAGAATTAAAGAAAAACTGAAAACCATTCATCGCTCACTTAGTTCTAAAGAAGAGGGCTATTAAATATGAAACAACCCTTTAAAGATGCAAGCCAAGAACATTTTAAACATCAACGACTAACTGATAAGCAGTACGCAAGATTTGAGGCTTTATTACAGTCACAGCCTGAGCATAAAAAAAATCGCACTCAAGACAACGCAGCGGTATCTATGCGTCTTATGTTTGCATTATCGGCAAGTGTTCTACTGGCTTTATTGATTTGGCGTAATGATGTAACACCTTTGATAAATCACAATCAAATGGCTTATGAGCAACATATTTACAATATTGCCGAAGAAGTGGCGATCAACCACATTAAAATGAAACCACTGGAGTTTACAGGCAATACCGTATCGAGCTTACGAGGACAATTTGATGACTTAGATTTTTCATTGGTGCAGTCGAGTCATTTTTCTGAGCAAGGTATGCAAGGTGGTCGCTATTGCTCTATTCAAGGGGTGACGGCCGCGCAGTTACGCTATGGTTACCCTGATCATACGCGTGCTACCTTATATCAAGTGCCTTATGATCAGAAAAAATTTGGGACAATGCCTAAATTACACTCAGGTGATGTTCCTTTACAACTGACAATTAAGGGGTTAAATGTCAGTATGTGGGTCGAAAGTGATGTGTTAATGGTCTCAGTTTCGTCTATATAAATGGCAGAATAATTGATTTATACGCAGCGCCAGTATAGCCTAAAACGCCTTATGCTAAATCAGCTAGGTTTTTATGTTTGGTGATATATGTTAACGGCGCTTATTGTATTTACAATTGTGATTGTGTTATTCACTTTTTTACCTTTATGGCAGCATCCCCATTGGATCATTAGGGTACTGGACTTTCCTCGTTTTCAAATTGCGATTCTCGCAATGGTTTCTTTTATTTACCAGTGTTTTATTTTAGAGGGTATAGATCCACTCTCAATGACACTGATTAGCCTGACGGGCCTTTGTGTGGTTTGGCAATTATGGTGGGTACTGCCTTATACCCCTATCTGGCCTAATGAAGTGAGATCCGCACAGCAACGTGACGCTGATCGGACATTAACCATTTTAACTTCGAATGTGTTAGCGCCTAATAAAAACAGCGAAGCGTTGATTAGTCTGGTTAATGAAAATTCCCCAGATATTTTAGTGACGCTCGAATCTAACCATTGGTGGGAAGAGCAGCTAAAAGTACTTGAAAGCCAAATGCCCCATTGCATGAAATGCCCCTTGGAAAATTTATACGGAATGCATGTTTATTCAAAGCTACCATTAACAGAAAAAAGCATTTCATTTTTAGTTGAAGACGATGTGCCGTCAATGCATGCTAATTTGACGCTTAAATCTGGCGATGTTATTCGAGTGCACTTTATACACCCAGCCCCGCCCAGCCCAACAGAAAATATAGAATCGTCAGAACGTGATGCCGAGCTGGCTGTTTTAGCACGAAGTGTCAGTGATACTAAAGAACCCGTTATTGTAACGGGGGATTTAAATGATGTGGCTTGGTCATCGACAACGCGCTTGTTCCGTAAAGTGAGTGGTTTATTAGACCCGCGTGTTGGGCGAGGCATGTTTAATACCTTTCATGCTAGTTACCCTTTTTTACGTTGGCCGCTGGATCACCTATTTCACAGTGATCATTTCACCCTTGATTTTATTAAACGTATGCCATCGATTGGCTCAGATCACTTTCCATTATTAACTCGGGTAGTGTATTCACCAAATAGTCATTTAGAGCAAAATGGCTTGGATAAAGATAAAGACGATCAAACACGCGCTCGGCAGCTCTCTAATAAAAAAGATGTAAATAAAAGCGATGTTCCAAGCTAGAATATATAAGTATCCTGATTAACAAGGTGATAAATGGATAAGTCAGTTAAAGCAAAATTTGATACCTATCCTAAAGCAGCAAAACAAACTCTATTAGCTGTGCGCCGTTTAATTTTTGATATTGCCGAACAGGATCAATTAGGTTCACTTGAAGAATGTTTAAAATGGGGGGAACCTAGTTACCTA
>JAWUXY010000055.1:0-8225 GCA_034111105.1 Bermanella sp. | reverse complement strand
CCACCTGAGCGCTCAATCACTTCTTGTATAATGTCTTTAATATCGGGGGTGCGTTGACTGTTACCAGACGCGCCAACAGAGCTCCATAGGCTTGGCTGCCAATTTACGGCTGCATTGGTGGTTGTACGGCTAGAAACATTAAAGTTACTGCTAGAGAATGCTGAAGAGTTATTCGTGTCTTCGGCTTTAATCGTAACATTGGTTGAGCCGCTATTGGTTTCATCTACGGTGAATTGAACATAGGCTTGGGTGATAGTCGCGCCTTGTGGAATATCAAGGTCACGAAAGCGTAAGCCAATGGTTTGATTTTTACTGCCATCGTTGACCAGTTCAATGTCACTGCTATCTAAATACATTGATCCGTTTGTGCGTTCTTCTACATCATCATTGCCTGTGCTGATGCGCTTGCTAATGGTCACATCGGCCATTGCAGGTGCGCTCAGTAAGCAAGCACTTAAAATTGTCCCTAATATGGGTCTCATCATCGTAGTGTCCTTACAGTGGTATCATCGTTATTGTATTTAGGTGGGTACAACGAACGCGATGCTAGAAGAGAAAGTTGACAGTGATGTTGCATAAAAATGAACAGCACATGACCAATGTATTAAACATTAGTTAAGAATGGCCAGGTGATAAAGAAATTAAGCGCCATTAATCATTGAAGGCGTTGAGGTGCAAAGAAAGGCGAAAAGGTGAGGTTTTTATCGAGTCGTTTCTATCAGTATCGAAAGGTTAATCACCATGATTGAACGGTTGCGGTTTTATGATAAGAAAGACATGTTTGAGAGATTAAAAATAGAAAGCAGGTTCGCATCATTCAGTAAGGTTTGAATGATGCGATATTAAACGTTATGTGATTAAGATAAACGCATCTTAAAATCGTCATAGTTAAACTCACGCATAATATTTAATGCGTTGGTTTGTGAGTTCCAAACAGCCAAAGCAGGTAAGCGGGTGCCATTAAACGTGCTGGTTTTTACCATGGTGTAATGTCCCATGTCTTCGAACACTAAACGCTGACCGACGTCTAACGGTTTATCAAAACTGTAATCGTTAATCACATCCCCTGCTAAACAGGTCAAGCCGCCTAGGCGATATGTGTGGGCTTTTTCGTTTGCTTTGCCGCTGCCGGTAATGTCGGGACGATAAGGCATCTCTAATGTATCGGGCATGTGGCACGTCGCTGATGTGTCGAGAATGGCTTGAGGTAATTGATTAAAACCAATATCTAACACCTCAGCCACTAATACGCCAGTGCCGATGGCCACAGCTTCACCGGGTTCTAAATACACATCTAAATCGTATTTTTTACGGATTGCTTTAATGCATTCGACTAAATCATCAATTTGATAGTCTGGGGCGGTAATGTGATGGCCACCGCCAAAGTTTAACCATTTAAGGTTGATTAACCATGCACCAAATTTTTGTTCCACTGCTTTTAGTGTACGTTGCAAGGGTAAAAAATCTTGCTCGCACAGTGTGTGAAAATGAAAACCACTAATGAGTGTAAATGCTTGCTGGCATTCTGGTTGCTCAAGGGCTTTGACTAATTGATCATATGTGGTGCCCAAACGTGAGCCCGCTGCACATGGGTCGTAAATGGCTACATCCCCTTCGCTGTGCTCTGGGTTAATGCGTAAACCAAAATGCAGTTCAGGTCTTGTTTGTTTTGCCTGTTCACAGAGCGTAGCAAAACGGACTAGCTGACTTGGTGTGTTAAAGACAATGTGATCAGCAAAGGTGAGCAGTTCTTTAAAATCACTTTCTGTATACGCCGCCGAAAATACATGCACTTCGCCGCCGTAATATTCTTTACCCAGTTGTGCTTCGTGTAAGCCACTTGAGCAGGTGCCAGATAAGTATTGGGTGGTTAGTGGTGCCAATGACCACATGGAAAATGCTTTAAGGGCGTGTAAAACTTTTGCACCACTGCGAGTTTGTACATCATTTAAAATACGCAGATTACGTTCAACCGCCACTTCGTCTACCACAAAACAAGGGGAAGGTAGTTGGCTTAAATCGAGTTGACTAAAATCAGTAAATTGCATCAGATGGACTCACAGGTGATAAGCAAAAATATTATAATCATAATATCTTTTAGAAAAGTAGGATGAGTTAGCAATGTGCGAAGCGCTTTTCGTAACCCATCTAAGCGATGGGTTACATGGCTCGCAAAACTCACCATTAACCCATCCTACGTATGTTGCGTTTTGTGTTATTGGTCTAAATCAAACGTATCAAGTTCAATCACTTTCCAAGGTAGGCCATATTGATTCATGGCTTCCATGAATGGATCAGGGTCAAACTGTTCAATGTTAAACACACCAGGCTCTAACCATTTTTTCTCGATCATCATTTTGGCGCCAATCATGGCCGGTACACCTGTAGTGTAAGAAATAGCTTGAGACTTCACTTCTTCCCAACACGATTCGTGGTTACAAATCTGATAGCAGTAAACGATTTTTTCTTTGCCATCTTTAATGCCGCGTACCACTGTACCGATGCACGTATTACCTTTGGTGCGTGGCCCTAAAGACGATGGGTCTGGCAATAATTTGGCTAAGAATTGAATCGGCACAATCTGCTGACCTTCGTATTCGATTGCTTCGATGCCTGTCATACCGACATTGCCGAGTACTTCTAAGTGTTTTAAATAATTGTCAGAAAAGCTCATCCAAAACTGCGCACGCTTAAGCGTTGGGAAGTGCTTGGTTAAGCTTTCTAATTCTTCGTGGTACATACGATAAATATTGTAGTCACCCACGTTGTCAGGGCATGTAAATGCCGCCTTTTTACTCATGGCAGGTGTGGTGACAAACTCGCCGTTTTCCCAGTGACGACATTCAGCAGTGACTTCACGAATATTGATTTCAGGATTAAAGTTAGTGGCAAATGGATAGCCGTGGTCGCCGCCATTCACATCGATGATGTCTAGGTAATGAATTTCATCAAAGTAGTGTTTAGCAACATAAGCCGTAAACACGTTAGTGGCGCCCGGATCAAAACCACTGCCTAACAATGCAGTTAAGCCGGCTTGCTTGAACTTATCTTGGTACGCCCACTGCCAGCTGTATTCAAATTTAGCGGTGTCTAATGGCTCGTAGTTGGCGGTGTCCATATAATGCACGCCAGCTTCTAAGCACGCATCCATAATAGTTAAATCTTGGTAAGGCAAGGCAACGTTAATAACAAGCTCTGGCTGTTCTTGTTTTAACAGTGCGGCTAGCTCAGGCACATTGTCCGCATCCACTTGCGCTGTACGAATGGTTTGGCCTGTTTTTTCTTTTACGCCTTCAGCGATGGCTTTACATTTACTTTCTGTACGGCTGGCCAGAATAATGTCGGTAAATACGTCGGGCAATTGCGCACATTTTTGTGTGACGACATTGCCGACGCCGCCGGCACCAATGATCATAACTTTGCTCATAGTGTCTCTCTCTGAAAGTAAGGGTGTCACCTTAACTGGCTTTAAAGGCCGTTATCGTTTGCTTGTACCAGTCTTGGGCACAAAATTCATTTATACAAAATTGCGTGAATGCCGTTTACTAGCTAATGATAAAACGTGGCAGGTCTTAGTCTGACAAAACTGAAGCTATGCCAGGTGACGGTGAGCCATGTCTATCAAAAAAGAGAAGTCTCACTGTGATTTATCGCTGAGATTAAAAAACGACAGTTATCGAGTAAAGAAAGGGATATGAAAAGAATCACTACCCATCATCTCTGTGTTATGGCAAAGGCCAAAGCTAGTTGCTTGTGCGCCTTCTTCTAACATAGAGAAAACGCTGGGCTAAGCGTGCATAAATCCTCAATAGGAATCACTAAATTGAGCGCATTTTATGCGCTGACTTCTAAAATACAAGGACTTTTTTAATAACTTAAAAGAGAGGCGTTTAATGAAAATACGATGAAAGGCCGCATTAAAAAATTTGAATACGGCGCATCTCGAATCATTATTCGGGTTATGAAAAACGTGGCTAGTCGTACAATTGTTTACACCCACGATGGACACTGAGGTGAGGCATATAAATGCAGAGGTAAGCGAGTGAACCGTAAAATTATGAAACAGGGTACAGCCAATGGCGGACCCTGTGTGAGTTGATTATTGCGGGAATGCTTCTAGCGTGAAATATAATGTTCTTTGCCCGAAAATCACATCTCAATGGAATTTGAACATGCTGCGAAAAGCAGTTGGTCGTTCTTATATCACCAGTGGTGGTGATAACGTATTCATGGTTTCTGGTGCGTTTCATTTGTTGAGTACGGATCACCATTTACAGGAAGCCGTTAGATATTAATCATATAAGTAGCCAAAATAGATAAAGTGTCACTATTATTAGTGTATTCAATCGCTACTTAGATACTCATATGACTTATTGTGTTGCTATAAAATCACAGGATGGTTTGGTGTTAACCTCTGATTCGCGTACTAACGCTGGGGTTGATCATATTGCGAGTTTTAAAAAATTGCATACCTTTGAGATAGAGCATGACCGAGTCTTGTTTCTACAAAGTGCGGGCAATTTAGCGACAACACAAAGCGTGTTATCGATTATTGAGCAGGAAATAAAAACCGCTGAAAAGCACATCTTGAATACCCATACCTTGTTCGAAGCGGCTGAGATTATCGGGCGCATTATTCGTGGTGTGATCACCCGTGATGAAGGCCAAAATCAGGGAATCGACTTCAGCTGTAATATTTTATTGAGCGGCCAAATTAAAGGCGATATTCCTAGGCTGTTCCATATTTATCCACAGGGTAATTTCATCGAAGCCAGTGACGATACGCCTTACTTTCAAATTGGTGAGAGTAAATACGGTAAGCCTATTTTAGACCGTATTATCAAGTGTGATACACCGCTTGAGAAAGCACTGCAATGCAGCCTGATCTCAATGGATTCAACGTTGCGCAGTAACATATCTGTTGGTATGCCA
The DNA here is from genome assembly GCA_034111105.1 of Bermanella sp. Taxonomy (GTDB): domain Bacteria; phylum Pseudomonadota; class Gammaproteobacteria; order Pseudomonadales; family Oceanobacteraceae; genus Bermanella. Next base: position 3,293 of record JAWUXY010000055.1, on the reverse strand, counting down.
ATCGATATTATGACGTACCGGACAAATTCGCTAGAAGCGAAAGGTATGATGCGTTTAGATGAATTTCATGAGGGCTTTTTACAGCTGCGTAATGCTTGGTCGGTTGGGTTAAGTCAATTGTTTGATGATCTCGATATTTTTGTGTGATAAAAAAACGGCCAAACACGTGATGTGCTGGCCGTTTTTGATATTCGCGTAAATCAGTTTTTCGCTTTTAAGGTCTTGACCCCTTCACTGGTACCCATCAAAAATACATCCGCAGGGCGACAGGCAAATAAGCCATTTGTCACCACGCCCACAATGGCGTTAATGCGTTCTTCAAGGGCGGTTGCACTGCCGATGTTTAAGTTGTGCACATCTAGAATAACGTTGCCGTTATCTGTGACGACCCCTTGGCGATAAACGGGGTCACCACCTAAGGCCACCAGCTCACGGGCCACATAAGAGCGAGCCATGGGGATCACCTCAACGGGCAGTGGGAACGAGCCTAAAATAGGCACCAACTTGCTGTCATCGGCGATGCAAATAAACTCTTTGCTACAAGCAGCCACGATCTTTTCGCGAGTTAGGGCTGCGCCACCACCTTTAATCGCTTGCAGGTGGTCGTTAATCTCGTCAGCCCCGTCGATATAAAACTCTAACGTACCAGAACTGTTTAAGTCATAAACCTCAATGCCATGATCTTTTAAGCGTTGAGCGGTGGCATCTGAGCTGGCGACGGCACCATCAAACAGATCCTTTATGTTGGCGAGCGCATCGATAAAGCAGTTGGCGGTTGAGCCTGTGCCCACGCCAATGATGCTGTCTTTTTCAAGATGCGGTTTGATGTAATCGACCGCGGCTTGTCCGACTGCTTGCTTTAGCTCATCTTGGTTCATAAGGTTTACCCTAGGGATTTATGAAATTTAGGTGTGATTATATCTAAGCACAGGGCAAAATGGTTACAATAATGCACTTTTAAAATAGGTAAGTTGATTTCCAATGGCGGATAACTACATAAAACGCATACTAGAAGCCAATGTATACGATGTGGCGATTGAAACCCCACTATCGCCGGCGCAATTTCTCAGTGACCGCCTCAATAATACTATTTTGATTAAGCGTGAAGATGAGCAGCCCGTTTATAGCTTTAAGTGCCGTGGTGCTTATAACTGTATTTCAAAGAAAACCCCTGAAGAATTAGCAAAAGGTGTGGTGACGGCCAGTGCGGGTAATCACGCGCAAGGCGTTGCGATGTCCGCGCAAAAGCTCAAAATCAAAGCAACCATTGTGATGCCCCTTACCACACCAGAGATCAAGGTGGCGTCTGTGCGTGCCCGTGGTGCAAAAGCGGTTTTACACGGCGATACCTTTGATGAAGCCTTTGCGTATAGCCAGAAGCTGGTTGAAGAAAAAGGCATGACATACATTCATCCCTACGACGACCCAGACGTGATCGCAGGGCAAGGCACCATTGCCATGGAGATGTTGCGTCAGTGTACTGGTGACATTCATGCGATCTTTGTCCCAGTGGGCGGCGGCGGTATTGCGGCCGGTGTGGCCGCGTATGTGAAGTACTTGCGCCCAGAAATTAAAGTCATTGCCGTTGAAAGCACCGAGAGCGCGTGCTTAGACGCCGCCATGAAAGCAGGTCGTCGCGTGACATTGCCTCATGTTGGTATCTTTGCCGATGGTGTCGCCGTTGCTCAAATTGGCAAACACACATGGCAGGTGTGTAAAGATCATATCGATGAATGCATCACGGTGACACCGGATGAGTTATGTGCGGCCATTAAAGATATTTTTGATGATACCCGTAGCGTGGCAGAGCCAGCAGGTGCATTAGGCGTGGCGGGCTTGAAAAAGTATGTGGAGCGCACAGGCGTTGCAGGTAAAACCTTAATTGCCATTGAGTCAGGGGCAAACATGAACTTTGACCGTTTGCGTTATGTGAGCGAAATGGCCGAAGTGGGTGAAGGTCGTGAAGTGATCATGGCGGTGACGATTCCAGAAAAGCCGGGCAGCTTTCAAACATTTTGTAATTTATTAGGTAAGCGCCCCATTACCGAATTCAATTATCGTTATGGCCGTGACGAGCAAGCGCAAATTTATGTGGGTATTAAAGTGCCAGAAGGGGGTAAGCAGAACCTACTGGATGAGTTAGAGGCTAAAAATTACCCAGCCGTTGATCTTAGCAATGATGAGGTTTCTAAATATCACATTCGTCATATGGTGGGTGGTCATGCCCCTGAGTCTGTGAACAATGAAATTATATATCGCTTTGAATTCCCAGAGCGCCCTGGTGCGTTATTGGTCTTCTTAAAAACGTTAGGCAAGCGTTGGAATATTTCAATGTTCCATTATCGCAATCATGGTGCAGCCAATGGACGTGTTTTGGTGGGCTTGCAAGTACCAGCGGGCGAAGAAGTTGAGCTGAAAAAATATTTGGATGAAGTGGCTTACCCTTATTGGGAAGAAAGCGATAATCCTGCCTATAAGTTGTTCTTACGTTAAGCGCATTATTACCATTAAAGGCGACTTTTTAGTCGCCTTTTTTATTGCTCGATTTTAATATGCCATCAATTACGTCTATGTAATCTTGCAGCTTGCCCTGTAGGTGCACAACTTGCTCCGGTTGAATATGCACACTGAATTGACGAATAAACGCCTGTATATTGTCTCGATTATGCTGTTGTTGGCTAAGATAGGCTTGTGGCTTAAAGGATTCAGGGTTATCCAACAGTATTTGTAATGCGCCGATGTCTACAGGATGTTGCATTGTCTGTTTGAGTTGCGCTTGGTACGACCTTAAGTACGCCACACGCTCGCGGGTTAAATCATGTTGCGTGTTTACAAATTCATACATTGGTGTGGCTTGAACAGAATTAATCGACCCTAGCCAATCTATTAACATGTCCTCTAGTTTTTCTAATTGTTGTTCTTTTATTTGTGCATCACTTAGATCAAGAATTTCGTCTAAGCGTTCTTGATTGCGGTCTTCTAGTTGACGGAATAAATATGTGATTTGTGCGGTACTGAGTTTTGCAGCTAACGGCGGGAGCTGTTCACTGATCTGCTTGCGCATTTTTTGCCAGTGAAGACGGATCGATGTAACGTGTTGTGAAATAACCGTTTCAGTTAAAGGCAGTGTCTTTAAATCGGGTGAGATGGCGTGTAGTTGGGCGCGATACTTTGGCAGTTCGGATTTTTCATGCCATGCGAGTAATTGTGATAACTCACCTTCAAGAATGCGTTCTTGCTGGCGGTTTAATTCAAGGTAATCATCAGCGTACCAAAGAATAATCCAATCTAAG
>JAWUXY010000054.1:0-8841 GCA_034111105.1 Bermanella sp. | reverse complement strand
GGTGATGACAACATCATTTGTTAAGCTAGCGGTGGTCTTTGGTTTATTAAGAAACGCGCTGGGTATACAGCAAATCCCACCAAATATGGCCATTTATGGTTTGGCCATTATTCTTTCGATATATATTATGGCCCCTGTTGGATATGCGATTCATGACACGTTAGTAGATAAGGATTTCTCATGGGAAAACAGTGATGAGTTTGTCGATGCAATTGATGAAGGCAGTATTCCATTTAAACAATTTTTAAAGAAGCATACTAGCCCTAAAGAGACGGACTTCTTTTTGAAAAATGCCGCTGCATTATGGCCAGAAGAGTATGCTGCTAAGCTTACAAGCGACAGTTTTATGGTTTTGATTCCGGCTTTTACAGTGAGTGAATTAACATCGGCATTTGAAATTGGTTTCTTGTTGTACTTACCTTTTATTGTCATTGATTTAATTATTTCAAATATTCTTTTGGCGCTTGGCATGATGATGGTGTCACCCATGACCATATCATTACCTTTTAAACTATTGTTGTTTGTATTGCTTGATGGCTGGGCCCGATTAATTCATGGCTTAGTGTTGACCTACCAATGATAGAGTCCGATGTTATTCAATATACATATCAGGCGCTAATGCTTGTTCTGCTTTTATCTATGCCGCCTATTATTGTTGCGTCACTGGTTGGTACATTGGTTAGTTTGTTTCAGGCACTTACACAAATACAAGAGCAAACATTGGCGTTTGCGATTAAATTAGTGGCCATTACGATCACCATATTTTTTACCGCAAGATGGTTAGGTATGGAGATTTACCAATTTGCACTCAAGATACTGCAAGCTATACCGGCATTAGGCTGATATGGAATTCGAACTTTTAAAAGCAACATTCTTTACTTATACCTTGTTGCTACCGCGTATGTTGGCAACCTTTGCAGTGCTCCCTTTCATGGGTAAGAGTGTTATGGGTGGCGCTTTGATTCGTAATGGCGTTGTGGCCAGTCTTGCTTTAATGGTTTTTCCTGTCATTGATCATCAGCTAGAAGGTATCAAGCTGGATGTTACAAGCGTCATGTTAATTATTCTAAAAGAAGTCTTTATTGGCGTGGTGATTGGCTATCTTGCAACGATTCCATTTTGGGCAATTGAGGCAGCGGGATTTTTTATTGATAACCAGCGGGGTTCAACCATGGCCAGTTCACTTAACCCTTTATCCGGTAGTCAAGCATCACCCATTGGCATACTTTTAGTACAGGCAGTGACAACTGTTTTTTTCGTGTCGGGTATGTTTATGTTGTTTTTGTCTGCACTGTATGCCAGTTATGTGACTTGGCCAGTGACGTCATATGTGCCAGATTGGTTGAATTCAGATGCGCCATTATTTTTTATTAAGCAAATGGATATATTAATTAACCTTACGGTTATTTTTGCTGCACCGGCCATCATCGCTATGTTTTTAAGTGAATTTGGACTGGGGTTAATTAGCCGATTTTCCCCACAGCTCAATGTATTCTTTTTAGCAATGCCAATTAAAAGTGCAGTGGCCATTGCCGTGCTTATGATTTACTTGACTGTTTTAATAGGACTATTTGGTGAACATTTAAGGAATTTACCCAATATATTTCACTCGTTGGATGGAGTTTTTTAGGTATTTTATGGATCAAAAAACAGAAAGTCCTACACCGAAAAAATTAAATGATGCAAGGAAGAAAGGGCAAGTCGTTAATAGTAAAGAAGTGGTATCAGCATCGATGCTGAGCGCATTAGTGTTTTACTTCTGGATAACAGGCGATATGTATATTCAGATGATGAGCGATATGGTTACGTTACCCTCTCGGTATTATCATCTCCCATTTATTGATGCGCTTAAATTTGTATTTGATGGTTTATTGTCTAAAGCAATTATATTATCCGTGCCGCTGCTTTTTCTATTATTTGTTATTGGCATTATGTCTAATTTTTTTCAAATAGGTGCGCTTTTTGTATCGGAGCCTATTAAACCAAAAATGGAAAAAATAAGTTTTGTATCCGGTTTTAAGAAAATTTTTTCTATGAAGAATTTTTTCGAATTCATTAAATCCATGATAAAAATAATATTTTTATCAATATTAGTGTATTTGGTTATTGAAAGTAATATTAAGGATCTTGTGAAGTTACCAAACTGCGGTAAGCAATGCTTACTTCCATTACTTGGTCAGATGGTGTTATTACTATTACTAAACAGCGTCGTGGCCTTTATTATCGTTGCTGTTGTAGATTATATTTTTCAAAAAGCACAACACATTAAAGAACTTAAGATGTCGAAAGATGAGATTAAGCGTGAATATAAAGAAACAGAAGGTAATCCAGAAATAAAATCTCAGAGAAAGAGCGTTCACAAAGAACTTTTAAATTCAGACACCCGTCAAAAGGTATCGGGGAGCAGTGTGTTGGTTACAAACCCTACCCATGTAGCCATTGGCTTGTATTATAAAAAAGGTGAGACGCACTTGCCGAGAATGACCATTAAAGGTGTGGATACCGTTGCGTTTAAGATAAAAAGAATCGCACAGGAAGAGGGCATTCCTATTATCGAAAATGTGCCTTTGGCACGAGCACTGTTAGCCCAGGTCGAAGTTGATCAGTTTGTGCCGGATCATTTGATTGATGCCGTTGCAGAAGTGTTTGGCTGGATAGAAAGAATGCAGAAAGAGCAATAGTGTTATTGCTCTTAATTTTGCTCTTCATTTTTCTATTTATTTTAATATATCCGTTAGGCTATTGAGCTGTGTACGTGCACTAATGTCATGTGTGCCATCAGGGTGCTCAAGTAAGCAGTCCGACTCTGATAATCTAGGATCAACAATAATATTGAATCCTTCTAGTGTAGGATGATCAGCTAATATATTTTGAGTGACTTGTTTTGCTGTTTCAGAATTTTCAGGTGATACTCTTAAATTCAGTACACATTCAGTTGATAATTGATCAATGGCTTGGTTAACTAAACCCCTTAACAGATCAGTTTCATTTAATGAACCCACTAATTTTTGAGTAATTTGTAGCACATTATTGGTTAGCTTTTCATGTAAAGTCATAATATGTTGCTTGATTTCTATATTAAGCTTCGTAATGTCCACGGCCTTTTGTATTTCCCATTGTTTTTGGCCTTCGTTGTAACCTTGATCAGACTTTAATTGATAATTTTTCTGAGCGTCATGCGTAATTTTATTAGCAGCCTTTATTGCATCTTCAATGATGTTATTAGCTGTTCGTGAAGCGATAACCAAGTTAGCTGGTATGACTTTATCATAGGCTGTTATATCGGCTTGGGTTAGGGTTATGCGAGTAAGTGATAGCATGCGATAGCATTGTCCTTCGCGATTTTAACGGCTTTATTTCGCACGTTGTATTGAGGTTCGCAAGTATGATCCGTTGATAGATATTCAGCGATGTATGTAGGCAATTTATACTTTATGATATTAAAAGCAGTGTTGTCAGGTTTTTTAATCGCACTAAACAGAGTTTGTGCACCCGCGCACTGTAATGCTCTTAGCTGATCAATTTCGAATATTTTTTCTAATATATCTTTTTTGGCTAATTTGGGTAGTGTATAAAGTCGCCCAAAATTAATTGCAAATTCATATTGATCAAGCCCAATATTATTTTTAAGGTTGGCTAAGTCTTTCGACAAAATGGTATGAGAGATACACTGTTGAAATTGAATCGAACCCAATAAGCTCAGTAGTTTTAAAAGGCTACTTCTTTCCATTAAAAATAATGGATCAATTGGCTGATCAATTTTCGGTATTTCAGTGCAGGATATGTTGAGCTCATTAAAAATAATACGATTGATGAATGGATTTTTGATAGTATTTATTGGGTACTGTTTTAAATAATGTCCGATTGTAAGCGTGTCCAGCCATGAATAATCAATATCGGCAACACTAAAACTACATAGCTTACTATAGGCTATAGCGAGATCAGGATTTTTGATATCGCTTAGCCATCTCATGCCGCTTGACCCGCTTCAGGATTCGTTTTTGTAGTATCATTACGCTTTAGTAAATACTGTCTGTAAGCGTACCAACCAGCTAATCCAAGTAATGCCATAATAAGTATGGTGCACATTATAACCACTACCATAGATATAGAATCGTCTTGAATAATATTGGTTTGGCTTGATGATGAAGGAAACAGCGCAACGCTAACTTGCTTTTCGGTTAGCCCGACAATACTGTTTGCAACTAATAATTTAATTTTTCCCGTGAGTGAATCAAGATTTGTTTCGGCCGTGTGCTTTATAAAAACAGATGCGCTCGTGGGTTTTGGTTCTTTCCCGTATTCTGATTTGTCTGGCATGACTACATGCACTCGAGCAGTTAACACGCCATCTATTTGGGATAAGGTTGAAGAAATCTCTTGAGAAAGTGCATATATTAGTCGGGCCTTTTCTTCAGTTGGTGATGAAATCAAGCCTTCTTTTGAAAAAACATCGCCTAAATTGGTAAAGTGATCTTTTGGATAGCCATGGTTATTAAGAGTGTCGATCGCTGATGCACTTTGCTCCTTTTCGACCAAAAGAGTAATAAAACGGTCTTTGTCTGTCTTTTTATCCACAGAAATACCGGCTTTATATAATATAGCAAACATATGGTTGCCTTCTTTTTCGCTTAACCCTCCATAGAGCTCAGTTTTACAGCCCGTAAGAAAGACAAAAAAAGCAAAATATATAAACAGTCGAGCAATCATAATCTTATCTCTAATATTGCTATTGGCTTTTAAGTAACGTATCAACATTTTGAGTCGTTTTACTGGCTGTTTTTGCCATTAACTCTTCTTGCATTTGCAGCTTGGCGATTTCTAATTGCAGTTTCATCACATCTTGAACCGTCAGCTGACCAATATTTACGGCATCATTTATCGCGCTGACTTTATCGTCATAACCAGATTTTAACTGTTGCATACCTTCTAATATTCGATTGTCCATGCAGTTAGCATTATTAGATGGATCACAGTGCTCACTTTTCTCAACAGCATTTCTAAATTTCTGCTCACTTTCACTGCTGTATGTTTCGGTGAAATCCAACGCTGAGCTGTTATTGGGTAAAGCAGTCGCTGCGGATGCACTTGTGGCTTCGATCATATTTTTTCCTACTTTCTACGCGGCTAAGAATTCTAAAGCCAGAGCTCGAGAGGGTTGATCATTGTTTGCGGATTCATTAGACAATGGCTTTAGTAATGAATAGCCTTTTTCATAATGCCCGGAGCAAATGTGAGCATAACCAATCAATACTTTAATAGTTGGGTTTTCAGGATCCAATGGCAATGCATTGTCTTCAAGTAACTTTAACGCAACCAACGGTTTGTTTGAGTTTAATTGTGATACGGCTTTTAACAGAAACGGCAGCGGGCTACTTTCATAGATCGCTGCGATACCCTCACTGATGCTGTAACACGCTTCAGTGAGCCCATTTGTCGCACAGGTAAAAGCCAGTTCAGTTAATGCTTGTTTAGGAAATGATTGTTTTATGCTCATATTCTTTGCCTATTACATTTTTTGAACAACGCCCTGCAAGGCATCTTTTAGTGCTTTAATGGTTGTGCTTTGTAAATTAGTAGCAATGGTCCATTCATTTACTTTTTGTTGAAATTTCAACATTTCGGTAGGGTCGTGAAGATTGGCATCTTTAAGTGTGTCGAGTTCGTTTTGAGCGGTTGTAACTGCCTTATTAAGTGCAGTGCTTATTCCATTGAAATCCAAAGCCATGATAATCTCCTGATTAGCTCGTTAGTTGTTTTATAGCTGCTTGTGCAGCCGAATAACACGTTAATAGTTTAGAATATTGATCGTAATCTTTTGGTGTTAGGCCTGTCTTGGTTTTTTTAAGTGCATCTTCTTTTAATGCATTTAAATACTTATAAAAATCTTGCGTTAAATAATCGGAATCATCTATCGGGTTTTGGTCACTACTTTTGGAGCCGTTGTTTAGCGATATCATTTAGTTCGCTCCCAATTGATGAAGGTATATCTCTTCACCTTTTTTTAATTGAATATATTGTGTATTGATGTCGTCGATAATCAGGCCACTTAATAAGGTGCTGCCGTTAACAAATTTTTGTCCATCATCGGTAATAAAATATGGAGTCCTGCCTATGTTGACACTGCGCACGTTTAATCCCATTCGAATATTACGAGGAATTGATACTTGATTTTCGAGCTCTGTATTGTTAATTATGTTTAAAATATCTGTGTTGCTTTCTTTTTCTGTGTTAATTATATTTTTCAATTGTTCTGATTTATTTGTAGTGCCTTGTACAATTAGTTCACCTGGGTTTTCCCCTAATACGACGTTAATACTGTCTTCTTTAAGGGATGATAATTTTTGATATAACAATTGCTTTAGATTTTCATCAATAATGATATCTATTTTTGCTTGTATATTTGCCAGTTCCATTATTGTTTTTAATTGAGTTAAGTCAGATTGATTTCTTAAACGACCTTTTATTTCAGCCCCATGTTCATTTTCATTAAAAATTAAGTAATCGGATTTAAATGTCCCTTTTACTTGCTCCCATTTCGGGGCTTGTGTGATATAGATTATGTCTTCTTTTTTGTCGTTTTGATCTTCTTTAAAAATCATAATACTGGCTAAGGCCAGTGTGATAAATAAACCTGTATAAATGGAATTTTTTATTGTCTTATTTCGATTTTTATCGTCTTTGTTGATTGATGTATTACTGATTGAGTGATTATCTGTAGTATCTGTTTCTTGTTTAAAATTTATGTCGGGTAAGCTGACGTTCTGCCAATTTTCAGTCTTGAGACCGATTACCATTTTTAATGTCCCCACAGATATAATTTGTGGAAAGATAACAAGGTATCGTTCGTTATTGTCTTGTTCATGATTACGTGGCTTTGTTGCGTTATCGCCAATAAATATAGGATTACTTTCTTTGGGTAACGATATTTCGGCAGAAGTTTCATTTAAGTGTAAAGTAAAGTGATGTGCGACTAATGCTGCATCTGTAAGAGTGAGATCGTCTGTGTCGGCGCATCCAATTTTGTAGTCGCCGTCTTTTAATGGGATTTCGGCGCCTTGATGGGCTCCCGTTAAAAATTTAATTATCCATTTATTCATGATGTGATTCTCCATGATGATCTAATGGCTCTTTTTCAATACAGTAAGGCGGTATAATAATATTAGGCTCACTAGAGTGCTTTAAATGTTGAAGTTCATGGCAACTGGCGGGTCTAACTTTGTCATTAAGTAATGTCATACCCATTTTCTTTTGGCTTTTAATGTCATCAGTTGAAATTGAGCTGTCTGCCACTGAGTCATGTTCTATTGGCGTTTGGCTGCTAATAAGACGTGGCGTAATTAAAAACAACCGTGCCATACGCGTATGTTCTTCGTGTGTACGCTTAAATAAATTACCAAATATAGGAATACTAGAGAGTATCGGCACACGACTTTCACTGCTGACCATTGTATCGAAGTGATAGCCGCCAATAAGTAAGCTTTGATTTTCTTGAACAATGGCGCGAGTAGAAATAGTACTGTTTTGTATCGTAGGAATATTGTCGACTCTGTCTTGAGTTTGTTGTCCGTCTTCAATATTGATTTCAAGATGAATACTGGTTTGGTTATTATCTTTAATCACATGGGGAGTCACTTTTAATACAGAGCCCACTGATATCGGGAATAGGTCAACTTCATCTTTGCCGGCCACTCTTACATAAAAGGTAGAGCTATTATCTAAAATAGCCTCCATGTTGTCGGTCGACACAACAGAAGGTCTTGATAGTATTTGAGCTTCACCTTCTTCGGTTAACATGTTTAAACGCGCAAATACATGATTGCTCGCACTATTTAATACTGTTGAGAAAGAAACGCCATTGCCTAATGCTAACCCAATGCCTGCCCCGTCTGGCTCAGCACCATCGGGCATATCACCAAAGCCTGTTATACCATTGCTTTTAGAACCGGCTCGCCAGCTCACGCCTAAATCTTCTATTTTGTTGGTGCGGATATTAATGATGCTGACGCTAATCTCAATTTGATCCACGGGTCGGTCTAGTTTTTCAATTAACGTTTCATAAATTTCCATGCGGGACGCTAAATCATAAACCACGACGGCATTACTGCGAATGTCGGCTTCAATCGTGGCTTTTTCCCCAGGATTACCGATGGCAGTCTCATCATCTTTTTTTGTTTTTTTGTTGATGCCTTTCCCTTTTAATTTTTCTACACCAGATGATTCATCAGGTAATGGTCGGCGTACGGTATTTTGACCACTGACGAGACGCTTTAGCATGGTGACAACACCGGGGACTTCCATGGATTCTTGGCGAAAGGTGAGAGCGCGGTCATAAGCAGAGGCGTATTTTAATGGAAATATTTTAACGGTATAGGTGGATTCCATTTGATCCTTTGCCCTTGCATCCATCATTGCCGCGGTTTCAGTAATGATTTCAACCATTCTAGGAGGACCAGATAAGTAAATTAATCCACTGTCAGGTAGCTCTTTCCAGTTGTATTGATGGTCCCAAATCCCCAATGCGTGCAAGTTGTAACGCAGTGTTGATGGTTTTATATGATCGAGTTGTAATAACTGATTTTCGATTTCATCATTACGATAAAAATACAAAATACTGCCATCGTAATACCAATTAATGCCATAGACATCCGACATTTTTTCTAAAAATAGCTTTGCCGTGATACTCGGAAATTTTCCGTTTACATTACCGCTGATTTTGGTGCTTACAAAAACAGGTGCATCGTAGGTATTCGCGAAATTTTTAAGTACTTCTGCCAACGATTCATTGTTACTAATGAGTGAGAAATTGTCTTTGCCTGACCATGGCATTTTATTTGCCAT
>JAWUXY010000053.1:0-18108 GCA_034111105.1 Bermanella sp. | reverse complement strand
GCAAGGCGAAAGGAAACGGTGGAAAGAAGTTTTGCAGATGCCAAACAATTACACGGCTATCGCTACGCGCAATTTCGAGGCAAACACAAAGTGCAAATGCAGTGCTTAATGACGGCCGCTGCGCAAAATATGAAAAAGATTGCATTAATGGCGACGTAAACCGCGTTGGATTAAAAATGCCTGTCAGAAAAGCCTTGTCTGGCCAAGCTGAAGCTCAATACGTGTAAATGGAATATTAAATTGAGATATATGAGGTGAGAATAAATTGAGCAAGAAGGCGCTTAAATTGCCCTGAAATGAATAAACCCCAGTGAAAACACTGGGGTTTATCAGCAGTCTGGCCACTTAACTTTAAGTGGCTTTTTTATTTGAATTTTAACTATGAACGCATTTGATTGAGTAAATCGATACGGGATTCAATCATGGTTCGATAGGTTTTCATTAGACTAAAGCGATAGGGTGCATCTTCTACCTGTAGTCTGGACAGTTGAGTCTCAAGCTTATCAATTTCAGCCTCAAGGCGGAGAATAATGTCATCATTGCTGCCATCACCTCTTAAGCGGTAACTATCCTGTGGCATTGCTTTGTTCTCCATTGCTAACCCTCTCATTACCTACTCTCCATGCTAGGTTGTTACGTCCTCAACACTTAAAACCCAATAATGCTGATAATGGTTATTTTAACAGCTCATTTTGTGATGCATATCGCATTTTACAACAGTTCTTGTAAGAGATTGCCTACAATCGATCTGAAAGACAGCCAAGGTAAAACTGGGCAGAAACTGCACATTTGTTTATAATGCGCGCCCCTAATACATAGCATGAGTGGTCTAATCCGTGGCGAAAAAGTTGTTCATTAAAACCCATGGCTGCCAAATGAATGAGTACGATAGCTCACGCATGGCTGATTTACTGGGTGAAACGCATGCCATGGAGATCACAGATAACGAAGCAGAAGCCGATGTTATCCTGCTCAATACGTGCTCTATCCGCGAGAAAGCCCAAGAGAAAGTCTTCCACCAACTGGGGCGCTGGAACAAACTAAAGAAAAAGAACCCCAACCTCATTATTGGTGTGGGAGGCTGTGTTGCTAGCCAAGAAGGCGAAGCGATTCGCAAGCGAGCGCCGCAGGTAGATATGATTTTTGGCCCGCAAACGCTGCACAAACTGCCGCAATTTGTTGATGCTAGCGTCAACAAAATCCCGGTAATGGACGTTACCTTCCCTGAAATCGAAAAATTCGATCACTTGCCAGCCCCTAAAGTGGATGGTGGCAGTGCGTTCTTGTCGATCATGGAAGGCTGTAGCAAGTACTGTACATTCTGCGTGGTACCTTACACCCGTGGTGAAGAAGTGAGCCGCCCATTTAATGATGTCATGAAAGAAGTCCATCAGCTGGCGGATCAAAATGTACGCGAGATCAACCTTCTTGGCCAAAACGTAAACTGCTACGAAGGTCAAACAGACGACGGTGATATCGCGGACTTAGCCGAGCTAATCCATCACGTAGCCGAAGTGGACGGTATCGACCGTATTCGTTTTACCACATCCAACCCCTTGGAATTCACTGACAGTTTGATTCAAGCGTTTGCCGAAGTCCCTGAACTTGTCAGCCATCTACACTTACCAGTGCAGAGCGGTTCAAACAAGATATTAGCGGCTATGAAGCGTGGTCACGAAGTCGATATGTACATCGATAAAATTAAACGAATCAGAAAAGTACGCCCTGATATCAGTATCAGCTCCGACTTTATCATTGGCTTTCCGGGTGAAACCGATGATGACTTCCAAGATACCATGAATTTAATTCATGAAATTGGCTTCGATACCTCATTCAGTTTTGTCTATAGCAAGCGCCCTGGCACACCAGCCTCTGAGCTTGAAGACAACACCCCTGAAGACGTAAAGAAAAAACGTCTAGCGATATTACAAGATCGTATCATTCAAAATGCCCAACAAATTGGCCGTCGCATGGTTGGCAAAATTGAAACCATCTTAGTGGTCAGCGTGTCCACTAAAGACCCTGGTAAGCTAATGGGCCGTTCTGAAAATAACCGTTCCGTTTACTTTCACAGCGATGATCACAATTTGATTGGAAAGTTTGTTAAAGTGAAAATTGAAGAAGCCTATACTAATAGTCTTTACGGACACGCCGTGCTTGATGAAGGCGTGTTCTAATTAACACGACATACAAGAGAACCCATTACTGAATGACAACCGTTAGCGCTGAAAAGCCACACACAGCTCAAACCGAATTTCGCTTAGAGCCAGATGACGCACGTCGTCTGGCCAACTTATGCGGCGATCTCGATAGTCACATCAAACAAGTTGCCAGCCATTTTAATGTTCGCATCTTTAATCGCGGCAATCATTTTAAGCTTGCCGGTGGCGCCCAGAGTGTTGATCACGCCAGTGAAATCATTCAGCGCTTGTATCGTGAAACCCACAACGGCACAGAGATTCGCAAAGATCTTATTCACTTGCTATTGCAAGAAGCCGATATCGAAATCGCCTACAAAAAAGAACACACCGAAGGGTCGTATAAACCCATCGTCATCCGCACACCAAAACTGATCATCAAACCTCGTGGTCCAAACCAGCAAAAGTATGTCCGTGCGATCCATCAACATGATGTGAATTTTGGCATAGGCCCCGCCGGTACAGGGAAGACCTATTTAGCCGTTGCCTGCGCAGTAGAAGCATTATTGCGTGATGATGTGCAAAAAATTCTACTCGTGCGCCCTGCGGTTGAAGCAGGCGAAAAGCTTGGCTTTTTACCTGGGGACTTATCACAAAAAATCGACCCTTATTTACGTCCTTTATATGATGCGTTGCACGACATGCTGGGTTACGAGCAAGTCATCAAACTGCAAGAAAAAAATGTTATTGAAATAGCGCCTCTGGCGTATATGCGTGGCCGTACTTTAAGTAACTGTTACGTGATTTTGGATGAAAGCCAAAACACCACCCCAGAACAAATGAAGATGTTTTTAACCCGAATTGGCTTTGGCTCAAAAGCGGTCATCACGGGTGATATCACTCAAGTGGATTTACCCCGAGGCACCCGTTCAGGTTTAGGCCACATCATCAATATTCTGAAAGAGGTCGAAGGCATTGGTTTTACCCACTTTGCGAATAAAGATGTGGTACGCCATCCATTGGTGCAACGTATTGTCGACGCCTATGACGCACACGATGCAAAACTAGCCGCTCAAAAAGAAGCTGACCAGCAAACCAAACAGGACACCTCAAATGATTGATGTGGACATTCAGATTGCAAGTGAACACACACCCTTGCCATCTGATGAAGTACTGACATTATGGGCTCAAACGGCCATAACAGACTTCAAACAAGAAACAGAACTCAGCATCCGCCTTGTGGATAACGCAGAAAGTCAGCAACTGAATGGCGAATATCGCGGTAAAGACAAGCCAACTAATGTATTGTCTTTCCCGTTCGAGATGCCACCTGAACTTGAAGGGGTTGATGAAATAGACCACTTAATCGGCGACTTAGTAATTTGCGTCCCCGTGGTAGCGGCTGAAGCACACCTACAAAACAAGACATTTAACGACCATTTTGCCCATATGGTCATACATGGCTGCTTGCATTTATTAGGTTACGACCATATAAAGGACGAAGAAGCCGAGATTATGGAAAACCTTGAACGACAAATTCTAGCGCGTCTAGAGATTGCCGACCCTTACTTGATCAATGATTGATATATGAACCAAGACCGACAGAGAAAGTCCCTGTTTAGCTGGCTAGAAAGTCTACGCCTATTTTCAGGGGACCCGAAAAGCCGCAACGAAATCAAACATATCCTAAGGGACGCAGAAGAGCGTCAGCTGGTCGACAGCGATGCCTTGTCTATCATGGAAGGCGCCATTCAGGTGGCTGACATGCAAGTGCGCGAGATTATGATTCCTCGCTCGCAAATGGCATTCGTCAAATCCGACCAAAAACCAAAAGATTTTTTACCGCTCATTATTGAAAGTGCTCACTCACGATTCCCAGTGGTAGGCGAAAACGACGATGAAGTGCTGGGTATTTTGCTAGCCAAAGATTTACTTAATCTTGTGCTTGAGCAAAACACCGACCATTTTCGGGTAAAAGAAATTTTGCGCCCGGTGACGTTTGTGCCAGAAAGTAAACGTCTTAATGTTTTGTTAAAAGAGTTCCGCGCGACGCGTAACCACATGGCCATTGTTATTGATGAATACGGTGGCATCGCAGGTCTTGTCACCATCGAAGACGTACTTGAGCAAATTGTGGGTGACATTGAAGATGAGCATGACTTTGACGAAGAAGACACCTTCATCAAACAAGTCAGCGATGATACTTTCATGGTAAAAGCATTAACGCCTATTCAAGATTTTAATGATTCATTTAGTACGCAGTTTGAAGATTTCGAATTTGATACCATCGGCGGCATTGTCATGGGTAAATTTGGACGTCTCCCTGAATGCGACGAAAGCATCACCATTGGTCACTATGTCTTTAAAGTGGCAAACGGTAACAACCGTCAAATTCATTTATTACAAGTCACAAAAACGAAACAAGAAGAATAATACTGATGGGTTTTGCTTTAGCATGGATAAAACGGCCTGGGTTTCTAGGCCATTTTTTTGCACTTATGATCGGTGCACTCTTACCGTTTAGTTTTGCGCCTTATAATTTTTGGCCTGCGCAAATTCTTTCCGTCGCACTGCTTTATCTTTCTCTTAAAGACTTAACCGCTAAACAAGCATTATGGCGCGGCTGGTGGTATGGCCTTGGTGTGTTTGCCTCTGGCGTAAGCTGGGTTTATGTCAGCATTCATGTTTATAGCCACACACCCGCCCCACTCGCGTTTTTAATGACGTTATTTTTCGTAGCGGGTCTTGCTTGGTTTTTTGCATTAATGACCTACTGCCATCAAAAATGGCTCAGCGCCAACTCATTACCTTATTTAAGCTTTGCCATTACATGGATTTTATTCGAGTGGCTACGCAGCTGGTTTTTAGGGGGCTTTCCTTGGCTATTTTTAGGCGATGCCCATATTGATACACCACTTGCAGGCTTCGCCCCTGTTTTTGGTGTATACGGTATTGGTCTTATCATGGCAGTAAGCGCGACGTTCATAATAGACTGGCAATGGAAAACGCAATATAAGTCCGGCTTAGCAATACTAACAAGTCCTTGGCTACTAGGCTTTGCCATTAGCCACATTAACTGGACACAACCCGCAGCCGAAGGCGACATCAGTGTCGTTGCGATTCAGGGTAACATTAGCCAAGAACGAAAATGGCTACCAGAAGAAATTTATCCAACCCTAGAAAAATACCGCGTCGCCAGTGAAAAACAATGGGATGCCGATGTCATTCTTTGGCCAGAAACTGCGATTACCGTTTTGCATCACCAAGCAAAAGAGTATTTAAAATATTTAAATACCGAGGGTAAAAAACATAATACGTCAGTGATTACTGGCATTCCGTATCAACAAAACCAAACCGAAGAAATGCCTGGTGCCTATCACAACAGTATTTTAGCACTCGGTGAAAGCAGCGGTTTATACCACAAACAAAAGCTTGTTCCCTTTGGGGAGTACGTACCTCTGCCACAAAGCTGGCGTGGGCTATTAACGTTTTTTAATATCCCCATGTCTGACTTTTTAGCAGGTAAGACGGATCAAGCACCACTTCACGTCAACAGCGAGAAACTTAAATACGATATTGCGCCGTTCATTTGTTACGATATTGTTTACCCTGATCATGTGGCAAGTTTTGCTAAAGATTCCGGATTACTGATTACGATTAGTAATGACGCTTGGTTTGGCCACAGTATTGGCCCGCTACAGCATTTTGCTATCGCGCGTATGCGCGCCTTAGAAAATGGCCGCTATTTATTACGCAGTACCAACACAGGCATCACCGCATTAATTGATAATAAAGGGCAAGTGGTGAGTAGACTGCCTCAATTTGAATACGGCGTATTACAAGCCAATGCAAAAGTAATGACCGGCAATACTCCCTTTAATACCTGGGGCAGTTGGCCTGTATTATTATTTAGCTGGCTAACTTTAGCAGTGATTAGGCTTCGTCAGTCACGCTTTTGGCCCAATAAAATCACTCAAAACCAAGCATAAAAAACGCCCATAAAGTTTCCTTTATGGGCGTTTTTGCTTTGTCTGTGCAATAAAAATTAATTCAATTGTAAACGGACGATTTCATTTCTGTTATGCAATGCATCTAACTTATGCACGAACAACTGGATATCATTAGGCGTAATTAAAATCGCCTTATCATCCACCAGCCCAACAAACCCAGCACTAAACTCTTGTACAAAACCATGTTCGGTCAGTTGTAATGTGTGTTCTTGTGGGATATCGACCATGACTTTTAAGCCGTTGCCTAACGGGTCATTGATTGATTGAACATCTTTATACAACGCCATAAAAGACTGATGAATCACCAGCACAAAACCGTTACGAAACGTCAACCATTGGCATTGTCCCGCTTTGGTGTCGGTGAAAAACTCACACCGAACAATAATGTCTGAATTGCCTTCTATAACCATGTTCAAACCCACTAAAAAAGAGCGCAGTATACCTTAAGCCATGCACTAAGGCATGGTGGCAATGTAATCTGCCAAGGGCTCAATTTCGCTTTCGTCAACGACTTTCATGATATTAACCATAGGTGAGGTTGCACGTGCCGCCTTACCTTCTTTAAAGCCTTTTAGTGTTTTGATCAAAAACCCTTTCTTTTGTCCCGCAAGACGAGGTAACTCATGGTCCCCTCGACCATCGGTGCCATGGCACGCCATGCACAAGCTATCATATCGTGCCTTACCCTTAGCTGAGGTCACAATGCCTTCTTGTGGTCGTATTTTTTGAGCGCCGAAATACAACACCATATTGACCTTTTCTTCATTTTTAAGAGAACGTGCCAATTGCTGCATGACGTAACTTTTGCGCTCACCGGTGGCAAACAATTGAAACTGCTTCAATAAGTATTCTGTGTTTTGACCCGCTAAGTTTGGGATATCTGGCTTTACACTGTTGCCGTCTTTGCCATGACAATAGCCACACAACATGGAGCGGTCTTTGCCCTCTTCTAAGGCTATTTGATACTCCACTTGGTTGGCTTTAATGGCATCCATTTGTTCAACCATTTTTTCATAGTCATCTGCCCACACATCGGCACACAGCATACTTAGGCAGCACAATAACCACTTAGCCATATCAATAGCTTTGAACATATTCACTACTCACCAAAAAGAGAGGGAAGTTACAGAGCTATCCTGCCTATTTCAATGACTTAAATTAACAGATCTATATGTAAGATGAATTCGCTGACTCAGATCAATTTTTCTGACCGAATAGGCAACTCAGCCAGCAAATACAAAAAAAACACCACCCGTAGGCGGTGCTTATGTCTTGTAATCAGCCTACGAGAGGTTATTCGGTCAACTCACCGTCAACCACTGACGGAGGTTCATCGCTGATATCTGGCATGGTGCCAATATTGAATACATCCCCAGTGATACCAGTAGGAACCGATTGACTCGGTGCCGTGAGTGGCAAGCTCGTACAATTGCTACTGGCGACGGTTTGCATGCGTTGTTCCACATCGTTCGCTTTAATAATGTACTGATTGGAGGCGCCCAAGATGGTCGCGTCTTTCAAGTTAATCACTGGGCCCCAACGATTATTATCTTGTTCAGATGGCAACCCCCACAACTGGCCTTTACCGCCATACTCAAGCAAGAAGACCTTACCATTTTGTGCTGCGTCGCCATTACGATCATTCACAGTCGCATGGGTATATTTGATGGTAATCGGTTTATCAAACGACACCACATCG
This sequence comes from Bermanella sp., assembly GCA_034111105.1. Classification (GTDB taxonomy): domain Bacteria; phylum Pseudomonadota; class Gammaproteobacteria; order Pseudomonadales; family Oceanobacteraceae; genus Bermanella. The sequence continues at coordinate 10,261 of JAWUXY010000053.1, read as the reverse complement.
TTACTGCCATCAATTAGCACTGTTTGCTGCTGCCAATGCTCCAGACCCGTTTCCCACACATAAAACTCGGTTACGGAGCCATCTTTAATTTTGGAATATAAGTTAGCACGCGTTGTGATGCTATTCGCCGTTGCAACAGTACTCGAAATCATAGGACCGCTGTTTAATCCCCAATTCCAATACTGCGAGTCTTCAACATTGTCTTTGGTGACACCACTTGCATATTTAACCGCATCCGTGCCAATTTTTAAGGTCAGGTCCGACTGAGCAAAGGTATAGTCTTGAGTCGTGGCCTCCGCGTTACTTCTAAATACATCACTTTGATTGGCACTACTGGTGACATCACTGGCCGCTATGTTGACATCCAAACAACGATCAAAGCACTTCAACGTCACAGAAGCAGCAGACGCAAACAGCTCGCCTGAATCCGTTTCACCACCGTCGACAAAGCTTCGAGTAAAGAAGCGAATTTTAGATGCGCCCGATGAATAACGAACATTACCTCCTAGCTGACGCGACCACATATTCAACACCACGTCCGTATTTAACGGCACAGCAACTGCTGGGCTAACAGGTGTAATTGTTTCTTGCCCATCGCTGAAACCACGAAGTCCTGTGACCTCAAAACCATTATTCCCACTGTTGGCTTCGAGTATGACTTCTAACCCATCGGTGCTATCTGAATCACCATTAAAGTTAGTCGCTCCTGTCAGCAAGAACGTATCCCCCTCAAATAACCAGGTTGAAAATGTAACACCGTCTAAATCTGATAAGTTAATGGCATCAACTGAGTTTTTAATTAACCGACCAGGTGCAACTTTTACCGTAAAATTAGCGCCCACAGTGTCATCAAATTTGGCTTGTTGGACCGTTTCACCATTGGCAAAGCTTTGGCCGTCTTCACGCCAAGAACCCCAATACCCTACATTGCCCCAATTTTCAAAACCATTTGAGTCCGTACCTGTACCATCACCATCACTATCGACTTTAATTTGCATGCCTGAGTTAATCGCGACTTCAGAACCATCCGCTTTGTTATAAAGTGAATAATTCCATACCACACTGTTGAACTCATCACGCGCTAAACAAACTTGGCTATCAAAGGTTCCAGCATCAATTTCGGTATAACTGGCGGCCTTGCCCATATGCACAAAGTCACTGTTAACCGCCAACGCAAAAGCGGCATTGTCATGAAACGCAGGAAGGTTACCCGTATCCGCTTCAACACAGTTTTGCCCCGTACGCGCTAAACCCGTTTGGGTCGACTCGTTATAGTCGACCGAGGCCGTCGTCGTACATTCAACCGTCACGCTGTTATCTTCATCTGAATCAGTTTGATAAAGTGTAAAACTGGCACCGCCACCCGATGCAGCCGTTGAAGTGACTTCACCAAATCCCTGATTGTCAGCTTGCGCAGAGGTCACTGATGGTAATAAACCATAGGTCAACGTGAATTCACCAAATGGGTTGTCGTCAGTGGGGGTTTGTCGTACTTCTCCGAGTAATAAAATGGCATCTGGCCCACCACCTTCACCTGACTGTCCGGCGTAATCTTCTACCCAACCACGATAGATAAGTGGCGCAGACGCTGAAGCTTGAGCACTGTTGCCTACTATTGTGACAAATTGCTGTACTTGCTCGCCACTGCCCTGCGAATCATCACCCCCTTCCCCTCCTTTGTCTTCAAAGCAGCGACTGGCGTCATTCCAGCTGATGTAGTTTCCTTGATCCTTCATTGATAAAGGTTGTGATTGATTAGTAAAGCACAGCAAGCTATCAATGAAGCTGATGGGCTCGACCGCATCAAGCCAAACGTACACGTTCTGCTTGGCTACAACATAATCACTGGTAGCGGATAAACTGGAGGTGTCGGCTATTGCTTTGGCACCGGTTGCACTTCGGGTGGCGATAAACGATGAACCTGAGATTGTACTTTCATCTTGAGCGGTCACCAGGGACATTTGCTCAGGCAGCGCTGCTGAACCACTTAAACTTACTGTTGAATCTGCCGACCCTGAGCTGCTCGAACCGGATGAACAAGCGGTAGTAATAGCGATTACACTCACAACCGCAGCGACTGGAAACGTTTTCATGTTAAGCCTCAACTGTCTTATAGGTAATCAAACCATAGACAGCCTACGCCGTTTTTGCCTCTATCAAATGATGAATAATATGAAGAACCCATATAAACCTAGGCCTCGATAAATAGATTATTTAACGCTTAAAATGAGCATTCATCACACCCTTTGAGTATTAAATGATTTTTTATGCTTACGTCACCTGCCGTTTGAAACGCAGACCACAATTTTTGCTTACGTCATTTCGATGAAGTCGATGGCTTGCTTCAGCATTTGCGTTTGCTCATCACTCATATTGCTAAATTGCATACCATAAACAAAACCATCTTTTTCATTACGCATATGCTGTACTCTGGCTTTCAAACGCATAGGCGCTTGGTTACGGTATTCTTGTAAATCTTCTTTTGGCAACATCAACGAAATATCAACGTTGTCATCCGACTCTATCTCACGATTGAGTAATATTTTCATACCGGTAAAACTGATGTTTTCACAGTATGCGTCTTCCCACACATCATCAATCTCAACACGCACCAAAAAGTGAGATTGTATTCTGCGGTGCTCACGGCGGTCATCTTCTTCAGGTTCATTAATATCAATAACGTCCGACTTCTTGATTTTAAAATGGTTAATCAATTCCGATAATGTTTGGGTTAGGGTGAGTAATGACTGGGCGATGTTATTGGTATTGGCCACTTTCGATGTATTTTGCTCCAATGTTTCTAACAATCCTTCCATGGCACTTTCAAGCTGGGTAAATCGAGAGAGTTGTTGTGAGCTTATTTCATCAATTTTCTGAGCATTTTGTGCCGATATCATGATGTGGCTTGCAGCTTGGTCAATTTCATTTGCCGTATCTTTTGCAGACTCGGCGTTAGTTTGAACCTGATCAACCACCCCACCCATGGAGATCCCAACTTCTTTCACATTACGGGTTAGGTTATTAATGATGGCGTTGATCTGCTCAGAGCTTTGGCTTGTTTTTTCTGCCAACCCCCTGACCTCATCAGCAACCACAGCAAACCCTCGCCCTTGTTCCCCTGCTCGGGCCGCTTCAATCGCAGCATTTAATGCTAACAAATTTGTTTGATCCGCTATCCCACTGATCGTGCCGATTATTTCTGCTATTTCACCCGCTGTGGTATCCAATGCTTCAACTTGTACAGACGCGGTTTTTACTTTCTCTTGAATACCGGCCATATCTTCGACGCTTTTTTGCACGACCTGCTTACTAGAAAGCGCAGCTTGCTTGCCCTTGTCTGCCGTTTTTCGAGAGTCATCCGCTAGTAATTGAATGTTCGAACTAATTTCATGAAGCTGAAAAATAACTTCACTGACATCTTTGAATTTGGACTTTTCTTTTGCAGACTGCCCTGCAATGCTGCGGCTCACTTCCGTGATTTGATAAGCGCTTTGACGCATATATCGCGCACTGGAATCAGCATTAGCCAGCACTTCATTTAAACGTTTAACCATTGAATTAAAATGGCTTGCCAATTGCCCCACCTCATCTTCACTGCGCCTCTCAACAGTAATGGTTAAATCACCTTTCTCTACTTTACGCAGCGCTCTAATTAACCCTTTAAAAGGTTTGATAAATAAGGTGGCAACAAACCCTATCACCAAAAACTGAATGGTAAATTCAAGGCCTGACTCCCAAATACTATTAAAAATGAAGTCACTGCGTGACTGAACCATCAGGGCTATCGTCTCTGTCGATACGTTTTGAGCACTGGCAATATCGATCATATTTTGCAGCTCATGAAACGCCAAAAAACGATTAAAAAGCGTCGTAATCGCTGTCACGGCAATGAACCCAATTTGAAGCTTCCAGCGCAGGCCCAATTTTGACCACCAATCCATGATGTATTCCGTTTACTCTGAATATCCCTTGAGATTAGAAGATAGCCCCTTAAGTTCAAGGTAATATCCAACGTGGCCTAGTCCAAAATGGACAACTTGCCCCTATATTTACTAGGTCTTCAGGGGAGATTTGAGGTATCCTTAGTGGCAAATTTCTTAATCATTTTGATAGCTCTTACGCTATTTCAATAGGCAGAATAACAGCACCATGCAAGATCAATATATCCCTAGCGAAATCGAGTCCTCCGTTCAGCAATTTTGGACAGAGAACAAAGTCTTTAAAGCCGTTGTCGATAGCAACCGTGAAAAATTCTACTGCCTCTCTATGTTCCCTTACCCTAGTGGCCGTCTTCACATGGGCCACGTGCGTAACTACACCATTGGCGATGTCATCTCTCGCTACCAACGCATGCAAGGTAAAAACGTCATGCAGCCTATGGGCTGGGATGCGTTTGGCCTGCCAGCTGAAAATGCGGCGATCAAAAACAAAACCGCCCCTGGCAAGTGGACCGATGAAAACATCGCCTACATGAAAGACCAGCTAAACAGCTTAGGCTTTGGTTATGACTGGGATCGCGAGCTCGCGACCTGCAAGCCTGAATATTATCGTTGGGAGCAGTGGTTCTTTACCAAATTGGTCGACAAAGGCCTAGCGTATAAGAAGGTCTCTGCTGTCAACTGGTGCCCTCACGATCAAACCGTATTGGCTAACGAGCAAGTTATCGACAACTGCTGCTGGCGTTGTGACACCCCGATTGAACGCAAAGAAATTCCGCAGTGGTTCATTCGTATTACCGACTATGCCGAAGAATTACTCGACGACCTTGATCAATTAGACGAATGGCCTGAGAAAGTAAAAGCCATGCAACGCAACTGGATTGGCAAAAGCCAAGGCGTTGAGATGAGCTTTGATCTTAAGGATCAAGAAGGCACCGTGGATATTTATACCACTCGCCCAGATACATTAATGGGCGTCAGCTATCTTGCCGTTGCAGCGGGCCACCCATTGGCAATTGAATCGGCCAAAGGCAATGACAAGCTAACCGCATTTATTGAAGAGTGTAAATTAGGCGGCACCGCCGAAGCCGAAATTGCCACCATGGAGAAAAAAGGGTGCGCCACTGGTTTAACCGCCATCCACCCTATCTCTGGCAAAGAAGTGCCTATCTGGGTCGCTAACTTTGTATTAATGGGTTACGGCACGGGCGCGGTGATGGCCGTACCAGCGCATGATCAGCGTGACTTCGAATTTGCCAAGAAGTATGGCCTTGAAATTAATCAAGTCATTGAAGCACCTACCGACTTCGATGTGGCAGAAGCCGCTTACACAGAAAAAGGCAAACTGATTAATTCGGGTGAGTTTGATGGCCTTAATTTTAGCAAGGCATTCAAAGCCATTGCCTATAAGTTAACGCAATTGGGCAAAGGGAAAACCAAAACCAACTACCGCCTAACCGATTGGGGCGTTAGCCGTCAGCGTTACTGGGGCACCCCAGTCCCTATGATCAACAAACAAAACGGCGAACAAGTCACCGCACCAGAAGACATGCTACCGATTGTTTTGCCAACTGACGTTGTTATGGATGGGGTAAACAGCCCAATCAAAAACAACCCCGATTTTGAAAACATCGAATTTGGTGGCGAACAAGCGTTCCGTGAAACCGATACATTTGATACGTTCATGGAAAGCTCTTGGTACTACGCGCGCTATTGCTCACCGCAAGATGACACGCAGATGGTCAACCCAGAAGAAGCCAACTACTGGCTACCCGTAGACCAATATATTGGTGGTATCGAACACGCAATATTGCATTTGTTATACGCCCGTTTTTTCCATAAGTTATTGCGTGACGCTGGTCTTGTAAAAGGTAATGAACCATTTAAAAGTTTACTGTGCCAAGGCATGGTATTGGCCGATGCCTTTAGTTACCAAAATGAAAACGGCGGCAAAGAATGGGTCAACCCTACTGACGTTACATTAGACCGTGATGATAAAGGCCGCGTAGTGAAAGCCCGTTATGACAATAACGAGCTGAACCACGAAGGCATGATTAAAATGTCTAAGTCAAAAAATAATGGTGTTGACCCACAAGAAGCCATCGATATCTACGGCGCCGACGTTGTGCGGTTATATACGATGTTCGCCGCGCCGCCAGAGCAATCTTTAGAATGGTCAAATGCTGGCGTACAAGGGGCGCAAAAGTTCTTACAACGTGTTTGGCGCTTAGCTGCTGAGTTAGTGAATGGCGGTGAAATTACATCATTAAATAAAGGTGCTTTAAACGATGAACAAAAAGCCGCTCGTCGTAAGACCCATGAAACCATTCAAAAAGTCAGCGACGACATTGCTCGCCGTCATGCGTTTAATACTGCAATTGCAGCGGTAATGGAATTAACCAATACATTACTAAAATTAAATAAAGACGACGAACAAAACCGTGCGGTGCTAAAAGAAGGCTTAGTGGCCATGGTTAAAATGTTAGCGCCAATCGCACCACACATGTGCCATCAATTATGGAAAGAGTTGGGCAACGATGACCTAGTGCTTGATGCACCATGGCCAGAAGTGGATGAAGAAGCGCTTGTGCGTGACAGCATCACCATTGTGGTTCAGGTAAATGGCAAAGTACGTTGTAAGCTAGAAGTCCCAGCCAATATAGATAAAGACAGTGCCATTGCAGCAGCAAAAGCCGATGCCAATGTGCAGAAGTTTTTGGACGGCAATACCGTACGTAAAGAAATTTATGTACCCGGTAAATTAGTCAATATCGTAGCAAACTAAAACCAGCTAGCTCATTTGTTATTAATGGGTTGAAAGTTTGATTGTAAGACCTCATTTACTCGCGTAAACCTGAGGTCTCTTATAAGCTTTTACCCTATTAGAACATGACTGAAAACGCTAATTGAAATACTCACTTAGAAAAAAGAAGAACCATGCAAAAATTAAAAATCACATTTTTAGCTTCCCTGTTTGTTTTTCTTTCAGCTTGTGGTTTTCACTTACGCGGTCAGGTTAACTTGCCCGTTGCCCTACGTATTTTAAATTTAGATGCACAAACCGCTGAACCATTAACACAGAGTTTGATACGCCAATCTTTACTCAGCAACGGCGTTACTCTTGCTGAAGATGCCCCTTACACATTGAAAATTTTAAGTGAAAGTGGTGATCGTCGAGTATTAAGTGTGACATCCAATGCAAAAGCCAGCGAATACGAGTTAACACAAAGCTTAAGCTTTGAGTTACTTAATGAAAAAGGTAACGCGGTCAGCGAAGAAATTAACATTACCAATTATCGCACGCTTCAATACGACGCCAGCGCTGAAATTGGTAAAGCACAAGAAGAGCAAAACCTGCGTCGCGAGATGAAACAGTACAATGCTTATAATGTTTTGTTGCGTTTAAAAGCCATCAAACTTCAACCTAAACAGGCTGATTAATTTTGCGCTTAAAACCCGAACAACTTGCACAGCACTTACAAAAAGAACTCAAGCCACTCTATATTGTCAGTGGCGATGAGCCTTTATTAGAACAAGAAATATGCGATCAAATTCGTACCGCCGTCAAGGCACAAGGCTTTGATGAACGCGAAGTGCATCATGTAGAAGGTAACTTCAAATGGGGCGAGCTGCTTGAAGCAGCAAATGCTTTATCATTATTTTCATCGCGTAAGTTAATCGAAATACGCATTGTCAGTGGCAAACCCGGTGACCAAGGGGGCAAAGCCTTAATAGAGCTATTCGCCAACCCGAACCCAGACAACATTGTGATATTGCAACTGCCCAAAATGGATAAGTCGGCCACCAATAGCAAATGGTTTAAAACACTTGATCAAATAGGGGCCTTTATTCAGCACTGGCCCATTGAGCGTAATCAACTGCCAAGTTGGTTAGCCAACCGAATGCGCCAACAGGGTATGAAGGCAGATCGTGATGCACTTGCGCTACTGGCGGACCGCACCGATGGTAACTTACTTGCCGGTGCACAAGAGATCGAAAAACTAAAGATGCTTGGCCTTGAGCAAATCAGCGCTGAGCACATTGAAGCGGCGGTGGGAGATGCCAGTCGTTATGATGTATTTGCGCTCTCTGAGTCCGCCTTTAAAGGCGATACCGCACGTAGCCTTCACATACTAAGTACATTACAAGGCGAAGGTATTCACGCCTTACAGCCTCTGGCTATTTTAACCAACGACATCCGCCAGCTATTATCCTTTATGCAGCTAACCCAATCAGGTACCCCTGACGACAAAGCACTGCAACAGCTCAAAGTGTTTTGGCCAAAAAAACAAACCCAAATAAAAGGCGCCGCACGTCGTTTAAATGTAACGGCCGTGCAACAAAGCTTAACAATTTGTAAGCAAGTGGATCTGGCGAGTAAAGGTTTATTAAAAGACGACTCGTGGCGCCTATTAAGCAGCTTGGTGACCAAACTTTGCGGGTTAAATATTATCCCTGAAAGAACTTAATCATATAAGATTGCTTATTTTTTCAACAAAATCACGACTGGCTCTCAGTTTGGCCGTGATTCACATCACCGCATTACCCTGCGTTAACAAATATGCTGTACCTCTAAACGCTTAGTCACCAAAGCATCACAGTCATGGCACATGGTTTGAGCAATACTAGGTTCATGGATCAACACGCATTGGGCGTGCCCTGGAGGTTTTTATGGGTTATGCAGTACACCAGGATATGAACAATTCTGATCTCGTTTGGGGATTGGAGCATATATCCCAACAACAACGGGCCGCTGACTTTGTTAAACGCTTTGAAAATAAGCTCTGTGTCTTTTCGCCTACTGTTAATCAGCTTTACACCAACTACAATATTTTCTTCCCTGAAGACCAAAACAGAAACATGGTCGTATTACCCGACCCTTATGCGTTTCATGACACCTTTAACCATGTTCCAGCGGACGCGGTACAGGCCACTGGTTTGCACATTATTCCAGGAGAAACCATTAATCGCTCTGGCTTATATATTGTGATTACGCAAAAAGGCAAAAATGTTCGCTCAATCCCTATTCCATTTAAGGAAGGTTTGCGTCAAATTTTAAAACGCTTCCAGGGTAACGATCCTTTTTTACCTGTGTTAAAGAAAGGAGACTTACGTGAGTTTGACTCTGAAATGCCTTGCTTGCACTTACACCGCTTACGTTTAGGTGCGCTATCGAATTTATCGAGCTTAGAGCGCCAAGGTGTGAAAAATATTATCAGTGAAAAAATCATGGGAATTTATCGCGAGTCTTAATTGATTGCTTAAGGCGTTAAGAATTCTGAAAAAATAAGCCCCCATTATTTAATGGGGGCTTTTTTAATGGCTGTTAAAAATTAAACCGAACGCCAAGTTGGAAGCGCGTTTCATTTTTGTATACATTGCCACGCCAAATATAAGAACCTGACATTAAATCATGCTGCACATTAGCGCTTAATTCTAAGTTAGTACTGGGTAGCGCGATATTATGAATCGCTTTCATTTCGATACGCTCGATCAAAGAGCGATCACTGTCCAACGAATTCAATTCATCATATTCATTGGCCAAAAGGTAATTTAAACTGGTGCTGGTTGCATCGCCCCATGATTGTAACCATGACAGTGTATGTGTGTTTCTCGCGTACACACGTAATATCACACGCTCTCTATCACCATCTAAGTCATTATCAATGTTTGTTTTCGCATCAACATACGCGCCAACCCAACGAAATTGAGTCCCAGCAATCGGTGCAATACTGTATTGCCACTCAACGCCTTGAAACCGCATAGTGATGTCATCAATGGTTTCAATATTATCTAATGTTAACGACTGATAATAAACATCGGTTAAATTTTCTTCAAACACGCGCACATCTAATTCGCTATTGAAGCGATTAAAACGACCGTAATAACCCACTTCGTATGAACGGATATATTGGTGGTCTAAATTACCAGGACCTTGAGTATTCTGATAATAAATGGTGCCGTTTAGCGGCGCTGCCGACACTGGGTTTTCAACGTTTAACTGCCAATATGCGTCTTGTTCAAATAAGTCAGGACTACGCACTGACTCGCTATAAACCAAGCGTAATGATTGGCTCGGTGTGAACTTATAATTCAACGCAGCGCGTGGTGCAAAAACCAAATCGGCATCACTTTCTTGCTCTGCCATCACACCCAAATGCAAATTCGTCTTAACCGTCGCTTGCCATGTAGCACTACCAAATAATCGTGTCGTATCGTTTTTTAAATAGCCATTAAAGTAGGTATCCGAACGAACTTCATCACGACGAAAGCTAGCCCCGCTAACTAAAGATAAGGTACGTGAGTAAATATAGGTATCTTGA